>JACMQD010000055.1 GCA_014377155.1 Herminiimonas sp.
ACCTTCATCGTATTGCACGATCATCTGAGTGCAAGTATCGGCCCCCAGCAGGCGATGTCGCAGTTGGGCCAGTTGCTTGTCCAGCAGTCCACATTGTTGGCAGGACTGGATTATTTTTCCGTGCTGATGATTGCTGCGGCGTTGGCTGCGGTCGTCATGATGGTCCAACGAACCTTCCGGTAACCACCCTGAGACGGGTCTGGCAAGAACTGACAGGTTAACGAATGCTCAACCAAATAACTGGAGATTTTATTGTCAGTAAATGGCATCGATACCTTAATCAGGTCCGACAATATGTTTAAAAATTGTAGGACGAAAAAAACTCGAGCAAGGTATCCGTAGCGTGTCGAAATTGCCGGCAATGGCGGACTGTCGCTTCAAGGAAAACCGCCTGATTGGTCTGACGAAATGGCGACCGAAATCGACAGGCTCTTAGTGGATAGCCATCCGGACGGCCATCATCAGGATGCCGATAAAGATCGTCACGCCGACCAAGCCGGCGACGATGACGTAGACCGGATTGAGTCCGCCAGCGTCGTCAGCGTCAAAGTCTCGCTTGCTGCGCAGACCGATAAAAGACCAGGCAACCGCCCACAGCGTGGCAAGGAAGGAGCGTTTGTTGCGGTATTCGATGTTCTCTGGCATGGGAATTCCTTTTTATGCAGCAGCGTCGCTCATGTCGAGCCAACGCGCCGTTTGCGAAATAGTGGCAGCGGATTGTCCACCGAACCCTGATATTGGACTGAGTAGTGGCTGAAGCTCTTGATGGCGTCGCGGATGTCTTTATTGGCACTTACGGCGAAGCAGTCGAAACCACAGCGACGCAGATAATTCAGCTGATCGCGTAGTACTTCGCCAACGGCGCGTAACTCGCCGCGCCAGCCGTAACGGGTACGCAGCAGGGTAGCCACGCTATAACCGCGACCATCGCGAAAGCTCGAAAAATCCACGGCGATCAAATCGAGATTCAGCAGGTTTTCGATTTGCTGCTCGAAATCGTCATCGGGTGAAATCCATACCGCGCGCACCGCTTTCGTGTCGCTGCTCATCGCAGCGAATGGGAAAATCGTGTGCGCGCCAAGCTCGTGTTGCGGAGCGTCCTCGCGCAGCATCACCCAGTCGTCGTCAACGATTGTCGGCGCACCATCGATCAGTTTGATTACTTCAGACATTCGGCACCGCGCTTTCTTCACGATAGACATTGGCCTTGAATGGTTCCATCCCAACCCGGCTGACGGTCTCGATGAAGGTTTCATCGGCGATGCGGATCTTGTTGAAGGTCTCGACCACGCGCTCAATCACGTCGGGCATCTGCTCCGCGCGGAAGGATGGACCGATCACTTTGCCCAGCGCCGAGTTGTTTCCTTGCGCGCCACCAATGGTCACCTGATACCATTCCTGGCCATCCTTGTCGACGCCGAGCACGCCGATATTGCCCATGTGGTGGTGACCGCAAGCGTTGATGCAGCCCGAGATATTGAGCGAGAGGTCGCCCAGGTCATGGACGAAATCCAGGTCGTCGAAACGCTGGGTGATGGCGGCGGCGATTGGCAGCGAACGCGCATTGGCCAGTGAGCAGTAGTCTCCGCCTGGGCACGCGATGATATCGGTCAGCAGGCCAATATTGGGCGACCCGAGATTGTGTGCGCAAGCCAGCTGCCATATGCGGTAGAGGTCGCTCTTGCGCACATCCGGCAGAATCACATTCTGTTCATGCGCGACGCGCACTTCGCCGAAGCCAAAGCGCTCCGACCAGTCGGCGATGTAGTCGAGCTGCTCGCTGCTCACGTCGCCTGGCGGCACCCCCGCGCCCGGCTTGGTTGAGAGTGTCACGGACGCGTAGCCTGGCACCTTGTGCTCACGCACATTGCGCTTGATCCAATGGGCGAATCGGCGCTCACTCTCCATGTGGCGGGTAAGCTCCGGCTCGGAATCGGCTGCTACGTCATAACCCGCCTGCGTAAAATATTGCGCCACGCGTTCATATTCTTCGCGGGTCAAGGTGGAAGGGCCGTCCTTCAGGTACGCCCATTCGCGCTCGACCTCTTCGGCAAACTGTTCGATGCCAAGTGCCTTTACCAGGATCTTGATGCGCGCCTTGTACTTGTTATCGCGCCGTCCATGGCGGTTGTAGACGCGCAGGATCGCTTCGACATAGGACAGCAGGTGTTGCCACGGCAAACAATCGCGCAACTGGGAACTGAGGATGGGAGTGCGCCCGAGACCGCCGCCGGCAAACACGCGCAGCAGCTTTTCACCGGCCCCGTTCGTATAAAGGTAAATGCCGACGTCATGCATCCGCACTGCCGCGCGGTCTTCCAGGGACGCTGACAGAGCGATCTTGAACTTGCGCGGCAGGTAGGCAAATTCGGGATTCATGGTTGACCACTGGCGCAGGATCTCGGCCAGCGGGCGCGGATCGAGCACCTCGTCGGCCGCGACGCCGGCGAACTGTTCGGTCGTGATATTGCGTACACAGTTACCTGAGGTCTGGATCGCATGCATCTGTACCGATGACAGGTCGGACAAAATATCCGGCACTTGTTCCAGCTTGATCCAGTTGTACTGAATGTTCTGGCGGGTAGTGAAATGGCCATAGCCGCGATCGTATTTGCGTCCGATATGCGCCAGCATGCGCACTTGGCGGGCCGACAGCACCCCATACGGAACCGCCACGCGCAGCATATAGGCGTGCTTTTGCATGTACAGACCATTTTGCAAACGTAGCGGGAGGAACTCTTCTTCGCTCAGTTCGCCGGTCAGGCGACGCCTGACCTGGTCTCTGAATTCGGAGACACGTTCCTTAATAAGAATCTCGTCGTATTCGTCGTATTGGTACATAGGTGGCCTGCGATTGATGAAATGGTCAGGCACTGATTTTCGCTTTTTAGCTGGCAAGAAAACAGATTCAGAAGCGACAGAAACGACCGGATCAGATGCGTCGGTAGTTCATGAAGCGAGCGACGGCTCTTTTCGGCATCAAAACCGGTGCAGGTGAAATCTGCACTGCTATTTTTAACAGAAGCTGATGCTGTTTATTTTTGTTGGCGCCATGCACTATGCGTGCAACTAGCCAATTTCTGGTGAGCTTTGAGTCTGCTCTCGACGAAGAATCTGGCCAGACGCTTTGACATAGTCATTCGCCACCATTTGAAGAGACCGTATGAAGCAGTTTCGCCGCATGAAGCATTTCCGATCAGTTAGCAGCACATGTCTGCTTGGCCTGGCGTTGACGCATGGCGTCGCAGTGGCCCAGCAAACCGTACCGCAGGACGCCATGGCACGTCGCGTGGCGGCCTGCGTCGCGTGCCATGGCAAAGAGGGCCGGGCGACCAGCAGCGGTTATTTTCCGCGCATTGCTGGCAAGCCGGCTACTTACTTGTACAACCAGCTGATCAACTTTCGCGACGGACGGCGCCAGTACCCGGCGATGACCTACATGGTGTCGCCGTTGTCAGACGCGTATCTAAAGGAAATGGCGGACTACTTCGCCGCCCAGCACCCTCCCTATTCGCCGCCCCGTGCGGCGGATCTTGCAGCGACGACGATGGCGCACGCGCAAAGGCTCGTCACGCAAGGCGACCGCGCGCGCAACATCCCCGCCTGCATCGCCTGCCACGGCGAGAAGCTGACTGGCGTACTGCCATCGATTCCCAGTCTGATCGGCCTGCCGCGCGACTACCTCAACGCCCAGTTCGGCGCGTGGAAGATTGGGGCGCGCAAGACGCATGCACCCGATTGCATGGCGAACATTGCACGCCAGCTGACCCCTGACGAGATCGGCGCCGTGTCGACCTGGCTGGCAGCGCAGCCCATTCCGCAGGATATGACTGCGGCTCCGGCCGGCTCGGTCAAATTGCCAATTTCCTGTGGGAGTGTTCCTCAATGAACGCGGTAACTTACGTCAAAAAATTCGTCGCCGTCGTCCTCGTGCTGTTGCTAATTCCGATCGCGATCTTCGTCTACCAAATGCTGCATGACCCGGGAAGTGGGCAGCAGCAGGTACGAGGATTCAATGCGGATGAACAGATCGTTCGCGGTGCTTATCTGGCGCGCGCGGGCAATTGCATGGCCTGCCACACGGCGCGTGGCGGGACCGAGTTTGCTGGCGGACGTCCTATCGCGACGCCGTTCGGCAGCATCTACACGTCCAACCTTACGCCCGATCGCGAGACCGGCCTCGGCAAATGGACCTACAGCGACTTCTGGCGCGCCATGCACAATGGTAAGAGCAAGGATGGCAATTTCCTGTACCCGGCCTTCCCCTATCCCAGCTACACCAAGGTCACGCGCGCCGATTCGGACGCGCTCTACGCCTATCTCAAGACTCTGCCGCCTGTGCGCCAAGCCAAGCGCGAGAACGAACTGCGCTTCCCGTATAACCAGCGCAGCCTGCTGGCCTTCTGGCGCACGCTTTACTTCACGCCGGGGGAGTTCCAGCCCAGCGCCGGACAGAGCGCTGAATGGAACCGTGGTGCCTATCTGGTGCAAGGTCTGGGCCACTGTGCCGCATGCCACACCGGCCGCAATGCGCTTGGCGGCACCTCGCCTGACAACGACCTTGCGGGCGGCTTGATACCCATGCTGAACTGGTACGCCACTTCACTGACGTCCGACAGCGGCGCTGGCCTGGGCGATCGGCATCAGGCCGATATTGCACAGTTGCTCAAGACTGGTGTCTCCGGGCGCGACGCCGTGTTCGGACCGATGGCCGAAGTGGTCCGGCAAAGCCTGCAGCACCTGTCCGAACCGGACATCAATGCAATGGCCGTCTACCTGAAGTCGATCCCGAAAAGTACGGCGGCGTCCGCGCCTGTTGCCGTCAAGGTCGGCGGTGAGGGCGAAGCGATCATCAAGCTCGGCGCGAACCTGTACGAGCAGCATTGCGTAGCCTGCCACAGCGCTGATGGCAAAGGCGAGGCGAGCGCCTATCCGACGCTGGCCGGTGCCCGTTCGCTGACAGGTCAGTCAGCCATCAATCCGATTCGAATCGTGCTCAACGGTGGCTATCCGCCTAGCACCGGCGGCAATCCGCGGCCCTACGGCATGCCGCCGTTCGGCACGTTCATGAGTGACGCCGAGGTTGCGGCGGTGGTGTCATATGTTCGTAGCAGTTGGGGCAACCAGGGCGCGTTGGTATCGCCGGTCGAGGTGGGGCGGTTGCGCAGCGTACCGGATGAATAGTTTTGAAGGCGGATGCAGTCCGAGCGCACTGCGGCGCCCGGCGGCCCTTGAGCTCTCGGCACGGATCAATGGAACTGCTCATCTTTATCTGACAAGTCCCCGCATCCGTTATTCGGCTGCGAAAGCAAATGTTTGATTGCGTCTGCCAATGCAGTCGCTTGTGACCTGGACATTTTTAAACCCGCAATCAGGCGACCGCGTCCTGATTTGCGGGGCGGTGCGCCGCTGACAGTACGCGGTGCCGATAACCAAGGCGACTCTTAACCCGATAACGAAAGCGATGGAAACCATGAAACTCAATTCGATCAAGTTTGCCCCGCGCCTCGGGCTTGGATTTGGCGCTGTCCTGCTGCTCGCGGTGGCTATCAGCGCGATCGGCTGGACCCGTCTGGAAATGACGCAAAGCGCGATGGTGTCGACCGCAAGAATCGCAAACCGCGCAAGCCAGGCTGAACGTTGGATGTCATTGACCGAACTGAATGTAAACCGGGTTTTGGCGATTGCCAAGTCCGCTGATGCGCCCGATGTCGAGGCGTATTTCGACGGGAAAATCAAAGCCACTTCTACCGAGATTTCTGCAATACAAACCAAGCTGCTGGAAGAAACGACAACGCAGCAAGCGAAGGCATTTCTGGAAACGATCGCGCAACGGCGGGATGCCTTCGTAGAACTGCGCGCCGCTGCAATGAAACGTATTAAAAACAACGACCCCAATGCAAAGGCCTTTGTTGACGATACCTTGCTCAAAGCAGCAGACGGCTATCTTGCCGCCCTGCGCGATCTGCAGCAGTACGAAAGTCATGCGGCGAAGACGCTTACCGAAGAAGCCAACCGCGACGTCGACAATTCGCAAAACACGCTGCTCTGGCTTACTGCAGCGTGCCTGGTCCTGGCTTCTCTCATCGCATGGCTCATCACCCGCTCGATAACTTTACCGCTCAAGCGTGCGGTCGTGGCGACTACGGCTGTCGCGTCGGGAGACCTGACGCAGGCAATTGTTTTCGACGGCAAGGACGAAGTTGAGGATTTGCTACGCGGATTATCGGTGATGCAAAGTACGCTCAAGGCGTTGGTGGCGCAAGTGCGCTCATCCACCGATAGCGTCGCTACGGCGTCGAGCCAGATCGCCGCTGGCAACCTCGATTTGTCGGGACGCACAGAGGACGCCGCTTCCAATCTCCAGCAAACGGCAGCATCGATGGAGCAGATCGCCAGTAGCGTGAGACAGTCGGTCGATTCGATCCGGTTGGTCAGCGAGCTCGCTGCAACGACCGCCGACGTCGCCCAAAAAGGAGGCAAGATGGTATCTGACGTCGTGTCCACGATGGAAAGCATCCACGCTTCTTCAAGCAGAATCACCGACATCATTGGCGTCATCGACAGCATTGCTTTTCAAACCAATATCCTGGCGCTCAACGCGGCGGTGGAGGCGGCGCGTGCGGGCGACCAAGGCCGTGGTTTCGCCGTCGTCGCGACCGAAGTGCGCTCGCTGGCACAACGCTCCGCCAGCGCTGCCAAGGAAATCAAGACGCTCATTAGCACCTCCGTCGAACACGTCGAGTCGGGCGCCAGATTGGTTGGTGCCACCGGGACTACGATGCAGGACATCGTGAAATCTTCCGAGAAATTGTCATCCTTGATCCAGGAAGTTCTCTTGGCTACATCGGAGCAGAGTCGAGGCGTTGATGAGGTCAACATCGCGGTAACAAACATGGATCAGATTGCCCAGCAAAACTCAGCGCTGGTAGAAGAATCCGCGGCAGCCACGCAGAGTCTCAGCGGCCAGGCAGTGACGCTTTCACGCATTGTTTCAACGTTCCGAATTGCCTGAGGTATTGGGGACGCATTTCATGTAGTTCAACACGCAGGAGACCAATCCATGATCCATTCCATCATGCGGCTTCTAATGACGTCATTGCAAGCCCGTTCGAAACTCTTGAATCAATGCGCCATCGGCATCGGGACAGCTTTCGTGGCGATGTTAACGCAACGCGTCAAATACCGGTCCAATCAAGGATCTGAAGCCGCACCCAGCCGCGCAGCCTGTATTGAAATGATCGAACAGGCCTGTACTCGAAGCCCTGACAATGGCGCTGAAATTGCGGTTTTCATGCTGGACTGCGACAGCTTTGCGATGATCAACGACGCGTATGGCTATGGGATCGGTGATCTGGTTCTGGCCGAGGTGTTCAAGCGCATTCGTAGCACGCTACCCGGCCAACAAAACGTTTTGCGAGCCGGCGAAGACGCCTTTGCGATCCTGATCGACGGCATAGCTGATCCGACGACCGCACTGGCAGTCGGTGCGCGATTTGTCGATGCATTCGATGCACCGTTGATCACCCGCGGTCAAACGATTTATACCGGGGTCTCGGTCGGCATCGCGCTGGCCTCGCTCAATATTCTGAAGCCGGAGGCGTTGCTTGCCGCCGCAGAAAGCGGGCTGCGGGAAGCCAAGCGTGTCGGACGTTGCACAGTGCGGCTTTATGATGCCCAAGTCGGGCTACGCGAAACGCGCAGTGCGAACGCACTACAACAATTACGGACTGCCTACGACAGTGGTGATCTGTTGCTGCACTATCAGCCAAAAGTAAATCTGGTTGACGAGACCTGCCTCGGTTTCGAAGCGCTGCTTCGTTTGCGAACCCGCAATGGACTGGTAGGCCCAGGCCCTTTGATCGAAGCCGCCGAGCGATCAGGTTTCATCTCGCGGCTAGGCGAATGGGTTTTCAATCAAGCAGCGGTTCAGGTCCGCCTTTGGAACAGCCAAGGACTTTTCCTTCCAATAGCAGTGAATCTGTCTGCGCACCAAATGCAGGCTCCACGTTTCATGGCTTTTATCGACGCCCAAGTGGCCCTGGACCCAAAACTGCCCTCCCTGATTGAGCTGGAGATCACGGAATCCGCGTTGGCATTGGACCAGATCGAGTTCGCGGGTGTCCTTACTCGCCTTCGGCAACTCGGGTTCAAGATTCAGGTCGATGATTTCGGTACAGGCTACTCCACGATGGGATTTGTATCGAAGATGCCTGTTGAGACTCTCAAGATCGACAGGTCATTTATTTCCGGATTGCCCGACGCGAAGGACTGTAAGCAAATCGTTCGCGCAATCATCGTTATGGCCCACGAATTGGGACTAACTGTGGTTGCAGAAGGTATTGAGACATCGGCCCAAGCGCTAGCGCTTAGATGCATGGGGTGCGATCAAGGGCAGGGCTTTCTGTTCGCGCCGGCGTTGCCGCCTGACGCAGCTTTCCAATTCGCCCGCCAGGGCCCGGCTCCTGGACAATGCCATCAGCGCGCAATTGAGCCATCAAGAAATGGGAACGAGCCGCCCACACTCGTTCCTTGTACCTGAAATATCTCCTACTTTTACCCGTGATCGATAAACATTTTGATTGGATCTGGTCATGTATGACGATCTTCGAAAACCCCTCTCCATCGAACCTGCCTCAGCGGTAGTATCTCTCCCGGCGCCACCGCGGCCGATCGGTGAGCAGCGGCGCTTGAATGCATTGGAGGAGCTGGGCGCTGTGCACGCTACGGCTTGTGACATGCTCAATGCAATCACGAGGCTGGTGCAACAACAGATGGGCGTTCAATTCGCCAGTGTCAATTTGCTCGGCAGCGAGCATATATGGGTCAAGTCGGTTTGCGGCCATTTTGACGCTACATGCGTAGAACGCGACAAATCGTTTTGTGCCTGGGCTATTCTTGATCCGGAAGGCTTGGAAATACACGATGCGCGGGCTGATCCACTTTTTGCCGATAACCCGATGGTGAATAACGCGCCGTTCATACGTTTTTATGCTGGTGTGCCCGTATTTTCCGAAGGAGAAGCGGTCGGCACCTTGTGCGTGTCGGACCCTTCGCCACGGTCGCTCAGCGCGTCGGAGAAAAGTTTTCTGCAAGGGACTGCGAAAATGGCAGGTGAAACTCTGCGCCTTCGCGCTAGCGAAAGGAAGGCGATCGCTCTGGGGCGGCTGCTCGATACGGCACTTGAGGAAGCTTATTTGTTTGATTTAAAAAGCAAGACCGTCGTTCACGCCAGTCCGGGCGCCCGCCGTCGTTTGGGATATGCCAACTCAGAATGGCATACTATTCTGCCATCTGACATCTCCGATCTTTATCAAAGTAGCCGACTTGCCGCAGAGTTGAAGCATCACGACACCAGTGTTCCGATTAGCATAAAATTGCGCACCCTTCATACGCGTCACGACGGTTCGCAATATCCGGTTTCCGCATTGATTGCGCCGGCACGTTCGAATACTGAGGAAGTTCTGGATGACCTTTACGTTGTGGTGGCTGTGGACATTCAGGACCGACTGCGTTCAGAACAAGAAATGAGTCGCCGGGCGTATTACGATGCTCTTACCGGACTGGCAAACCGCTATTTGTTGCAGGATCAATTCAAGAAATCACGCAGCCGTGGCATACGGTCCGGATCGACTCTCGCGGTGGCGCTGATCGATCTCAACCGCTTCAAGCAGATCAATGACACCCTCGGCCATGCGGTCGGCGACCAAGCCCTGGTCCACACCGCGACGGTATTGACGTCTGCGGCCAGAGAGGCAGACACGGTCGTGCGATTGGGGGGCGATGAATTCGTGGTGCTTTTCGACGACCTCGACGATCCGTCAGAAGGCAGACGGCTGGAGCAGCGAATTCGGCAGGCATTGTCGAGCCGAGTTTTTGCTCCGACCGGCGAGCCTTTGATGTTCAGTCTTGGATTTCAAATTTGCCATGCTGAGAATGCTAACCTCGAACACATGTTGAATGCTGCCGACAGGTCAATGTACCAAGAGAAAAACGCGCAGCAGAAAGCGATATCCAGCGAACTTGAAAACGGGATTCTGCGTAAGCATTCTGGCTGAATGGTCATTGATGGTTGATGTGGAATGCTTCGGTAGGAAGCGACCTTCCCGACCCTCGGCCGAAGGACGAGGCCGAGGTTGAGGGTGAGGGTGAGGAAAAGGCACGATCACATAGAATTCACCTTGCCGGATCCAGGGCGAAGAATGTAACTGCGGGCCAGGATTTCCTTTCGTGGTCGGCAGTGCAGAGGACCGCGGGTTGGCCGACCATTTCGCAGGAGCGACGTTGAATTCAGACCTGCACACGACCGCCGTCGACGAAGAGTTCGATGCCGGTAATATAGCTGGCGTCGTCGGAGGCTAAGAACGACACAGCCTTGGCGATTTCGTCTGCCTCGCCAAACCGGCCGAGTGGCGTTGTCGTGGCGACTATCTCGCCATACGCTTCTATCTGCGCGTCGGTCATCTTCAGTTCGGTCTTGTAGCCAGGTGTGACGACAGCGCCGGGCGCGACCACGTTGATCCGAATGTCCCGACCCTTCAGTTCAGTGGCGAAGGTGCGCGCAAAAGAGCGGAGCGCCGCCTTGCTCGCCGCGTAGACGCCGAAGGTCGGCTGCCCCTGGACGCTGGCGATCGAGCCGGTGATGACAATCGAGCTGCCCGCCTTCATGAGCGGCAGCGCGGCCTGAATAGTATTGAGCGTTCCCTTTACGTTGATGGAGAAGGTCTTGTCGAATTGCGCTTCGGCAATTTCGCCGAGTGGTGCGAATTCGCCGCCGCCCGCGTTGGCGAACAGGATGTCGATCGTGCCGTGGGCAGCCTCCACGGTCTTGACCACATTCGCGAGATCCTCAGCCGACGAGATGTCGCTCCTGATCGCTCGTGCTGCGTGACCGATCTCGCCGACAGCCTGATCGAGCTCTGGCTGGCGCCGCCCTGTGATGAAAACGGTGGCACCTTCGCGGGCGAGTCGCTTCGCCGTGGCCAAGCCTATTCCGGTGCTACCACCAGTAACTAGAGCCACCTTGCCAGCGTGCTTGGTGGAATGAATATTTGCGTAGAGGTCAGCATTCATTTGTGAATTCCTTGGTGAATTGAGTTGTTGAGGCCTTGACTTTAGCTGTGATCGAATCGGAGATAAAGATGCGGATTGTGGATACTTTATGCACCGTTGTGTATGATCAAAGTTGAACGAATTCAGACGCTGCGACGCCCCACGGGATTTCAATGGACCACCTTCAAGCGATTCGAATTTTTGCCAGAGTGGTTGAAACCGGCGGTTTTGCGCGTGCTGCTGCTTCCTTGCAGCTGCCAAACGCAACGGTGAGCAAGTGGGTCAAGACTCTGGAAACCGAGCTCGGTGTGAAACTGCTCGAACGCACCACGCGCAATGTCAGTGTGACCGCCGACGGAACTGCGTATTACGAGCGCACACGCCACCTGATCGCGGAGCTCGACGATATCGAAGCAACGCTCGGTCGTGCGAAAACCAGCGCGCGTGGCTGGCTGAGAGTGGACACCGGTGGCGCGGTCGCGAGCCACATTCTCATTCCTGCGTTGCCTGAATTTCGGGCACTTTATCCCGACATTCAATTGCAGTTAAGTGTCACCGACCGTACGGTCGACCTTGTCTCGGAGAACATCGACTGCGCCATTCGTAACAGCGCTGACGATCCCGATCTGGTGACCAAGCCGATCGGTCAGCTCGCGTGGACGACCTGCGCCAGTCCCGACTTCCTGGAGAAGCACGGAACCCCAAAGCACCCGTCGGAGATCGTCGAAAAGAAGCTGCCGGTCGCCGGTTATTTTTCAGCCGGTCGCGGCCTGACGGTGCCGCTACAGTTCGGTCGCGGCGATGATCTCATTACCCTCGATGGTATCCACTGCGACGTTCTGGTCAGCGAGAGCAACGCCCATCTTGCAACGGCCTTGGCAGGGCTGGGAATCGTTCACACCCTGGATTTCATGGTTCGCGCAGCGATCGATCAAGGTCGCCTGGTTCCCATCCTCGCGAATTGGCGTCCTGATCCGTTGCAGGTCTACCTGGTCTATCCTCCGAGCCGGCGGTACAACACCAAGGTGCGCGTATTCGTTGATTGGGCCACTTCGCTGTTCTCCGCGCTGTCCGTCGAGACTACCCGAAATGGCCGCAGAGCCGGCGACCTTCGCCAATCTGACAAATAGGGCGCTTGGGCGAAATTTGCGGATCCCAATCAGTCCAACGCCGGTCTGGTTCTACTTATCCCTTCAATCTTGCCGGCGTCAGTCACCGCGTTGGGCATCGCTGACGATTTGCCCCAGCACCGCCAATGCGTTCTCGATGCGGGGCTCCCAAAGATGGCCGTAGTTCAGTCTCAGGCAGTGGCTGAATCCCGCGTGCGGCGAAAAAATCGGCCCCGGTGCGACGCTGATCCGATGCGCCAATGCCTGACGGTGAACCTGCAACGCGTCGACCCCCTCCGGCATTTCCAGCCACAGAAAATAGCCGCCCTTCGGTCGCGTCGCGCGCGTACCGGCTGGGAAATGACGTGCCACCGCCTCCATGAACGCCGTTTGATGCGCCTCCAGCGTGCGGCGTAGCAGGCGAAGGTGGCGGTCGTAGCCACCCTGTTCCAGGTATAGGGCAAGCGCGCCTTGGGCGGGAGCGGACGTGGTCAGTGTGGTGGTGAGTTTTTGGCGGGCGACCAGGCGCGAAAAACGGCCGGCGGCGACCCAACCGACGCGATAACTCGGCGCCAGGCACTTGGAAAACGAGGAGCAATGCATGACCAGGCCTTGCTGGTCGAACGCCTTGGCCGGTGCCGGACGCTTGTCGCCGAAATACAGTTCGCCATACACATCGTCCTCGATTAGCGGCACTTGATAACGGGCCAGCAGTTCGACCAGCGCACGCTTCTTTTCGTCCGGCATCAGACTACCGAGCGGATTCTGGAAATTGGTCATCAGCCAGCACGCTTTCGGACGATGGCGTTCGAGCGCGCGCTCTGTGGCGCCGAGGTCGATCCCCTCACGCGGATGAGTCGGCACCGAGATCGCTTGCAGGCCGTTGCGTTCGATCGACTGCAAGGCCGCGTAAAAGGTCGGCGATTCGATCAGCACGGCGTCACCCGGCCGGGTCACCGCCATTAGGCACAGGTTCAGTGCTTCCAGCGCGCCGTTGGTGATGATGATGTCGTCAGTGTGCACTTGCAGGCCGTCGATCAGGTAACGCAGAGCAATCTGGCGGCGCAACCGGGCGTTTCCCGGGGTCAGGTCGTCCACCGCAGCCCAAGGATCGAGCGTCTTCTCGCTGCGCGACATCACGCGCGCGAGCTTGGCCATCGGAAACAGCAAAGGGCTGGGAAAGGCCGATCCGAGTGGGACCATGTCCCGCACCATTGTCGTTTCCAATACTTCGAAAACCCGTTCGCTGACATCGAGCGGCGCCGAATCCTCGTCGGGGCGCGAGGCCTTTTCTACTTCAGGAGGAAAGCGCCGGGCACTGACGGCGACGAAGTAGCCGGAGCGTTCGCGCGCTTTGATCAAACCTTGAGCCTCTAGTAAATAATAGGCCTGGAAGACTGTCGAAGGACTGATTTGGCGGCTGCTGCAGGCCTGGCGTACCGAGGGCAACCGATCGCCAGGCTGCAACACGCCGTTGAGGATGGATCCAGCGATTTCATGCGCCAACGCTTCGTACAGTTTCATCCTCGGAGCCTCGATTTGCGCGACATGAACAATCGAGCAACAACATCGATCGTTTGCACATGGTAATGCAAATTTCTCCTGCCGCGCAAGGTGCTGCAGTGGTGCCATCTGATCCGGTTTTACGCTACTTGTCTGCTTATTTTCATCTTGATTCGAGGCCGCTAAGATTTGCCCCATCCCATTCCGCGCGGCATATGGTAGCGCCGGGCGCCGACGACATCAAGGTCACCATGAATCCCACAGGCTTACTACTTGCAACGTTTATCCTCTCTATAACCGGGCTGTTTGCCTTCATCTGGACATTGCGCAAGGGCTTGTTCGAGATGGACGCGACGGGCGCCCGCGTGATCTTCATCGACGGCGAAATCGGACGACCGGAAGGCGCGGCGATGCCTGCAGCGCCGGCTTCCGATGAACTGGTCGCGCGCGACCGTGCCGACCGCTCCAGCGCCTTGCCCAGTTTCGTCCTGATCGGCAGCGCCGTGGTGTGGCTGGTCGTCGCTTCGCTGGCCGGCTTGATCAGCTCCTACAAACTACACAACCCGGACTTCCTGACCGAGTTCGCGTGGCTGACCTTCGGGCGCCTTCGCACCCTCCACCTGAACGCAGTGGCTTATGGCTGGGCGCCTTTGGGGTTGCTGGGGCTGGCGATCTGGATGCTGCCGCGCTTGTTGCGTACCTCGTTGGTCGGAGGGCGGCTCGTGGTGCTAGGAGCCGTGCTGTGGAATGCCGGCCTGATGGCGGGGCTGGGCGCCATCGCCAGCGGCATCAACGCCGGCATGGAGTGGCTGGAAATACCATGGCAGATCGGCGTGCTGTTCGCCGTCGGCGGCATGCTGATCGGTCTGCCAATGGTGTTCACGTTGCAGCGCCGCACCGTGCACCACCTGTATGTTTCGGTCTGGTACATCGGCGCCGCGCTGTTCTGGTTTCCCATCCTTTACATAGTCGCCAAGGTGCCGGGCGTGCATTTTGGCGTCGAACAGGCGACCATGAACTGGTGGTTCGGCCATAACGTGCTCGGCCTGTTCTACACGCCGCTGTCGCTCGCCGCGGTGTACTACTTCCTGCCGAAAGTGATCGGCCGTCCGGTGCAGTCCTACAACCTGTCGCTGCTGGGCTTCTGGACGCTGGCATTTTTTTACGGGCAGGTCGGCGGCCATCACCTGATCGGCGGCCCGATTCCGGGATGGCTGATCACGTTGTCGATCGTGCAGAGCATCATGATGACGATTCCGGTAGTGGCCTTTTCGCTCAACCAACATCTCACCATGAAAGGCCACTTTGGGGTGCTACGTTCGTCCCCGACCCTGCGCTTTATCCTGTTGGGCGCCATCATGTACACGCTGGCATCGGTGCAAGGCTCGCTTGAAGCACTGCGCTCGCTCAATGCGGTCACCCATTTCACCCATTTCACCGTCGCCCACGCCCACCTCGGCATGTATGGTTTTGTCTCGATGGTCATTTTCGGCGGCATGTACTTCGTCCTGCCACGCGTGCTCGGCGTGGACTGGCCGAGCCCCGCGCTGATCAGCTGGCACTTTTGGCTGGTCGTTGCCGGCTTCGCCGTCTACCTCGTTACGCTGAGCATCGGTGGCGTGCTGCAGGGACTGGTGCTGCTCGATCCGGCACGCCCGTTCATGGACTCGGTCGCCGTCACCTTGCCCTGGCTGCAGGGGCGCACTGTGGGCGGCGCCATGATGACCGTGGGCCACCTGTTGTTCGCCTGGCATGTCGTGCGCATGACCCTGCTTTCCGGCGCCCTCAGCCGTGTCGATAACGCCTCACTTCAAGCGATTGCCTGATCATGGAAAACGAACTCAAACTGCTCGGCGGTGCCATGGTGACCTTGGCGCTGGCAACCTGCGCCATGATCGTGGTCCCGTTCATGCAATTGAAAGATGTTGCCGCGCCGGCTGCGCTGGCACCGTATTCGAGCGCGCAATTGCGTGGACGCGAACAATACCTCGCCAATGGCTGCATCGCCTGCCACACCCAGCAGCCTAGCAGCACTGGGGCAGGGCGGGCCGACGCCCAGCGCGGATGGGGCCGCCCGTCGGTGGCGGCGGACTACCATTACGACCTGCCGCCATTGCTGGGCACCATGCGCACCGGCCCGGACTTATTCAACATCGGCGCCCGCCAGCCGAGCGTCGACTGGCAACTCGGCCACCTGTTCCAGCCGCGCGCCTATGCGCCCGGCAGCATCATGCCAGCGTTCCCGTTCCTGTTCGAGGTCAAGCCCAAGAGCGAGGTCGCCAGTACCGATCGTGTGGTGCTACTTCCGCCGGGCGCCGTGCGCTACGACCAGGCGGTCGTGGCCCGGCAGGAGGCGCTCGACCTGGTCAGCTATCTGGTCGGCATGAACCACAACTATCCGGTCCTCACTCCCAGCCAAGCGAGGGCGGCGACCAAACTTGCGCACCGTCCCGACGCAACGATTCCCGCCTCCACCCAACCGATCCGGAAACAGTGATGCCAGTCAACCCAAACAAGTCTGTCGAACACGCCGATCCTTTCGAACAAGCCAATCCCGTGCCCAAGGTGGTAATGGGCATGGTGCTGGCACTAGTGGTGTGGGCAGTCAGCTATATCTTCATCGAACAGGCCGGTGGCGACGTTGCGCTGGGCGACCAGCGCGACCCCGCGACGCTGACGGCGGGCGCAGGCGCGCCAGCTGGCGCAGCCAATGGCGCCCAAATTTTCGCGGCACGCTGCGTGGCGTGCCATCAGGCAAATGGACAGGGACTAGCGGGGGTATTTCCGCCGCTCGCCGGCTCTCCCTGGGTAAAAGGCGAGCCGGCGCTGACTGCGCAGATCGTGTTGCGCGGGCTCACCGGCCCGGTCGATGTGCTCGGCAGCACCTACAACGGCGTCATGCCCGCATTCGCCGGCCAGCTCAGCGATGAGGAGATGGCCGCGGTGCTCACCCATGTGCGGGGGCAGTGGGGCAACGCGGCGGCGCCGGTCAGCGCCGCGGCGGTGGGTGCAGCGCGCGCGCTCTCGACCGCCCGTACCGATCCGTGGAGCGGTACGGCGGAAATCAGCCAAGCGCTTTCGGTAGGCCTGAAATAGGGCGCCAGCATGTTCCTGCGTTCATATTTGAAGCGATGGGGCGTAACTATCGCGCTGGCGCTGGTGTGCTTGGCCGGCGTTGCGCTGTTCGGCGCAATGACGCGCGGATTTGCGGCGGTGACCTCCGATGGCGTGCGGCGCATCGACATCGCCCGCGCGCAGCCGCCGCTGCCGGCGATCGCGCTGGTCGACAGCCGCGGCGAGGTGTTTTCGCTGGCCGACGCGGACCCCAAGGCGCGTCGCACCACGTTGATCACACTGGTCTACACGCAGTGCGTCGCGATTTGTCGCAACACGGCCTCCGGACTAGCATATCTGCAGCAGCAGTTGCGCGAACGCCGCTTGGCGCAGCAGGTCCGACTGCTCACCATCAGCTTCGACCCGGCGCGCGACACGCCCGCCGCACTCAGCGACTACGCGCGCAAGATGAACGCCGATCCGGCAATGTGGACGGTAGCCACGGTGGCCAACCCGTCCGACCTGGCCCGCCTGTTGCGCTACTTCGAGATCGTGGTGCTGCCCGATGGGCTGGGCGACTATGTTCACAACGGAGCGATCTTCGTCGCCGATCAACGCGGCCGCCTGGTGCGTGCCTACGATGTGGACCGGCCCGATCAGGTGCTGGCTGACCTGATCCCGGACTGATTCGATGAACTGGCTGCGCCACCCTTTCGTGCCCGGCATTGCATTGTCGCTGATCGCGCTGCTGCATCGCTGGCTGGAAACAACGATGGCCCGGCACATGGTCGTCGAGTTGCCACTGTTGTTCGCTAGCGGCTACCTGCTGGCGTACGCGCTCGGCAACGGCAAGCGGCAGCGCCTGCGAGTGTGGCGACGGTACGCCGCGCCAGCGCTGCTTGCCGCATGGCTGATTGGCAGCGCCTGGATGGTGCCGCTCGCGCTGGATGCAGCGGTCCTCGATCCGCGCGTCAACCTGCTGAAGGTGGTCAGCCTGGTGCTGGCCGGCTTCCTGACCGGCGCGAGTTGGCGGCCGGCTGGCGTGGTCTTGCAGGGATTCTTCGTCGTGAACTGGGCATGGATGACGATCACCGGGGGCTTGCTCTATCAAGATGCGCCGCAACAGCTGTGCAGCGTCTACCTGAACGATCAACAAGCGCAAGC
>JACMQD010000361.1 GCA_014377155.1 Herminiimonas sp.
CGTGGCAGCGACATCGAAACCACAGCCTTCAACACCAATCTCGAAGCTGCCGAAGAAGTTGCGCGCCAGTTGCGCCTGCGCGACCTGGGCGGCCTGATCGTCATCGACTTCATCGATATGGAGAATTCGAAAAATCAGCGCGAAGTCGAAACCCGCCTCAAGGATGCGTTGCACTTTGACCGGGCACGGGTCCAGATGGGCAAGATTTCCCGTTTCGGCCTGATGGAATTGTCGCGCCAGCGCCTGCGCCCTTCGCTGTCCGAAGGCAGCCACGTCACATGTCCGCGCTGTAACGGCACCGGCCATATCCGCGATACCGAATCGTCCGCATTGCAAGTCCTGCGCATCATCCAGGAAGAAGCGATGAAAGAAAATTCGGCTGCGATCCATGTCCAGGCACCTGTCGATGTCGCGGCGTTCCTGCTTAATGAAAAGCGTGGCGAAATCCTGAAGATCGAAGGTCGCCATCGCGTCACCATTATCCTGATTCCGAACAAACATCTCGAGACACCGCACTACAAGCTCGAACGGATCAAGCATGACGATGCGCGCCTGGAAGAAATGCAAGCCAGCTATACAATGGCGGAAGAGGCCGAGACCGACATAAGCTACAGCAAGCGCCAGAAAGAAGAAATCAAGCCACGCCAGGAAGCCGTGGTCAAATCCATCACGCCGGACCAGCCTGCCCCGATCGTCGAGCGCAAGCCGGAAGTCAAGGTCGCACCGGCACCCGCTCCAGTAGTGGCTGCCCCTGCTGAAGAAGGTTTGTTCAGCAAGTTCATGGGATTCTTCTTCAAGAAGCCAGCCGCGCCAATAGTCGTGGCCGCGCCTGTAGCAGAAGCCGAGAAGCCTCCCGCAGCCCGTAGCGACCGTGGCGATCGCAATGGCCGAGCGCCACGCGGACGCAGCCGGGGTGGTCGTGGCCGCGACCGCAACGAAGGCGAAACATCTCGTGACGAGGCTACCAAGCCGGTGCAGGCAGAAATTGCCGAAACCAGCGTTCGCCCTCCGCGCGAACCGCGTCCGCCCCGCGAACCACGTGAGGTACGGGAACCACGCGAGCCGAAGGAGGCTCGCGAACCGAGGGAAGCCGGCGAAGGCCGTCGCGAGCGCACGCCACGTCCGCCCCGCGAAGATCGCGTCAGGGAAATGACTGCCGAACGTAAGCCTGACGAGCCGTTGCTCGACGAAGCCTTGCTCATGGCGTCACAGGCCGAGCTGGCGCCAGTCCTGCACGCAACGACCGCACCGATCCTCAATGACGACCTGCAGCCTGGTGTCGACGGACCCGAAGGCGAACAAACCGAAGAGCAGCGTCGTCGTCGTCGTCGTCGTGGTGGACGAAACCGCAATCGTCGTGATCGCGATGGCAACGAAATCATCGAATCAGGTGATGTGGAAGCCGGCGAGCAAGACAATGCCCTCGAAAACGGCATGAGCGGTGCTACGTCCGTCAATGCGACGGTGATCCATCCTGCCGGCGCATCCGATGCGCTGAACCGGGCGATTGCTGCACCGACGCAGCCGCAGGAAATAGCACGCGGCGCGACGTTCACGTTCGCACCTGCCGTGACCGCTGAAGCCGAAACGCCGCCCACTGAAACGATGTTCGCGTCATCGCCGGTGGCACCGTCGGCCGAGCCGGTCATCGACCGGATCACACCGCCTGTGAGACCGGCAGAGTCATATGCCGTGCCGCCCGTAGCGGTTGTTGCGCCGGCTGTGACAATGCCTGCACCGATCGAAGCAGTCTCAGCGCCGGTCGAATCCCCTGTGGCAACCGCGCCGGTGCACCATCCAGTCGCTTTTGACGATCCGGTTAATGATGCGCCGTCCGTTGATGCGCCGTCGCTTGATGCGCCGTCCGTTGATGCACCATCCGCCGATGCGCCAGTGCTTTCAGTTGCCGAATCGGAAGTGGAAGCGAGCATCGTGCAGCCGCGAGCAGCCGCCCCGGTTGTGGCAGAAGAGGTTGCATTGGCGGTAGCACCGTTCGCAGCCGAACTGTTCACGCCAG
This sequence comes from Herminiimonas sp., assembly GCA_014377155.1. The sequence goes on from JACMQD010000361.1 coordinate 2,018, forward strand.
CGATCCAGGCCGAAACACTGGCACCTGTGCCTGTGCCTGTGCCTGTGCCTGTGCCTGTGCCTGCTACTGCCACTGCTGTCCCGTCGGCAGTAGAAGATCTGACACAAGCACTCAGCTCCGCCGGTCTGACGCTTGCTGCAACCGATCCTGAGAAGCTTCGGGCAGCGCAGGAATCGGCTGCTCAAGCCGCACCGGCGCCGCGTGCGCCGCGTGAACGAAAGCAGTTGCCGCCCCAGGCATCCGAGCCGCTCGTGCAGATTGAAACGCAACGCGAGTAAATCCTTGTCAGGCGATGAAAGGTCGGACACCAACCATCGCTTTAGAAGGTAAAGGAAAGGGAGCGCGAGCTCCCTTTTTTCACGTTGAAACGATGCGTCACGTGACCGCTGCCGGGGTCACGCTACCATGAGTCGAGCACGCCCTTTCTATCTCTCAAAACATGCCAATCTCTCCAACGCGCGAACCTGAACCCGTTACCCCGACCGAAGCTTTCTGGTACTGGCTCAAGCTGGGCTTCATCAGTTTCGGCGGGCCGGCCGGCCAAATCGCTCTGATGCATACCGAACTGGTCGAGCGTCGGCGCTGGATTTCCGAGCGCCGGTTTCTGCATGCGCTGAACTATTGCATGTTGTTGCCAGGGCCGGAAGCCACGCAGCTCGCGGTCTACATCGGCTGGCTGATGCACCGCACGCGCGGCGGGATCATGGCCGGCACGCTATTCGTGCTGCCGTCCCTCTTCATCCTGATCGGTCTGACATGGGTTTATCTGGCATATGGCAATTTGCCGATTGTGGTCGGCATCCTATATGGCATCAAGCCGGCAGTCGTGGCCATCGTCTTGTCGGCAGCCTTTCGCATCGGCTCACGCACCTTGAAAAACCGCTGGCTAATATCGATTTCCATCGCCGCCCTGCTGGCTATAGCCGCAGCACACGTACCCTTCCCGGCAATCGTTTTGACGGCTGCCCTGATCGGACTGATCGGCGGCCGCATCATGCCACACAACTTCCAGACCGGCGGCCATACCGCGGCCAGCATCGAATCGTTCGGTCCGGCCATTATCGACGACCATACGCCGACGCCGCCGCATGCACGTCTCTCCTGGTACAAGGTGGGTGTAGTCATCTTCATCGGTATTGCCATCGGCACTACGATACTGGCAACAATCGCCGTCCACTTCGGTGAAAAAGCGCCCTTGGCGCAGATGGGCTGGTTTTTTACGAAAGCGGCGATGCTGACCTTCGGCGGCGCATATGCAGTGCTGCCATACGTCTATCAGGGTGGTGTCGAAACATTCCAATGGGTTACGCCGATCCAGATGATAGATGGTCTGGCCTTGGGTGAAACGACGCCGGGTCCGCTCATCATGATTGTCGCGTTTGTCGGATTCGTCGGCGGCTGGAGCAAAGCGCTGTTCGGTGCCGATAGCCTGATTCTGGCCGGTGTGGCGGGTGCCTGCGTGGCGACGTTTTTTACGTTTCTGCCGTCATTCATTTTCATACTTGCAGGTGGACCGTTCGTCGAATCGACCCGTGGCAATATCCGGCTTACCGCGCCATTGACCGCCATTTCGGCAGCCGTAGTGGGCGTCATCGTCAGCCTTGCGTTATTCTTTGCCGACCATGTTTTTAAGTTACGCCAGCCGATATCGGAGTGGGACTGGGCCGCCATGGCGATCACGGGCGCGGCCTGTCTGGCGCTGTTTCGCTTTCGGGTGGGACCGATCAAACTGATTTTCGCCTGTGCATTTGCAGGGCTCGTGGTATCGTATTTGCATTAAGAAACCGTTTTTTACTTTGCACCGTGACCGGCGCACGCGAATCGACCTCATGACCGACAAAGTTATTCCGCTGGCAGACCACCGCTATCGCAACGCCGTCCCCACCATCCCGGCATTGCTGGAGGCGCCAGCAGGCATGTTAAGCGACACGCTTGGCCGGCCGCTGCAAGATCTGCGCATCTCCGTCACCGATCGTTGCAATTTTCGGTGTGTCTACTGCATGCCCAAGGAAGTCTTCGACAAGGACTACACGTACCTGCCGCACACGTCGCTGCTGTCTTTTGAAGAAATCACCCGGCTTGCGCGCCTTTTCGTGGCGCACGGCGTCGAAAAGATCCGGCTTACTGGGGGCGAACCGCTACTGCGCAAGAACATCGAAAAACTGATCGAAATGCTGAGCGCTCTGACAACGCCGGAAGGCCGCGCGCTTGACCTGACACTGACCACTAACGGCTCACTTCTGGCAAAAAAAGCGCGTGCCCTTAAGGACGCCGGACTCAAACGCGTGACAGTCTCGCTCGATGCGCTCGATGATGCCACGTTCAAGCGAATGAACGATGTCGATTTTGCGGTAGCGGACGTTTTGCACGGTATCGACGTCGCGCATGAGACGGGGCTCGGCCCGATCAAGGTCAACATGGTCGTCAAGAAAGGCATGAACGACCAGGAAATCCTGCCGATGGCACGCCATTTCAAGGGCACGCCTTTCATCTTGCGCTTTATCGAATACATGGATGTGGGCGCTAGCAACGGCTGGAAAATGGACGAGGTCGTACCATCCTCCGAAGTGATCGAACGCATCGGCGCGACCATGCCGCTGCAGGCGATCGCGCCGAACTATGTCGGCGAGACAGCTGGGCGCTGGCGTTACGCCGACGGCAGTGAAGTCGGCGTCATCTCCAGCGTGACCCAGGCATTTTGCGGGGACTGTTCGCGCGCGCGGCTGTCGACCGAAGGGAAGCTCTACACGTGCCTGTTCGCTACCAGCGGCCACGACTTGCGCGCGTTGTTGCGGTCTGGTCGGACCGATGCCGAAATTTCTACCGCAGTCGGTCACCTGTGGCGTGCGCGCACCGATCGTTATTCGGAGCTGCGCACCGCCAATACCGCGGCTAACCGCAGCGGCAAAGTTGAAATGTCGTACATCGGTGGATAAGTCGACCGCCATCACCGGACTGATCATGGCTGGCGGCCGTGGCATGCGCATGGGCGGCGTCGACAAGGGCCTGCAAAGATTCCGCGGTTTGCCGATGGTAGTGCGGGTCATCGGCCGCCTCAAACCACAAGTCGATACCGTCATCCTCAACGCCAACCAGAACCTGGAAATCTACAGTGCCTTCGGCCTGCCGGTTTTTGCCGATGCAATACCGGATTTCGCCGGGCCGCTCGCGGCTGTTCAGTCCGGGCTGATGCATTGCACCACGCCGTACATGGTGACGGTTCCGTGCGACTCGCCGTTTCTGCCTTCGGATCTGGTTGCGCGGCTTTACATTGATCTGCTGATTAACGACGCCGATGTGGCATTCGCAGTTACCGGCTCTGGCACGCAGCTGCAGAAACATCCGGTATTCAGTGTCGTCAAGACCACGCTGCTACCGCAGCTCAATACCTTTCTGGCCACGGGCAAGCGCCGCATCGATGCCTGGCATACGACCGTCAAATCGGTCGCGGTGCATTTTGAAGACGAGCAGGCATTCGACAATATCAATACACCGGAAGACCTGAAAAAGCACGAAACATAAAAGCAGGTCGGGATTGCGTTTCTTATTCTTCGCCGAGCTCGGCGAGATCCGTTCCCAAGATCAGTTGCGCAACGTCGGTCGGCAACGCCTCCACGGTCTTGAGCTTGCGTGCCATCTGGCGGCTACGGGTTTCGGCCAATTCGATGTTTTTGGCGGCGCGTTCGAGCGCCGTGCGCGTGGCGCTCAGCACGTCGCCGAACTTGCCGAACTCGGTCTTGACCGCGCCCAACACCTGCCATACTTCCGACGAACGCTTTTCGAGCGCCAGCGTGCGAAAACCCATCTGCAGACTGTTCAGCAATGCCGACAGCGTTGATGGCCCCGCAATACTGACACGACAGCTGCGCTGCAAATCGTCGGCCAGGCCGGGCCGTCGCATGACCTCGGCGTACAGTCCTTCGGTTGGCAGGAACAAGATCGCAAAGTCGGTGGTCAGCGGTGGCGACAGATATTTGTCGGCAATCGTCCGGGCTTCCAGACGCACCGCACGTTCGAGTTCGCGCCCGGCGACGGCGACACCGTCAGCGTCGGCGCGGTCGGCGGCATCGACCAGCCGTTCATACTGTTCCTTCGGAAATTTGGCGTCGATCGGCAGCCATACCGGCAAATGGCCGTCGCCCTGCCCCGGTAACTTGACTGCGAACTCGACGCGGGCGCCGGAGCCGGGAATGGTTTCGACATTCTTGCCATATTGATCAACGGTCAAGACCTGTTCGAGCAGCATTTCAAGTTGTACTTCGCCCCATGTACCACGGGTTTTGACATTGGTCAGTACGCGCTTCAGGTCGCCCACGCCGATGGCGAGCTGTTGCATTTCGCCCAATCCCTGATGCACCTTGTCGAGCCGGTCGGACACCAGCTTGAAAGATTCGCCCAGCCGCTGCTCCAGCGTAGCATGCAGCTTTTCGTCAACGGTCTTGCGCATTTCTTCGAGGCGCGCACCGTTGTCCGCTTGCAGGTCCTTGATCTTTGCTTCGAGTGTGGCGCGTACTTCGAGCAGGCGTTGTGCATTCGACTCGGTCAGTGCACCAAGCGTCTGCTGCAATGTGTCACCAAAGCGCTTCAACGCCACCGACTGTTCTTCACGGCCCGACAGAGCCTGTGCCGCAATCGCTTGACGCATCGATTCGAGGTGTTGCGCGGTCGATTCAGTAAGCTTGGCAAGCTGTTGCGCAAAACTGTCGATCTGATTGTTTTGCAGCGTCGCGACGCTGGTCAGTTGCGCCGCAATCGACTGCTGGAAATGCGCGAGGTTGCCGCCCATTTCCTGACGCGTATTCTGGGCGCTGCTTTGCACCTGCTCGCGCAATTGGCGCTCCGTATGCTCACAGGTTTTTTGCTGGTGTAACTGCAGCGCTGTCTGCATCTGCGACAGGGGCGTGGCGATGTCTGCAATCCGACTGCGCATCAGGATCACCGCCTGCAAAAGCAAGATGACGACGGCCAGCGCCAGCAACAGGATTTCGAAAAAAGTCATGAATTAACGCTAGTTCAGGGAGAAAATAAGAAGCTGCGATGAGGGCCGGCAGCTATTCAGGCTTATTGCGCATCCAGTCGGCTGTTTCGTAGAACGACTGCATCAGGCGCAACTGCAATGTCTGCTCGACGCCGACATCCTGCATCGCCCAGGCCATGCAGCGCAGCCACTGATCGCGCTCCGGGGAGGCAATAGAAAACGGCAGGTGGCGCGCGCGCAGGCGTGGATGACCGAACTGTTCGATGTAAAGGTCGGGACCGCCCATCCAGCCCGACAGGAACCAGTACAGCTTGTCACGGGAGCCATCCATCGGCGTCGGATGCAGCGAACGTATCAGTGCGAACTCTGGTTCGAGCTCCATCAGATCGTAAAAACGGTCGACCATTTCGCGCAGCTTGTGGTCACCGCCTATCAGATCATAGATGGAGGGTACGGGGGTTTCTTCATTCGGCATGACGTGCATGATAGCGCATCAGCTGTTGTCTGGGCGAGCGCCGCTCGGATGTCGGATCGATCCGGGATGGCGCTGGGCTCCCTTATGGATCGATGATTTCCGCGTCCGGCAGGGCTTCTTCGACCAGTATCGTGCGGCTGCCGCCTTCCTGCCGTGCCCGGTCCAGCGCCCGTTCTGTGCGTTCGATGATGCGGTCAGCCGTGTCGCCAAGCGTATTGGTCGTTAGGCCAGCCGAAAAAGTGATGGTCGACACGGGTGCAGGCAGTCTCGGATTGCAATCGGACACTGCCTTGCTCAGGCGCTGCATCGCGATCATGCCCTGGTCGGGCCAAGTCGCCGGCAAGACAATGCCGAAGCGCTGGCTGTCTAACCGGCCAAACCGGTCCAGCACGCGCAGCAACTTGATCGACGTGTCAGCCACGGTTTTTAGAACGACATCGCCGATCGGAGCGCCATGCGCGTCGGAGATTTCCTTGAAACGGTCAAGGTCGATGACGGCGAAGCAGAACGGATGGCCAGTACGATGCGACCGTTGCAATTCGGCGTCGAGGGTTTCAATGATACCGCGGCGGTTGAGCGCACCCGTCAGGAAATCATGTCGTGTCAATTTTTCGATTTGCGCCCGCAACGATTCGATCTGCCAGTCTTTTTCCGCAATCGCTGCAGTCAAATTGTCGCAGTTGCTGCACGTATTTGCCGCTATATCCATGTGAACTCCGTCCGGAACACCATCACCGGTCTGACTGAGCCAAGACCTTGTATGCGAGAGCTTATCGCTACCCACCGTTTTTGCCAAGAAGCATCACCATTCTGGGTTAATACCGCCCCGCTGTTGTTGCTGCCACGCTGCTTCCCCATTTCAGTCAAAGGGCCGGCCGATCCTTCCCGTTATGGCACAATCGACATGCCGATTCGGCCAATGGCCCTGTCGCAGGCATCCGAGACAACCGCGTGCTCGATTTTTTCAGGATTAGACATGACTAAAGCAACGGTATCTGAACAACAAAATTTCACGCTCAAGATATCGAGCGCAATAACGCCGCAAATGCCAATGACTTTGTGTGTGCGGCGTTGGTCGCCCTGTCCGACCAGCAAAGCGAACCGGTGACGGGCCGCCGCTTGCTGCTCGTTGCAGCGCTCATTGCTGCGGTAGCGGCCTACTTCGTGTTCGATCTCGGGCGCTTTACCAGCCTCGATTATTTCAAGAGCCAGCAACTCGCCATCGAAACCTGGCGTGTGGCCAATCCGGTCAAGGCTGCGCTGGGATTTTTCATGCTCTACATCGGCGTGACCGGCCTTTCGCTGCCGGGCGCGGCGGTGCTGACACTGATCGGTGGTGCCGTATTCGGCTTGTTGTGGGGTTTGCTGCTGGTGTCGTTCGCGTCCTCGATCGGCGCGACGCTGGCCATGCTGGCGTCGCGTTTCCTGTTGCAGGACTGGGTTCAGAAGCGCTTCGGCGAAAAGCTTCGCACCATTAATGCCGGCGTCGAAAAGGAGGGCGGACTGTACCTGTTCACCTTGCGCCTGGTGCCGGCGTTTCCGTTCTTCGCCATTAACCTGCTGATGGGCCTGACGCCGATCAAGGTACGTACTTTCTATTGGGTCAGCCAAATCGGTATGCTGGCCGGCACGGCCGTATTCGTCAACGCTGGCACACAATTGGCGCGTGTCGATTCAGTGGCAGGCATCCTGTCGCCGACACTGATTGGCTCGTTCGTCCTGTTGGGGATTTTTCCATTAATTGCCAAGAAAATCCTCGACGTTGTCTCAGCGCGAAGGGTCTACAAGGGCTATACAAGGCCGGCGCGCTATGACTGCAACATGCTAGTCATCGGTGCCGGCTCGGCGGGACTCGTAACCGCCTATATCGCCGCAGCCGTCAAGGCCAAGGTCACGCTGGTCGAACGCCACAAGCTGGGCGGCGATTGTCTCTACACCGGCTGCGTGCCATCGAAAGCGCTGATCCGCTCGGCCAGATTGCTGTCGCACATTCGTCGTTCGGCCGAGTTCGGTGTGCGCAGCGCAGAGGCCCAGTTCGATTTCGCGGAGATCATGCAGCGGGTACAAGATGTCATTACGCGTATCGAACCGCACGACTCGGTCGAACGCTATACCTCGCTCGGCGTCGATGTCATTGCCGGCTCGGCAAAGATCGTCTCGCCGTGGGAAGTGGACGTCACGCGCGACGACAAATCGGTGCAAAGGCTGGCAACCCGCAGCATCGTCATCGCTACCGGCGCGCGCCCGTTCGTGCCGCCGATTCCCGGCATCGACGACAGTGGCTACGTCACTTCCGACACAGTGTGGAACCTGCGCGTATTGCCAAAACGACTGGTGGTGCTCGGCGGTGGTCCGATCGGTGCCGAACTGGCACAAAGTTTCGCCCGAATGGGGTCGACCGTGACGCAGGTCGAGATGGCGCCGCGTCTGCTGATGCGCGAAGACGAAGAAATATCGACGATAGTAGTCGAACGGTTTCGCCACGAAGGTATTACGGTCCTACTGGGTCACAAGGCCAGTCGCTTCGTAAACCAAGGCGGCGAAAAGATTCTCATCACGGAACATGACGGCAGCGAAATACACATCCCGTTCGACGTCGTGCTGGTCGCGGTCGGGCGCAGCGCCAACCTGAAAGGCTATGGTCTCGAAGAACTCGGCATCGTCGCCGAGCGCACCGTCGAAACCAACGAATACCTGCAAACCAGGTATCCGAATATCTATGCCGCGGGCGACGTCGCCGGACCGTTCCAGTTCACCCATGTCGCTGCCCATCAAGCCTGGTATGCGGCTGTCAACGGGCTGTTCGCGCCGTTCAAGAAATTCAAGGCAGATTATTC
>JACMQD010000362.1 GCA_014377155.1 Herminiimonas sp.
GGCACGAACGACGCCAGCGCCACCCAGCGAAAAGTGCGCAGCTTGCCCTTGCGGTCGGCCAGCCTGCCGATCAGCTGCGAAGTCACAAGCGTTGCCGCGCCGCCGCACAGGTAGACGATGGTAATGAACGATTCCGGCAAGCCCACATTGGTGGTCATGTACAACGCGATGTACGGAATCACCGTGAAGCCCGCCATCATCAGCAGGGCAATAAAAGCAAACGCCTTCAGATGCTCCGGGTTCCGGGCCACCGCGTAGATCTGTTCGAAGATATTGCCTTTCTTGGGCTGGTTCATATGCGCGGTCAGGCTCGGCAGCATCCGGTATCCGATGAACAAAAACACGCTCGACAAGGCCACGACGAAAAAGAATGGCGCGCGCCAGCCGAGCGTTGGAAACTGGTTGGCGAGTAACAACCCCAACGGCACACCCGCCACGGTCGACATCGAAAAGGCCGCCATCACCATGCCCATCGCCTTGCCGCGCCGCTCGAACGGCACGACGTCGGCCACCATGGTCTGCACCAGCGAACCCAGCACGCCGCCGAACGCACCGGCCAGCGCCCGCGCAACCAGCAGCGTGGCGAACGACGGCGCCAATCCGCACAGCAGCGTCGCGATCATGAACAACACATACAGGATCAGCATCAGCTTGCGGCGATCGAAGCGGTCGATATACGTCGTCGACAGCAGACTCGAGGCCGCAGCCGTAAACGTATAGGAAGCCAGCAGCAGACCGAACTGATGGGTATCGAGCTGCAAGGCGCGGATCAGCTGCGGCCCGAGCGGCATCATGATCATGAAATCGAGGATGTGGGTGAACTGGATTCCGGCCAGGGTCAGCAGGAAAAGGCGTTCTTTTTTCGGCGTGTAAAAATCAGGAGTGGCGTTCACGAGGGGGGTCTTGGAAGCAGGGACGGAAAACGCGAAGCTTAGCAGTGTTGCGGCGTTCTTACTTTGCAGGCGTCTGATATGGCAATATGGCGTCCTGCGCACACGGTTCCGAGGTACGTCGGACGCCTCGCCGACGCCGCAAATGGGCGCCGGGAGACCCAAGTAGTGGCAAGTAGCTTACCCCGCCACAAAGGCCGGCAGGACGACGCTTCCTTGAGCGCCTGCCACAAAGGTGGCTATCAACAGTTTTTTAATCATCATGTGCTCGCGGTGAAGTGATGTGATGACAGTCTTAACGCGTGACAACCACTCGGTCTGTGCGCGATATCGCATAGGAAAACCGGGTTCCTGCGAATGCCGCGAAACTACCCGCGTCCAGCCGACCGTCAGTACAGCGCCGCAAGTCCTGCATGTTGCTAGTCACAGCCGGCCATCAACCATTCCACCAAATCACTGTTGCACAGCGGCCGCGCATACAGATACCCCTGACCCTTGTCACAGTTGAGTGTCGTAACGACCTTTTCCTGGCCATGTGTCTCGATACCCTCGGCAACGATATTCATGCCCAAGCTGTGGGCCACCTGTACGGTGGCTTGGATCAGAACACGATGATGCTGACTGGTGTCGGCCTGGGCCACGAACGATCGGTCGATCTTGACGGTGTCGACCGGTAGCAGATGCAGGCAAGCCAGTGATGAATAGCCAGTGCCAAAATCATCCAGCGCCAGTGTCAGACCGAGGCCCTTGAGCTCGTGCAGTCGCGCCTGTATTGTCGCATCCTGCGCTGCCAAGCTCTCCGTGATTTCAAGCTGCAGACGTTGCGCCGGCATGCCAGTGATTCGGAGGATATTGCGTATCCGTGCGACTGCGCCCGCATCGGTAAGCTGGCCGCGCGACAGATTCACCGCCAGCTTGGATGGCGCGCGCGCGCCGAGTTCGCGGTGCCATTGAACGAAGTCATCGCAGGCCGTGGCCAGAACGAAGTCCCCGAGTTCGGAAATCAGGCCGCACTCTTCCGCCATGCCGATGAACTCCAGCGGCGGCACGACACCGCGAGTCGGATGACGCCAGCGCACCAATGCCTCGACACCGGCGTTACGCTGCACCGCCGCGCCGGTTTGCAAATCCACTACCGGTTGGTACATCACGAACAGTTCACGTTCGGCAAATGCGCGCCGCAATTCGGTTTCCATGCCACCCCGCTGCTGTGCGCGCTCACGCATGACGTGATCGAACATCGCATAACGGCTACCACCGGCACGCTTGGCTTCGACCATCGCGATGCTGGCATCTTGCAGCAGGGCGTCAGCGTTACCGGCTAACTGCTGCCCCATGACCACACCCATGCTGACCTTGCAGTTAATGTCATGCGTCTCGATTGCATAAGGCTCGCTGACAACATCGAGCACACGGCGCGCCACCAGGTGAACATCTTCCCGGCGCTGAATACCTTCGACGATCACGACGAATTCGTCACCGCCGATGCGCGCCGCCGTCGGTCTGATTTCCATCTCGCGATTGAAGGAGTTTGACTGTCGCAATACCGAGCGCAAGCGGTCCGCCATCATGCCCAGTATCTGGTTTCCCACTGCATGCCCGAGGCTGTCATTGATCTGCTTGAAGCGGTCGCAATTCATGAAGATCACGGCAAAGCCTGGTGCAAGATCTGACGGTGTGCGATCCAGCAACGCTTGCAAGCGTTTGCGAATGGCGGGACGGTTGGGCATGTCCGTCAGGTTGTCGATATGCGCGGCACGGTCCAAGCCGCGCGACAGCGTTTCCTGCTCGCGCCGGACTTCCAACGATGCATCCGACACGACTGCCATGAGCTTGCTTGCATTTAGCTTCATCAGGTTGATCGACAGTACCTGAACGGCACCTTTGGCGCGCATTTCCTCGCCGGTTTCGACCCGTAGCGATTCGCATATCACACCGGACGCCGCATTGAAATCGGCCACCATTTGCGGCAATTGGGGCGCCACCGTATGCAGGGCTGTAAACAGGTTGCCGAGTCCACCGTCAGGCGAAAGCGGCATGAGCAACTGGGCCGACATCGGGTTGAGCATTTCGATATCGCCGCGCACCGATGTCTGGGCCAGCCCGATCGGCGCACGGTACAAGAACTCCATCAGCGTTTCATAGGCATCGGTTACATCAGCAGCCATGTCGTTCCCTCGTTACATCGATTGTCATGGTCGCGCGACGCCATGCGGTGTCCAGGGCATGACGCGGTTGCGTCCGTGCGCTTTGGCTGCGTAGAGTGCCAGATCGGCGCGCTTCATGAGTTCGTCCAGGCCGACGATACCATCGTCCAGCGATGCGACGCCGCCACTGACGGTATAGCGGATCTGAACGCCGTCGACCGTCACTACCTGCGATGCAGCCAGAGCACGAAGACGTTCGGCAACGGTGCAGGCAGTATGCAAATCGGTAGACGGAAGCATGACGGCGAATTCTTCACCGCCCACCCTGGCTACCATATCGACATAGCGGAACGTTTCCTGCAACAGAGCCGCGAAGTGGCACAACACGGCGTCACCCGCGGGGTGGCCGAAGCGGTCGTTGATGCTCTTGAAATGGTCGGCGTCGAACAAAATCAGCGACAGCGTGCGCGGCGAACGTTTCATGCGCTCGAGTTCGATCGCGGCCGCTTCGAAAAATGCGCGGCGGTTGGCAATGCCGGTCAGAAAATCACATGAGTTGGCGAGACGGTTTTGTTCGCTTGCATCGCGGCGGTCACTGATGTCGCGAATGACCATGCAGTACGACGCATCGGCAGTATCGCTTGCAGGCTCGCATTCGGCGCGCAGCGACGCGTCCGCGGACCTATGCAGTGGCGTGATCATCGTACTGGCCCAGAACTGGTTGCCAGAGCTGGTCAGGCAATACCCTTCATCCAGACTCCAGCCATTTCGGTCGGCATCGCGCAGGCGATCCAGCAAGCCATCGGAGGTCATGGCGCCGGCCGGATAAAAGATCGAATAGGGTTTGCCGACCGATGCGTCGGTGCCGAAGCCGGTGACCCGCTCGATGCCGCTGTTCCACTCCTCGACACGTCCGTCGGCGTCGAGCCTGATTAGCGCATAGTCGGTAATGCCGGTCAGGATGGCATTGAACCACGCTTCATTTTGCTTCAGTTGGCGCTCCCGCCTGACTTCGACCGTGATGTCGCTCAGGACCGCCATCAGCCGGTTTTCATCGAGCTTCAATATGGTGAGCGACAGGACCTGCGGTTCGGATTTGCCTGACGTGCCGGTATTCATGTGGATCGGCCAGCCTTCGCAGACATGACCATGGCGGGGCGCGAAATTGGCGCACAAATGGCGTAGCTCGGGCATCACCGGTTCGAGTGCGGTGAAAAGATTGTCGAGATTGCCATCGCGCGAAATCGGCATCAGCAGCTTGGCCGAGATCGGGTTGATCATCACGATCCCGCCATCCATCGAAAGCTCTGCCAGACCCACGGGTGCGAGGTAAAGAAACTGCAGCAATGCTTCGTATTCGTGCTCAATTTCGGCCATGGTGAATCCTGTTAAACCGCGCGGTCTACGAGGACATACCTTAGCGCCATGCCGGGAATGGACAGCAATCGCAGCTTGACCTTGATCGGACGCATGCGCAGGGTAAGGACATAGTCGATTACGACATCGAGAGAGGTCTCTGCGCTAGTCGCATCTTCGAAGCGTTGCGCCACCATGAAATTGTTCATGCAAGGCGCCACAATGGTAAACAGCGGTTGACCGACTACCCGACCGGGCGACATGCCGGAACTGACCGACTCGTGATGGTTGTAGAGGCGTACGATGGTTTGCGCATCGAAGCCGATTACGCCGAAATCGAGGTGATCGAGCTCACTCTCTGTCGACGTTTCGATACATTGGGCAAGGTTGGGTTGGTTGAAGTTCATCACGCGTAGATCGATCGTAAATTGGTAGAGTATTAAGACTGAACGTGCCGTGACTAGTTACGCCCGAGACTGCGGGCTATGCGCGCCAGCCGCAAAGTCAGCGATTGCAAGGAAGGGTGCGGCGGCGAGTCCAATAAGCCTGCACCGTAGCCGTAACTACGGCGCATGAATGACGATAATGACGGTGCATGAAGCGGACAGCGCGCCGTCGCCCCAAGCAATGCCGAACCAGCGAAAGGAGCAGCTTCAGTTGATTTCTTGACCACGGCGGTTCCGATTAAATGTTTCTTGCAATCATTTAATCATAACTGATTCACTGGCTGTGCGCGGTATGTCACATAAGAAATTCCCTAGCGCGCCGCCAAACCCGACAAAATGGCGCGGCGTCGGTCGCAGCGCGGGTTGGCAACGATTGAAATCGATCGGGTCGGCGCTGCGACACTGCAGGCTCGTCGCAACAACACAACAGCAAACGCGTTTGCAGCGGGGAAATATCAAAGAACAAACGGGTGACACTCCCGCGACGACATGGTGGCCGGGGTTTGAAGGATATCTGCTTGCCAAGGAAGGGCAGGACAGGTTTACCGCGCAGCACTCGGTCTGGATGCTGCGTGGGATCGAAAAAACAGGTTCAGTGCAGCTTGACCGACGGCGACAACTTCTTGCGCAGCCAGATCGCAACCGTTTGCGCGATCATGTGACCCACACCCTGCAACGCGACAACGTGCTTCTGGTACATGAGTCCATACAAGACCCGCGCCAGCAAGCCGCCGACGAAGACGCCCTGGACCGATGAAGCGCGGTTGAGTACGCCGACCGCCGCGAACGAGCCGAGCGAAATAAGTGATCCGTGATCGTGGTACACGAACTGCGGCACGGTGGCATCCGACCGTTCGCACAGCGCACCGGCCAGGTACACCGCTTGCTGATGCGCTACTTGTGCGCGCGGTGGAACCGCCGTGCCTTTGACCGGGCAGACGAAACTGGCGCAGTCGCCGATGGCGAAGATGGCGGGATCGTCGATTGCCTGCAAGGTCGGGCCGACCAGTATCTGGCGAGTGCGGTTAAGCGACAGACCGAGCGACGCGCACAGGCGTGGTCCCTCGACGCCGGCAGCCCAGAGCGTGATGCTGGAGGCAAAGCGCGCGCCGTCGGTGACGACCGCATCGGCCTCGACACTTTCGACTGCTGCCGTAGTACTGATATTTACACCCAATCGGTGCAGGTGGCGTGCAGCGGCCGCAGCCAGCGTCGCATCGAGATGCGGCAAGAGTCTTGTGCCACGTTCGACAATGCGGATATGAATGTCGCGTTTCGGATCGAGTGCGTGCACGTTATATTTGGCCAGCGTGCGTACGGTGTGGCTCAGTTCGGCAGCCAGTTCGACACCGGTCGCGCCGCCACCGACAATGACGATGTCGACAGTCGCTTGCGGATTGCGGCCGCTGGCGCGGTCATTGCTGGCATGGACACAATGCATGATAACGCGCTTGCGAAACACTTCTGCCTGATAGACCGAGTCGAGCGTGAGCGAATGACGCGCTGCACCTTCGACGCCAAAGAAATTCGTGACGGCCCCGAATGCCAGTACCAGCTTGTCATAGCCGATGGCTTGCAGGGGGCGTTCGTCATCGGCACCCACCAGTCCGGTGGCGCTTACGGTAACGGTGCGGCCGTGCCGATCGATGCTCGTGACTTCGCCGCAGATGAACTCGAAATAATGGTCCGCTGCCTGCGCCGCATATTCGATCTGATGGGTATGCGGATCGAGCTTACCGGAGGCAACTGCATGCAGCAGCGGTTTCCAAAAATGCGTCGGCATGCGGTCGACCAGAACGATCTTGGCCAGATGACGGCGACCCAATCGATTGCCCAGTCGCGTCGCGAGCTCCAGGCCGCCGGCGCCGCCTCCGATGATGACAATGGTTTCCATATCGATCCCCTGGTCGAAAGACTGCGGTTGAATGCTTCCAGACAAATACGTGTTTGCCACGCCCTCGGGCATACCATGAATCGGTACTTGAACAAGTCGTTGCGCTACCGATGGTTCTTAATATAAGCTCAATCAAAGTAAATGAATAATTAATTAATATGCCGAATAAATAAGGTATTACTTATGAATCCAGCGAGCTTCAGGCAATTGCAGGCTTTGGTCCTGGTAGCGCGGCACGAGAGCCTGTCGCGCGCGGCCGATGTGCTGCATGTGACGCAACCGGCGATTTCTTCGCAGTTGAAGATGCTGGAGGATCTGGCCGGCACGCCATTGACGCGTAAGTTCGGGCGTGGCATTCAGATGACGGCGGCCGGCGAAGTGATGGTCGGCTTTGCCGAGCGCATCCTGCGCCTGTGGGATGAAGCCGCTGACGAGGTTGCTGCATTGAAAGGCGTCACCAGCGGCACCTTGCGCATCGGCGCCGTGACAACCGCCGAACATCTGTTGCCGCCGATGTTGGTCAAGTTCACGCTTGCGCGGCCCGACGTCCGTATCAAGCTCCAGGTCGGCAACCGCAATGAGATCATCGGCATGCTCGGCAAACACGAGATCGATCTGGCCATCATGGGAACCCCGCCGCGCGAACTGCGCACCAACGCGGCACGGTTCGCCCGACATCCGATGGCTTTCATCGCTAGCCCGGATCATGCGTTGATGAAGAAAAAGCGGGTAGCGCTGGCCGACGTGATCGCTGAAAACCTGTTGGTGCGCGAGCGTGGCTCCGGCACCCGGACCGCGGTCGAGCGGCTGTGCAAAGAGCTCGGACAAACGCTGCGCATCGGCTCCGAACTGTCCAGTAACGAAGCGATCAAAAGCATGACCGCTGCCGGATTGGGAATCGGCTTCGTGTCGGTCCATGCGTGCGCGCTTGAACTGGAGATAGGCTTGTTGGGGTTGTTGCCGATGACGGAAAATCCGGTCGTGGCCGAATGGCATGTGATGCACCTGAGCGACAAGCCGATACCAACGGTGGCGGCGTCGTTCCAGGACTTCGTCATTGAAAAAGGACAGGAAGTGATCGAAGATCAACTTGAAAGGTTTTATCGAAAACTTCCCAAGGTACGATCGCCAAAGAAAGTCCTGTGAGCCTGCGCTGAAAAGCTAACAAAAAAAGCGCGCATCACAATGGATGCGCGCTTGTCCGTTTTATGCCGATTGTCTAAACCGCCGGCGGATTCATTTCACGACCGAGTTCGCGGTGCCCACCAAGTGCCGCGATAAATCCGGCCAGTGCCGCGTCGGGCGTTTCACCGCCGGTGCCGAGCAGTGCCGGATCGGGGTCGCCATTCGGCAGGCTGGTCGGTATGTCAGCCTTTTTGAGCAATGCCGCAGCACCGCCGAGCACCAGCATCGGTTTGCAATGACGGTATTGATCCTTGATGAAATCGACAGCTTGGCCATTCTTGCACAACACCATGGCCGCGGCCTCGCCATCGGGTACCACCACGGCGTCGTACAGCACCGATGGTCCGGCTTCGATCGAGATTTCAATATTGATCGGCGCGCCGCTTGCAGTTGCAACCTGGCCCAGATGTTCACCGACAAAACGCGGTACTGCACCCGCCGCCAGCAGGGCCGAATAGGCCAACCGCGCCGTCATGCTGTCCACACCGTCGGCCACCAAAATGGCGACCCGGCGTGCGCGCACGGAGCCGTCGCCCGGACGGCTCATCATCGACAGTGCCGGTGATGCTTCGAATACCGGCATGGGTGTCGTCGACAAGATCGGCGCTGGTGCCGGCACTGCAATTCCGAGTCCCTTGGCCACGCCTGCGGCCAATCGATCATCGACGTTGACCAGTAGCGACACGACGCGCTCGCGGATCGCCGGAGTCTGCACCCGAGTCAGTTCGAAACGGAACGCGTTGATGATGTGCTGCTGCTCGGCTGGCGACTGACTGATGAAGAACATGCGGGCCTGCGCATAATGTTCGGCAAACAGTTCTGGCTTGCCGCGTACTTTGTCATCCGAGATCTGCTCGGGATAGGAATGAAAGCCTTTCATGCCAGCCTGAAACGGACAGCCGCCGCCGAGCGAATTAGGCTCGTACGAAACGCGTCCGCGATGGATTGCCTGGCGATGCATGCCGTCGCGCTGGTTGTTGTGAACCGGATTGATCGGCGAATTGATCGGGATTTCATGGAAATTCGGTCCGCCCAGACGACTGATCTGCGTATCCAGATACGAATGAATGCGTCCCTGCAAAAGCGGGTCGTTGGAAAAGTCGATGCCCGGAATAATATGGGCGGTGCAAAATGCGACCTGCTCGGTTTCGGCAAAAAAGTTATCCGGATTACGGTTCAGGACCATCTTGCCGACAGGTACCACCGGCACCATTTCTTCGGGAATCAGCTTGGTCGAATCGAGGACGTCGAACTCGAAGCCCGCCGCCTGTTCTTCGGTAAAGACCTGCAAGCCCAGTTCCCACTCGGGAAACACGCCGGCTTCGATGGCTTCCCACAAATCTCGGCGATGAAAGTCGGCATCGGCACCGGCAATCTTGACCGCTTCGTCCCATGCCAGTGCATGGGTGCCGGACACCGGATTCCAATGAAACTTGCAAAATACCGACTCCCCTTCATTATTAACCAGACGGAAAGTATGCACGCCGAAACCCTGCATCATCCGTAAGCTGCGCGGGATCGCGCGGTCCGACATTTGCCATAACAGCATATGGGTCGATTCCGGCATCAGCGAGGCAAAATCCCAGAAGGTGTCATGCGCGCTCGACGCTTGGGGAATCGCATTATGGGGCTCAGGTTTGACGGCATGAATCAGGTCAGGGAATTTCATTGCGTCCTGGATGAAGAACACCGGGATGTTATTGCCGACCAGATCCCAGTTGCCTTCGTCCGTATAGAACTTGACGGCGAAGCCACGTACGTCACGTACGGTATCGGCCGATCCACGTTCGCCTGCGACGGTTGAAAAACGCACGAACGTCGGTGTGCGCTTGCCGGCTGCGGCGAATGGCGCAGCACGCGTCATTTGCGAAAAATCACCATAGCTTTCGAAGTAGCCATGGGCCGCCGAGCCGCGGGCATGCACCACGCGCTCGGGGATGCGTTCGTGATCGAAGTGGGTAATTTTTTCCCGCAGAATAAAATCTTCCAGAGCCGTCGGTCCACGCAGGCCGATCTTCAACGAGTTCTGGTTGTCAGCGATGGCAACGCCATGGTTCGTGGTGAGCACCTGGCCGCCGGAATCGACGCGCACACGATCCAGTGAACCGATCGTCGCATTCGTACCATCGGGCGCATTACCGCTGCCGACTTTGTCGGAGCCCGTGCTTTCAGTGATGGTGCTGGACGTGGCTAGTGGCGTCGACGGCGAAAAATGAACACCCTCCGGTGGCGTACGGGCAGCGTCTCCGAATTCACCGGGCTTGTTTGGATTGTCAGGCATTTGTTTTGTCAGATCGCCCGATGCGACTATTTTTTTCAGCAGCTCAGCGGGCGTGCTGCTGCCTTTACCGAAGGTCGTAGGCGGTGTGCCGGTCGAGGGACCTGAGACAGTGCTGAGAATCGAGCCTGCGCCCTCGACGGGCAGCGCGGCATCTTTGCTTTTGGGCATGGGAGACCTTTTTGAAATGAGAGGTGATGCGTGAGAGCGAACGGGAATGAACACGAACCCCAAGCTGGTGAATGTTGCGTAGGTTCATATAAATACTGTACTTTTTGGTTAGTAAAACGTGTATCAGACACTTTGCCATTGCACTGTAGGACTTGAGGAAATTTGAGCTGAATCGATAAAGCGACTTAGGTCGCTGAACCCGATTCTGTCCTTTGAGAAATGGATAGATTTCCAGTTTGCATTGTGAAAAATAAACTTGTGTGAAATCAATTCAAAATGTCCTACAACGCATCGCGTCAACGTCCGATACCGAGGTGAAATTGTGTTGCCTATGATTGGCCGCAGGTTACCGGATATCACGGTACTCGGTGGTAAGGATGGCTCGCGGTGATTGGTGAGGCAGCGGGTGGTAGCTGGTTTTATTGCAGAGACTTTCGTAATTATTTTAATCAAAGGAAACGACATGAACGCCAAAGACAATCAAGGCAA
>JACMQD010000056.1 GCA_014377155.1 Herminiimonas sp.
AGAAGCGATTTTTTCATTAATTAATCTCCGGGATGTTGTTGTGCTAAATGTTATTGCATTCAGCAAGGTCACTAGTGGTTCCGTCCTTGCCGACCCTCCTAAACCGTTCGATCAAGAAGTTGTTGATGATTTCATCAAAAAATGACTTCGAGAGCAAAGAGAATTTGGTTTTCACCGCAATTGACCACACATTATGTGGCGAAATCGCAACAAATACGCGTATTAATTATAAAAATGTCAACGAAATGTTTTTTTGTAATTTTGCTCATCAAGCATTTCGGTTAGGCAATAGCGGTTGTGTTTGGTAACAAAAAAGATGATTCGCCGACGTTCTCGAAACCTAGTATCGTGATCATGTGTGCATGATTTAGGTGAAATAAATGACGAATTTTGTAGATGGCATGATTGCCCAAGTGGACAAAATGCTTCGGGTGGTAGGTGGTGTGGCATCGGCATCACGGCCGAGTCCCGCAGTTCACGTAGAATCGGGATTCCTGACCGACGAACAGCGTCGTCACAGCGCGTCCTTGATGCGTGTAAATCATGTCGGGGAAGTATGCGCGCAGGCCCTCTATAGCGCACAAAGCCAGTTTGCAAAAAGCGAAGCTGTCCGAGCGCAGTTTATCGCTGCCAGACGTGAGGAAGAAGACCATCTGGCCTGGACTGCCCAGCGAATAGCCGAACTCGGGTCAAATCCGAGCCTATTGAACCCGGTGTGGTACGCCGGCGCTTATGCGATGGGTGTGCTTGCGGCGCAGTTGGGCGATGCGCGCAATCTTGGATTCGTCGTCGAAACGGAACGTCAAGTTGAAATGCATCTTGCGAGCCATATGATCGACTTGCCCATAGAGGACAAGAAATCGTTGGCGATCGTCGAGCAGATGCGTGCCGACGAACGTGCCCACGGGAATGCAGCAAAAGCCCTCGGCGCGCAGGAAATGCCCGCGCCGCTTAAACAGTTGATGGAATTTACTGCCAAGATCATGACGACCACGGCATATCGCCTTTAACTAGATGACGCGTCCACGAGTACGGACGCGTCATCGACGATCTCGAACGAGTGGGTGATGAGGGCAGTCTTTTCGAGCATGATCGACGCGGAGCAATATTTTTCATGAGAAAGTTTGATTGCGCGCTCGACCAGATTCTGCTTGAGTCCGACGCCCCGTACCGTGAAATGAAAATGAATCGCGGTGAAAACCTTCGGGTCTTTTTCAGCACGTTCCGAGGTCAGTTTGACGTCGCATCCGCGGATATCTTGTCCGCTTTTTCGCAATATCAAAACGACGTCGTAAGCCGTGCAGCCGCCAGTTCCTGCCAGTAACACCTCCATTGGGCGCGGTGCCAGATTGCGCCCGCCGCCTTCCGGGGCGCCGTCCATCGTCACCAGATGTCCCGATCCGGTTTCGGCCAAAAATGTCATGCCGGACAGTCCGGTCCAGCTTACTGTGCATTCCATATTAATCCCGCTCAATAATTAGTGGTCATGATTGTACCCGTTCGGCCTGATGGTCAAAGCTGACCAGCAAGGATGCAACGAAAACGAAGGACACTGTCGAAAAGGGAGGTAGGGCGATTTCACATCACTAAAAGTCCATCGTCATTGACGCCAAGTCCTTGAAAAGGCTATAATTTCCGACTTTCCGTTTGCTCAGGAAAGATCACAAGGCAGAGTCCCTGCGTAACGACGTATTTCGTTGTAAGGGGAACCACCAATTTGAGCAAGTTAATCTAGTTAGGAAGTCATCATGAAAACCTTCTCCGCTAAAGGCCACGAGGTCAAGCGCGACTGGTTCGTGGTTGACGCGACGGACAAAATCCTCGGACGTGTTGCCAGCGAAGTGGCACTCCGGTTACGCGGCAAACATAAACCCGAATTTACTCCGCACGTCGATACAGGCGATTTTATCGTCGTGATCAATGCAGGCAAGCTGCGTGTCACCGGTACCAAGGCAACGGATAAAACATACTACCGTCACACTGGTTATCCAGGTGGTATCTATGAAACCAATTTCCTGAAAATGCAGCAGCGTTTTCCAGGTCGTGCGCTCGAAAAAGCGGTCAAGGGCATGCTGCCTAAAGGCCCGCTTGGTTACGCCATGATCAAGAAGCTGAAAGTCTATGCAGAAGGATCCCATCCGCACAGCGCGCAGCAACCCAAAGTGTTAGAACTCTAAGGAATCGACATGATCGGTATTTATAACTACGGAACCGGCCGTCGCAAGAGTGCAGTTGCTCGCGTCTTCCTCAAGACCGGTTCAGGCAAGATCGTTGTAAACGGCAAGCCAGCCAATGAGTATTTTTCCCGTGAAACTGGACTGATGGTAATCAGTCAGCCGCTGGTGTTGACCAATAATGTCGAAACATTCGACATCATGATCAACGTCAATGGTGGCGGCGAATCCGGCCAGGCTGGCGCGGTTCGTCACGGCATTACGCGTGCTCTGATCGATTACGACGCCGCGCTTAAGCCAGAACTGGCTAAAGCAGGTTTTGTTACCCGTGATGCACGTGAAGTCGAGCGTAAAAAAGTCGGCTTGCGCAAAGCACGTCGCGCAAAGCAGTTCTCGAAGCGCTAATCCGCGTTTTCGGAATACCAAAAAGCCGCCAGGTTCGCGCCTGGCGGCTTTTTGCCTCTGGCGTCCCGGTCATTCGTCGATGCCGTCAGGTTTGTAACAAAGCCGCGATCACGCCCGATGCCATCTCGCCTGTTAAAATGTTCAACCAATTTTCACGCTCTCAAGGTCGATCATGATTAAAGTAGGTATCGTTGGTGGAACGGGCTACACGGGTGTCGAACTGTTGCGCTTGCTGGTACCGCATCCGGAAGTCGAACTGACAGCGATCACATCGCGCAAGGAAGATGGATTGCCGGTCGCCGACATGTACCCCTCTTTGCGCGGACGGGTGTCGCTGGCGTTTTCGACGCCTGAAAAAGCCCGACTGACCGACTGCGATGTGGTCTTTTTTGCCACGCCGCACGGCGTCGCGATGGCACAGGCGCCCGAATTGCTCGCCGCTGGCGTCAAGGTCATCGACCTTGCGGCTGATTTCAGGATTAAGGACACGGCGGTCTTCGAGCAATGGTACGGGATGCCGCATTCGTGTCCCGACTTGCTGAAAGAGGCGGTCTACGGATTGCCCGAGGTCAATCGCGACGCAATCAAGACAGCGCGCCTTATCGGCCTGCCAGGCTGCTATCCGACCTCGATGCAGTTAGGTTTCGCGCCGTTGCTGGCGCAAGGCAAGGCTTTGGTCAACGAATCATCGCTTATTGCCGACTGTGCCTCGGGCGTTTCCGGGGCTGGACGCAAGGCGGAAGTCGGATCGTTGCTAGCCGAGGCTGCCGATAATTTCAAGGCCTATGCGGTCAAGGGGCATCGGCATTTGCCGGAAACCGTTCAAGGCTTGCAGGACATCTCGGGGCGCAAGATTGGCCTGACGTTCGTGCCGCATCTGGTGCCGATGATTCGCGGAATTCATTCCACGCTCTATGCGCCGATCCTGCCCGAAGCCCGCGACACGGATTTTCAGGCCCTGTACGAAAACCATTTCAAAGATGCGAATTTCGTCGATGTGATGCCGGCCGGCAGCCATCCTGAAACCCGCTCGGTACGCGCATCGAACATGCTGCGCATTGCAGTGCATCGTCCGGGTAATGGCGATTTGCTGGTCATTCTTGTGGTCGAAGACAACCTGGTCAAAGGCGCTGCCGGGCAGGGCGTGCAATGCATGAATATCATGTTCGGGCTCGACGAGACGACCGGCCTGACGCATATTCCGGTCATGCCGTGATGCGGGACTAATCATGAACGGGCCGAAGCCGTTCTTCAAGACGTCGAAACGCAAGCGATGGTTCCGGCACTGGTCGGTGTCGGCACCGCAAATGACCATCCGGACGCAATTGCCATGGCCGGCCCGGGCAGTTTTCATCGCCATCGTGGTCGGTCTGGGTGGTGCCATTGCATTGTGGGGTTACGACCTCGGTCGGGGCATCGCTGGCTTTCGCCCTACGACGATGCCAACCCAGATTGCGCCTTACAGTGAAGAACTCGACCGACTGCGTGCCGAGCGTGACAAGCATGTCTCGACTGCCAATGCAGCCGAAAGCCAGATCAATATCGAGCGCTCTACACAGCAACAAATGGCGACACAGATCAAATCGCTTGAAACCGAAAACATTAAACTAAAGGAAAATCTTGCTTTTTTTGAAAGTCTTCTGCCCGTTACTAGCGGTGCTCAGGGGATATCTATCCGGCGACTGGATGCGGAGACCATCGCGCCAAATCTGCTGAGGTACCGGTTGCTGGTAATGCAAGGCGGTAAAAATGCAAAGGATTTTGTCGGTAATGTGCAATTGGCTGTAACTGTTCTGCAAGGAGGCAAAAGTGCTATCATCACTTTCCCTGAGGCAAATTCAAGTGAGCTCGACAAGTTCAAACTCGGTTTTCGGCACTATCAGCGTGTAGAAGGAACTCTTATTCTTCCTGATAGCGTCCTCATCAAATCAGTTCAGGCTCGCATACTCGACAAGGGTCAGACACGCGCCCAGCAGTCGACCAACCTGTAAAGGAGTTCTCCATGTTCGGCAGCAAATCCAAGAACACGATCGACAGTCTCATCGGCGTGGCCAGCCGCATCGAAGGCGATCTGCATTTCAAGGGCGGTTTGCGCATCGATGGCCAAGTCAACGGTAACATCATCGCGGACGCGAGTGCGCCAAGCATGCTGGTGATTTCGGAACATGCAAAAATATGCGGCCAAATTCGCGTGGCGCATCTGGTAGTCAATGGTGAAATCATCGGGCCCGTATATTCTGCAGAACTGCTTGAATTGCAGCCGAAAGCCCGCATAACCGGTGATGTATATTACAAAGCGTTGGAAATGCATGGCGGTGCTGTGGTTTCCGGCAAGCTGACGCATGATCAAATTGAGGAGCCGGTACTTAAACTCGCCGCTTCCAATACGTGATTCCCTGAAGCGACTATAATTTGGTACCGCAAGCCTAGTAGGAGTATGAAATGAATGCAGTTGCCGAAATGCCCGCACCTATCCTTTTTTCGGATAGCGCCGCGATGAAAGTCGCTCAATTGATCGAAGAAGAAGGCAATCCTGACCTGAAACTGCGGGTGTTCGTGCAAGGTGGCGGATGTTCCGGTTTCCAGTACGGCTTTACCTTCGATGAAATCGTCAACGAAGACGACACGACAATGTCCAAGAACGGTGTCCAGTTGCTGATCGACTCGATGAGCTACCAGTATTTGGTCGGCGCAGAGATCGATTACAAAGATGACCTCGAAGGCGCACAGTTCGTGATCAAGAATCCGAATGCCACTACCACATGCGGTTGCGGCTCGTCGTTCTCGGCCTGAGTCGATAAAGCCTCGTTAAAAAGCGCAGAGCGATCTGCGCTATTTTTGTGCCCGAATATCCTGTTGCGGATCAGGCAAAGCAGCGGCTAGAGACTCAGGCCGGATACAGTGC
>JACMQD010000363.1 GCA_014377155.1 Herminiimonas sp.
GAACTGGACGTGCTGAGCGATGTATTTGGCGGATTAGGCGTATTCGGCGTATTGCCGTCGCGTTTGCCAAAAAGCGTTTCGGATCGAAGCATGGTATCTCCTGAAAGAGTTGCAGCCGACTGGTTTCACGGCTGCGTTATGGATGGAATACGTCGCTTGCAGCATTAAGTCGATGTGACCGGCACGCTAGCGCTGCTCGACGGCCGTTGCGCTGCAAGACGCACTGCATGACGAAGAATCGTCCGTGGATAAACCTATGACTGCAGGCTCCAACATTGGTCATTTGCAACGCAGTGAAGTTCCAAAATTTTACAATTTTTTAAAAAAGCACGACCGTGCAAATTACGGTATAGTGACCGTTCGATTTTCCCCCACACGATGGAGACACCCAATGACAACGCTCAATAATCAGCAAATTCGCCTTGCCGCCCGCCCAGTCGGCATGCCTAAGCCCAGTGACTGGAATTTGACGACGGCACCGGTCGGCGAGGTCGCTGAAGGCGAAATTCTGGTCAAGGCGCTGTACCTGTCGCTCGATCCTGCCATGCGCGGCTGGATGAATGAAGGCAAGTCCTATATCCGTCCGGTCGCCATTGAAGAAGTCATGCGCGCCGGTGGCATCGGCAAGGTCGTTGCATCGAAATCGCCGAAATTCGCGGTTGGAGATTATGTTTCCGGCGGCATCGGCGTCCAGCAGTACTGGTTGGGCGCTGCCGACGACAAGACGGCGGGATTTTACAAGGTCGACCCGAAAGCCGCACCGCTGCCGAAATACCTTAATGCGCTGGGTATGCCCGGCATGACGGCTTATTTTGGTTTGCTGGAAGTAGGCATGCCGAAGGCCGGTGAGACTGTCGTGGTATCGGGCGCGGCAGGTGCTGTCGGCCAAACTGTCGGTCAAGTCGCCAAGCACAAGGGATGTCGCGTGGTCGGAATCGCCGGCGGCAAAGACAAATGCGATTTCGTCGTCAATGAACTCGGCTTCGATGCCTGTATCGATTACAAGACCGGCTCGGTTAAAGACGGCTTGAAGGAACATTGTCCGAAGGGCGTGGACGTCTATTTCGATAACGTCGGCGGCGAAATTCTCGATACTGTTCTAACAAAAATCAACATGAAAGCGCGCATCATCATTTGCGGTGCGATTTCGCAATACAATAATACGACTCCGGTCAAGGGTCCGGCCAACTACCTGTCGTTGCTGGTCAATCGCGCGCGCATGGAAGGCATTGTGGTATTCGACTATGCCGATCGTTATCAGGTCGGCGTCGCGGAAATGTCGAAGTGGATGAAAGAAGGTACGTTCAATACGCGTGAAGACATTGTCGAAGGCCTGGAGAAATTTCCCGAAGCTTTGTTGATGCTTTTTGAAGGCAAGAATTTCGGCAAGCTGGTGCTGCAGGTTGCCAAGGACGATTAAACGCTAGTTCGATAGGGCGACAGGTACTGCCGGCGAGGTGGGCCTGTCGCCCTTTTTGTATTTCAGACCTGGATTCGGCGACGAACCGCGGCGTTCCAGCCAATGATGAACGCGCGTTTATTCTGCCTGGGCAGATAAATTTTTTGCGAACGGGTTAAGGCCGATGAATCGGCTGACAGAAAAAACGTCGTCCAGCGCCCATGCGCAATGAAACCATCCGGCCGGCAGCATGAGCAAGTCACCGGGCGCGAGGATAATCTCAAGCGGCTTCGCCTGCTGGAATTTTGGATAACATTGCGTGTCGTATGCGCGCGGATAAGCAACATAGCAACGCTGGTAAGAATTGAATGCTTTTATCGGGTAGACACTGTCGGCCTGTGAAGGCGGATAGATCCAGAATTTCTTGTGGCCGCAGAAATGCATCAAGACTGAGTGGGCGGTGTCACGGTGCAGCGGCGTGACACATTTGTCTTGCAGCTCGCGGCCGAACCACATGTGTTCCGGTGAGGTCGAAAATGATTCGAAGAGCGGGATGTCGAACAGCGACTTCATCGATACGGGTAGCGCACAGCCTTTTAAGTACACCGTTTTTTTGGCACTGTCCGCCATGCCGCGGACGAACGACGACAGGGTTTCCTGTTCGCCGGTCCTGGGATTGTAACGCAGCGGCGCATCACCAAATTCGGTGCACATCGTCGTCCAGTCCCACGCACGCGTCGGGCACGCGTCAAGCAGGCCCTTGGCAACGACCGGGCGCCCGGCGCAAATCGCGCGCGTGATCTCGGCTGCGCCCGGACGGTCAAGTAGGGTGATGTGATCGACCCTAGCATAGGCTGGATCCCGATCGACCCGGTCAAAGAAAGCTTGGTCGGCGGCAGACGGCAGCTTCAGCAACTGCATTGCCAAATTCAGCAAGCTCATATTCCCTTCCACTGTGGCGCCATCGTTCCATGGTGGAAAGCGGCCATCGAGCAACTGCGGATTCTCATAGGCCAAGCGGAGCAGCGCGAGCGAAAGCGTTATCCTGGTATCGACCTCGTCGTCGGCTTCGGCCAGCAGACTCAGCGACGCATCGGTAAAGCGAACGAAGCAATCGAGTTCCGGTGCATCGCTGAAGGTAAGTTGCAGAAGGCCTTTTATGTGGCTTGGTGCGAAGGCTGCGGCCGCGCGAGTAAATAACGCGGCACTTCGTTGTAAGTCATCCAAGGTCTCGCTCCGAAAAGGTAGTCAATGAAGCTCAAGGTGGTCACTTTTCTCCTGAGCGACGCGCCTGATACTGCTAGCGACGCGTTGGCATGACGCGTGTGATCGGTATGGATAAGTGGCACCGCTGATTCATCGGTTCCATCATGCAACCAAAGGACGCATACTTTGACCCGGAACGTATTTAACTTACATTGCTTCAAGGCGTGCGGCACAACCCGTGCTGTCAGGGGCACGGGCCCTACTGGCATGTAAACGAAAAAACGCTACCTTGAAAGGCAGCGTTTTTTGGATCTGACAGAACTCGCACAATGCAATCACCGGGAGCACGTACCACCCGTACTACATTGCCAAGGGAGCTCTAGTTACGGACCACGCGCTTGTACTCGTTGGTGCGCGTATCGATTTCGATAACGTCGTCCTGGCTCACGAACAAGGGCACCTGGATCGTGTGGCGATTGGCCTCGATCACATTTTCAAGTTTGGCTTCCTTCAGCACGTTACCCGATGTATTGCCTTTGACAGCAGGCTCGGCGTAGACCACCTGGCGCGCGATCGTGATCGGCAATTCAACCGAAATCGCCTTGCCGTCATAGAACACCGCTTCGCATTCCATACCGTCTTTCAGGTAGTGCAATGCGTCACCGAGGTTCTCTTCTTCGATTTCGTACTGGTTGTATTCTTCGTCCATGAAGACATACAACGGGTCAGCGAAATAGGAAAAAGTCACCGGCTTCTTGTCCAGAACCACGACCTCGAACTTGTCGTCACCACGGAAAACGTTTTCCATCGGCGCGTTCGTCAACAGATTTTTGGTCTTCCACTTGTAGGTGAAGCCCGTGCGGCTCGAACCATTGACATCCGAACGCAGCACGATAAAAGGCTTGCTATCCACCATGATGATGTTACCAACACGGATTTCTTTTGCAGGTTTCATAGAGAATGTACGTAAAAATTAAGGTGTATGAAAATGATCGTCCGCTTCGTGGCTTACGCATGGCAAGCGTACGGGTTACTGCCGAAGCGTCATCGAGAGCCCGTTTCGGCAGGCTCCAAGTAGCCGCGCATTATACCTTGTTCGTTCCAGC
>JACMQD010000364.1 GCA_014377155.1 Herminiimonas sp.
ACACCCTGGTAAGGTTGATGTGTGCGTGAACTCTGCCCCCAGGACTGGAATACCTTCAGCCGGTCTTCTGGATAGATCGCCTTGACCCAGCCATCGCCCATTGCCTGCTCGGCAGTCAGGCCCGACATGTCTTCATAGGTGCGATTGACATAGGTGCAGTCACCCTTGGGACCTGTACGAAACAGCCCCAGCGGCGAGGCGTCGTTGGCAGCCGTCAGTTCTGCCTGCTTGGTACGCAAGGCCAGGTCCTGTTCGCGCCGACCCGTAATATCTTCCGCAATGCCTAGTAAATATTCAAGCCGCAAGCTAGCGTCGTACAGTGGAACCGTAGTGACGTGGATATAGCGCAAGCCACCGTCGGCGCGCCGGAAAGCGATTTCCGGGATATCGGTTACTTTCGGATCCTGGCGGATTTTATGTTCGAGCCAGTCAAACGCATCCACCATGTCGCCGGGAAAGACTTCCCGATCTGACTTGCCAAGGACACCGCGCGCGAGGTAGCCGGTCGTCCCTTCGGCCTTCCGATTCCACACCAGCATGCGGTGCACGGCATTTTCGCGCATGTCGCGCACGTAGATCAAAACCGGCAAGTGATCGATTAGCGATTGCGAAAAAGCATGGCTATTACGGTTTTCAAGTTCGGCTCGTTTGCGCGGTGAAATATCACGTGTGGTGATCGCAATGCCATCACCGATCGATGTAACTTGTTGCCGCAACCACTTTATTTCATTGGCGTCGGTAACGATTTCCGATTCATCTTCGAGGGCAACACCGGTTTCAACCACGGCGACGTATTTGTCGAAATAGCCGTTCGCTCGTACCGACGGAAACGTAGTGCTCAAGCGGCTGCCGATGATCTCGTCTCTCGGCTTGCCGATCGAATCCACGCCGCGTTTGTTCATTTCCGTAAAAATGAAATCGACAATCGTATGACTTGCATCGCGCTCGGCGGTCAGGATAAACAGCACATCCAGGCTGCCCTCGGCAGCCGTGCGAAAAATTGCCTGAGCATTGCGTGCAGTCGCTTCGCTTTCGCGCAGGCGTCTGCTCTGTATTAACAACAGGATGATAAAAGCAAATATGAATATCGAAACGACACCGGCGACCCACAAGTAGTTTGCAGCGTCCGGGGTGGGCAAGTTATTGGCGCGTAGTTGACGTTGACTCACCAGCTCATAGGTCAGCATCCATAGGGCGGGCAAGAGAACGCAAGCGAATGCAGGCAACAGAATCGCCACAGGTAATCTGTTCGCAATACGTTGTGCCAGAGCATTGAGATTCGCCAATTGTCTACCTTGATAGAGAAATAGCAGCCGGCGCTTGATAGCACAGTGACTCCGCTATTCGTTTTGGTCGTTGTACGAAGTCTGCATGCAGCTTCGTTTATGTTAATTGCGCATTATTATGCCAAAAGCGGTGGTCTAACCGTGATAAAGGAAAATATTTGATGTTGTCGTACCATGTGATTGGTAGCTGAAATCGCCAGCGCGGCTCTGTTGTACCTGCTGGCGACGTCCATTACAAGATCAGCGGCCCCGACCACCTGAGCGACGCGGCGAGGACGGGCTTGCAGGACCACCGGCACCGAATGGTTTGGCGGGTGCATGGCCCGACCGCGCAGGTGCGCCGGTGCGCGGCGCAGCAGTTTTCGCGCGACCTTGTGACTGACCGCGGCCACCGCTACCACCGCCACCACCGTTGCCACCGCCGAAATTACCGCTGCGAAGCTGGATTGGTTGGGCACGCGCGTTCAGGTCCGGCTCGAAACCGACGATGACTTCCGACGGCAGCTTGCGCTTGATCAGTTTTTCGATGTCCTTCAACATGTCGAGCTCATCGACGCATACCAGCGACACGGCTTCCCCGGTCGCGCCGGCGCGACCGGTGCGGCCGATGCGGTGCACATAGTCTTCCGGGATATTGGGCAGATCGTAGTTGACGACGTGGGGCAACTGGTCGATGTCGATGCCGCGCGCGGCGATGTCGGTGGCGACCAGCACTTGCAGCGAACCGTCCTTGAATTCCGACAGGGCACGCGTGCGTGCCGCCTGGCTTTTGTTGCCGTGAATTGCCAGACCGGTGATGCCGTCCTTGCCGAGTTGTTCGACGAGCTTGTTGGCGCCATGCTTGGTGCGCGTGAAAACCAGCACTTGCGACCAGTTATTGGTAGTGATCAGATGGGTAAGCATCGGATGTTTGCGGTCACGGTCGACCGGATGGATTTTTTGTGCAATGACTTCGACCGTCGAATTGCGACGTGCGACTTCGATCATTGCTGGTGCATTCAGCAAGCCATCTGCCAGAGTCTTGATTTCGTCGGAAAAAGTTGCCGAAAACAGCAGATTCTGACGTTTCGGCGGCAGCGCTGCCAGAACGCGGCGGATATCCTTGATGAAACCCATGTCCAGCATGCGGTCGGCTTCGTCGAGCACCAGGATCTCGACCTTCGACAGATCGACCGTGCGCTGTTGCATGTGATCGAGCAGACGGCCCGGCGTTGCGAGTAGAATGTCGACGCCATGCTTGAGGAGCTTGATTTGCGGATTGATGCCAACGCCGCCGAAGATCACGGTGGACGTCAGTTTCAGATATTTTCCATAGGTGCGCACGCTTTCTTCGACCTGTGCGGCGAGTTCACGCGTGGGTGTCAGGATCAATGCCCGAATCGGGCGTTGGGCAGTGGTGTTGGCGGGAGACGCAGCAGCCTTGGCAAGGCGGTGCAGGATCGGCAGAGTGAAGCCGGCAGTCTTGCCGGTACCGGTCTGCGCGCCTGCGAGCAGGTCGCCACCGGCCAGCACGGCAGGAATTGCCTGTGCCTGAATCGGAGTAGGAACGGTGTAGCCATTTTCAGAAACGGCACGAACGATTTCATCGGCGAGGCCGAGGTTGATGAAGGACATAAATCTCAATCGAGAATATTGGCCTGTCGCCGCAAAGGGCGCCAGTCGCAGGCAAACGGATTTGGGGGAAGTGCGGTCAGTTTAGACAGCGGCAAGGTGACTGGAGAATGTGCCGCGTGCGCGCAGTATAACAGTGGTTTCGGATTTGCACGAATTGTGTTGCAGGACCATTGCAGGCCTGTCAACGCAATCGTTTACCGCGCTATCCGACTGGGAGCGCCGGATAGCCAGACAATGGTTTATTTGCCGAACGGCGACAGCAACGTCACCATTTGCGCAAAAATCTTCGGCGTGCCGGCAATCAAATTATCTTTATGCAGGTAATCCGAGTCGCCCTTGAACGTGCCGACGATGCCGCCGGATTCGGTTACCAGCAAGGAGCCTGCTGCCATGTCCCATGGTTTCAGGCCTTTTTCAAAAAAGCCATCGAGCCGGCCGGCTGCGACATACGCCAGATCCAGCGCTGCCGAACCGGGGCGACGCAGACCGGCACAGCGTTCGGTCATGATACGGAACATGTCGATGTATTCTTCCAAGCCCTGCATGTTACGAAACGGGAAGCCCGTACCGATCAGCGAGTCGACCATGCGGTCACGCTTGGTGACGCGCAGGCGCTTGTCGTTCAGATAGGCGCCGCTGCCTTTGGTGGCATGGAACAGGTCATTGCGTGTCGGATCGTAGATCACGGCTTGCGTGATCTGGCCGCGGTGCTGGAGGGCGATCGACACGCAATACTGCGGAAAACCGTGGATGAAGTTGGTGGTGCCATCGAGCGGATCGATGATCCAGACGTTTTCGTTCTCGTCGTGCAGGTTAGCGGATGCACCCGACTCTTCGGCCAGGAACGCATGGTCCGGGTAAGCGCTCTTGAGCACCTCGATGATTGCCTGTTCCGCCGCCTGATCGACTTCGGTCACGAAATCGTTGGGCCCTTTTTCGGTGACCTTGACGCGGTCGAGGTCGAAAGAGGCCCGGTTGATGATGGCGGCGCCGCGGCGTGCTGCCTTGATCGCCGTGTTGAGCATGGGATGCATAGAGATTCCGTTAAAATGGCAGTGCCGCCGCCTACCGGGTACGGCACTAATAAAGAGGATTAATGAGCAATGCGACACAATTGGAGTAGAACTGCCCCCCAATTCGCCGCGCAATGCCGCTATTTTAAATGATGATGCCCGATATCGACACGCCTCTTTTCAAGCGACTGCGCTTCGTGCTGGTCGATACCAGCCGCCCCGGCAATATCGGCTCGGCTGCGCGTGCAATCAAAAACATGGGATTTTCCGAACTGATATTGGTCAATCCGCGTTACGCGGATGCTGCCAGTCAGCCCGAAGCGGTAGCATTTGCCAGCGGTGCGCTCGACGTGCTGGAATCGGTGCGCATCGTCGGATCGATCGCCGAGGCGCTCGACGGCTGTAATTTTGCGGCGGCAGTCAGCGCACGGTTGCGGGAATTTTCGCCGCCGGTCGTGACGCCACGCGTGCTGGCATCCCAATTGGCGGCGGACGCCAATCTGAATGCGGCGCTGGTCTTTGGCAATGAACGTTTCGGCTTGCCCAATGAGGTGGTCGAGAAATGCAATGTCCTCGTCAACATACCGGCCAACCCCGATTATTCGTCGCTGAACTTGGCGCAGGCCATCCAGGTGTTGTCTTATGAGTGTCGCACAGCGGTCAGCGATGACCGGCCGGCGGCAAGCCCGGTCGGTTTCCAGGGTGACGCCGCAAGCGTAGTGCAAATCGATGGTATGTATGTGCATCTGGAGCAGGCATTGGTGGCAATCGATTTTCTCGATCCGGCTAATCCGAAAAAGCTGATGTCGCGCTTGAAGCGGCTTTTTTCGCGCACGCAACTCGAAACCGAAGAAGTCAATATCTTGCGCGGGATTGCCAAGCAGATATTAAGCGCGCGCGATTCCGACGCTTGAAGCGGGCGACGCCACGCTTTCGTCAATCGTGCGCGACGATAGCATCGCCATGCAGCGCAATGCGCTGTCGCTCAGGCCGCGTGTGTACTGCGGCGTCACGTCCAGACGATCGTTGAGTGACAGCGTGCGCGCCTTGCTTAGGTAATCGGCGATTTTCAAAGCTCTTCCCATCGGCGATAGCACCGCCTTGCTGGCGGTGCTGGCCTGTTCCTCGACTGCACGGATGACATCTTCAGGAAAATTCCATTCGCGGCCGATGCTGCACGACAGCGTGCGGGCATAACTGACCAGCACATTGCAAAAACTGGCCGAGCCGACCGCCTGATCGACACCGGCGATCTGATCGACGATACGTAGCGACACGATCAGCCCGACATTCTGAATCAATCCGGCGAGGAATGCTTCGAATACGTTTAATCCTTCGTCGCGCGCAAGTTGATGGCAGGCCAGCGCGCATAACTCGGACTGATACCAAATGCGCGGTGCGGCCAAGCTAGTGGCACGGCCGGAGCGGATATCGATGATGGGACGGAACGCCACGCCGGTGATCAACTGGCGCAAACCTCCCTGGCCCAGCACTAGGATCGCATGCTGGATGCTGGTGATGGTTTCGCTGGAACTGGACAGGGCGCTGTTGGCCAGGCGGATCACTTCGGCGACCAGTACGATATCGTTGGAAATCTTGCGAGACAGTTCTGCCCCTGAAAAATTCTCGCTGCGCAGGCTCTGCAGTAACTGCGGAATGACGCCGGGCATGCGGCGCACCAAACCAGCGCCCGCTTGCTTCGACCTGACCAGACGTTCCAATTCGTCGAGGATCGCTTGTTCGGTTGGATTAATGAACATGCCGGAATAATCGGTCTGTTCGAACAGCCAGCCATTGAAATTGGCGTTGATGTCTTCTTCCTGCAGGCGTGACACCGCACCTGCAGGTATGACGGTCTGCGCCAATAAAGGTGTGACGATGACCGGCGCTGCAGGATCTGCCTGAACGGTATTCGGGGCTTGTACAGATGATGAAAAAAGGCGATTCAACCAGCCCAGCATTGCTAATTTCCAATCACGTTAACTCAGGACTCACTGTATTCCGGTTGCCGGCTTGCGCTCGACGCATGATGTTCTGCAAGCGGACCACTGTCGGTCAATCAGTGTAGGCGTAAATAGTAGGCGTGAGGAA
>JACMQD010000057.1 GCA_014377155.1 Herminiimonas sp.
CTCGGCGGGAGCGTCCGACCGGACGCCGGGTCGCGGAGGTACGATGCGAAAACGGCACCGTCGGGCGTGTAGATGGCCGCCGCCAGCACGCTGGAGCGGGCCTGGAGCTGCGTCAGGTTCTCTCGTGCGACTTTGTTGTCGGCAAATTCGAGTGTGGCGACGCTGATCCTTGCCAAGATGGCAGATTGGGTTTCCAGATCGTTGACCCAGGTGTTGCGAAAAACCTGGATATCATAAGCCAGCATCGACGCGCCCGATACCAGCAGTGCAGCGCACGTCGTTGCCAGCACCGCCAGCATGAATTTGCTCGAGATCGACCGCCTGATTGCCTGCATCCTCATTGCACGGTTCCCTTGATCACTGAAAGCGCGACGGTCAGTATTCTGGAATTAAGTTTCAATCCGGATTTTTCGACCGGATCGAGCGCTACCTCGAATCGGACCCGTTCATCGACGATGCGAAAATTGATCATGCTTCCTTTTGCCAATGCATCGTCTGCATCGCTGACGACTAGCATCGGATGTTCTTTCGATTGCCGCAGCCATTGCACCAGCCGCTGCTTTTCCGCATTACCGACGAACAGCAGATTGATTCCCGCTACACCATCGCCCGGATGCAGTTTTTTTACGGTCACGATACGATTATTGACACTGCGGCCAGCGACCGCCTTCACCAGATGATCGGCGATGTCGTCATTGTTGACGATGCCGATCACGAACGGCGAATCGGGCCGCTGGAATGACCCGACCGGCCAGTCGACATACTGCAGGAACCGGTACAGGTAAGCCGCCTTGACGCCCTCTTCACTGACAATCGCGTTGGTACCGATGGCCGAGTTCTGAGCGGTTGCGATTCCCGGCACAATTCCTGGCGCCAGCAACGATAGTATGAGAGCGAGAGGGTGAATACCGATCACGCTTTGCGCAATCATGACGCAACGCCGAGCGAAATATTCCACTCTGTACACTATTGCTTCCAAACCAGTTTTACGAAGACCGCGCGCTCGTATTCGCTGCGACCCGGCGCAGCGCCGTACTCCGGATGCGCGCCGTCAAGCAAATTTTGGCCGACTACCGACAGTTCGAGATCGCGGCGAATCTTCCAGCCATAGCGCACGTCGAGAGCAGTATAGGAAGGCACCGCCGGCCGCGCCAGTTTGCCGCTGTGACGCAACGTGAAATCGAGCTCCTGTCGCGGTCCGATGTCGTGCGATGAACGCAGCATCCAGAAGTTCGACGGATCGCTCGTAGCAAGCCCCGTGGCGGCCGACGTATCCTTGCTTCCCTCTTTGGGTATGGTGCTGATACGCTGGGCGACCAGTCCCGCCAATAAACGCCAGGTCGGCATCGGCTGCCAGTTGGCGCGCATTTCGATTCCGCGGGTCGTGCCTTCGGCGCCGTTGTCAAAGACGCTGCCGAAGCCGAGCGGATTGGGCTCCAGCGTACGCAATTTGTCATAGCGGCTGTAAAACGTGGTGGCCGACATGGACGCGGCCGTGCCGATCTGCATACGGTAGCCCAGTTCCAGCACCTTGGCGACTTCGGACTCGAATGCGGGGCCGCCGCCGATCGCATAGCGCGCCACGCCATCGACAACGGCGGGATTGACCGGACTGTAAAAATCCCGGTCGATGCGCGAAGGCGTACGCACCGAGCGCGACAGTGCGCTCCATAAAAGCGAATCTTTGGCAGGCTGCCACGCAAGTCGTAAAGTGGGCAGCCATTCCAGGCCCGTATAGTTGTTATGTTCGAGTTTGAGGCCCGTGGTCAGCCGGAGCTTGTCGCCCAGTGCCATCTCGTCCTGGGCGAAAATATCGGCCCAGGTCAGGGTGCGCTGACCCGGCAAGAACGCGAACGCCCTGTCGTTGCGTACCTGATCCAGCGCAATGCGGTAGCCGGCGCCCCAGACGACGTTGTGGCTGCTGGCCAGTTTTGCGGCATGCTGGAATTGCAGATCGAACGTATGCAGGCGCTGCACGAACGCGCCCGGCTGATCGCGCTCGGTGTAGTCCCAATACGCCTGCAAACTGGCATTGGCGCCGCCATCGAGCCGGGCATTAAAGCGGCCCACGAGATTGGCACCGGCGATCTTGATATCGCGCGTACCTAACTGATGCAGTCCGCCC
>JACMQD010000365.1 GCA_014377155.1 Herminiimonas sp.
TTCCGGCTCAAGACCTGATTCAGGCGCGACGCCGGCTTCCACAGACACGGGCGGCAACAAGCGGTATCTGTCAAAATACGCGTTTATCCATACCGCCGCGCCAATGACCACCTCGAATCTGCCTGAAGCCTCGCCGCTGGGTAAGCCGTCCGCCTATCAGACCCACTATGAGCCGTCGCTGCTGTTTCCGATCGCGCGTCACAGCAAACGCGACGAACTCGGCATCAGTGGCACCCTGCCCTTCTTCGGTTTCGACCTGTGGAATGCTTACGAAGTATCGTGGCTGAATATGCGCGGCAAGCCCCAAGTCGCCATCGCCACCATCACCGTGCCGGCGGATTCGCCCAATATTATCGAATCCAAGTCATTCAAGCTGTACCTGAATTCTTTCAATCAGACGCGGCTGGCGGGTGCCGAAGCGTTGCTGGAACTGTTGCGCGCCGACCTGTCGGCGGGGTTTGGCGCGCCGCTACACATCACGCTGACCCTGGCGGAAGATTTCGGCAAGCTGCAGATGGGTGAACTCGACGGCATGCTGCTCGATCGCCTGGATATCGATGTCGTGCAGTATACGCCCGACATGACGCTGCTACGGGCCGATCACGACGAACCGGCAGTGGAAGAAACCCTGATGTCGCATCTGTTGAAATCGAATTGCCTGGTGACGGGCCAGCCTGACTGGGGTAGCGTGCAGATCCGCTACGCCGGCGCCGAAATCAATCAGGAAG
Organism: Herminiimonas sp.; assembly: GCA_014377155.1. Next base: position 729 of record JACMQD010000365.1, read on the forward strand.
GATTGCTGCAATACCTGATCGGCTTTCGTGACCATAATGAGTTCCACGAACAATGCGTCGAACGCATTTTCATGGACATCCTGCGCCAGTGTAAACCGCAAAAACTGGCAGTCTACGCCCGCTACACGCGACGTGGCGGACTTGACATCAATCCGTGGCGCAGTAACTTCACGACCGGTCAAAAACCGTCGAATTGTCGTAACGCGCGGCAATAAAAATCGCCGTAATCCGGGCCACGTTCAAAATAAGCCTATAATCCCGAGCAAAAGGCCCACTCGCGCATTGCCTCATGACCCATTTTAGCCAAATCCTCCCTGCCGAAAACGTTGTACTCGACCTCGATGTGTCCAGCAAAAAGCGTGCTTTCGAGCAGGCCGGTCTGATCTTCGAAAACAACTGCGGCATTGCCCGTTCCACCGTTTCGGATAACCTTTTTGCGCGCGAGCGCTTGGGCTCTACCGGTCTCGGTCACGGTGTCGCCGTGCCGCATGGCCGGATCAAGGGCCTCAAGGCCCCGCTGGCCGCATTCGTCCGACTGGCCGAGCCGATTGCGTTCGAATCGCCCGACGGTGCACCAGTGCGGTTGCTGGTATTTTTGCTCATTCCCGACAATGTGACCCAGCAACACCTGGAGATCCTGTCCGAAATTGCCGAGATGTTTTCCAGCGAAACTTTTCGTGAAATCCTGACAACGTCCACGGATGCCAGCGCGATCCATGCGCGTATCATTACCTGGCAACCGACAGTGCACGATTCGGATTGAACGGACCCGATTCGATCACGTCCGGATCGACACGCGGTGTGCCCTGAACTTCGACGTGCCGGCTTTAAAAAAAACCAATAATCCACGACGCTTGCGCGACCATGCCCCAACAATCAACACCGCTGACCATCCAGCAAATCTACGACGACAATCGCGAATCGCTTGAACTTGGGTGGTTCGCCGGGTTTCCGGGCGGCGAACGGCTCATTTCCGGCGACGCCATTTCGGCAGCGGACCAGGTCGGCCACCTGAACCTGATCCACCCTGGGCGCATCCAGGTTTTCGGTCATCAGGAAACCCAGTACTACCAGCGCCTGTCGCCAGCGTCGCGCATCCATCAGACCGAAGAACTGGTCGCTGGCGAACCGCCGGCCTTCATCATTGCGCAAGGACTGGAGACGCCGCCGTATATCCTGTCGATCTGCGATGAAAAGAACATTCCGCTGTTTTCGACGCCGCTGCCGGCAGCGCAGGTTATCGATTACCTGCGGGTGTATCTCTCCAAAAAACTGGCGCAGCACATGACGATGCATGGCGTTTTCATGGACGTGCTGGGCGTGGGCGTACTGATCACCGGCGAATCCGGCCTTGGCAAGAGCGAACTCGGGCTAGAACTTATTTCACGCAATCATGGACTGGTAGCCGACGACGCAGTTGAATTTGCACGCATCGCACCGAACATGATCGAAGGACGGTGCCCGACGCTGCTACAAAATCTGCTGGAAGTGCGCGGCTTGGGGCTGCTCGATATCAAGACGATTTTCGGTGAAACCGCGGTGCGCCGCAAGATGCGCCTGAAGCTGATCGTGCATTTGGTCCGGCGCGCGACGCTGGAAGAAAAGTACGAGCGACTGCCGCTCAATTCGCAGACGGAAGACGTGCTCGGCCTGCCGATCCGCAAGGTGGTGATTCCGGTCGAGGCCGGACGCAACCTGGCAGTGCTGCTGGAAGCCGCCGTGCGCAATACCATCCTGCAATTGCGTGGTATCGACACCTTGAAGGAATTCATGGAACGCCAGCAAAAGGCGATGGAAGACGACTGACAGCGCGTCTGCCTTAGCTGCGTTATCATCCATCATGCGCATCATACTCATCACTGGCATTTCCGGTTCCGGCAAGTCGATTGCACTCAATGCACTCGAAGACGCCGGTTATTTTTGCGTTGACAACCTGCCACCAACGCTGTTGCGCGATCTGGTCAAGACCCGCATGGAAGATGGCGCGGAAACGCTGGCCGTGGCAATGGACGCGCGCAGTGCAACCTCGCTAGCGGCGCTGCCGGCGGACATCCGGCGTCTCAAGGACGATGGCCATGACGTCAAGGTGCTGTTCCTCACCGCGAAAACCGAATCTCTGATCGCGCGTTTTTCCGAAACCCGGCGCAGCCATCCGCTGTCGCACCGCTTGCGCGCCGACCAGAATCCGGATGACCGCCCGACCCTGATCGAATGCATCTTGCGTGAGCGCGAGATGCTGGCCACCATCGAAGGTATCGGCCATGTAGTCGATACCTCGGGCGTGAATGCCAACAAGTTGCGCGGCTGGATCAAGGAATTGATCGAATCCGAGCGCACACCGCTGACCTTGCTGTTCGAGTCGTTCGCCTTCAAGTTCGGTGTACCGCTCGATGCGGATTTGGTATTCGATGTGCGGGTATTGCCCAATCCTCACTACGACCTTAGCCTGCGCCCGTTGAATGGCCGCGATGCGCCGGTAGCGGCATTTCTGGAGGCGATACCGGAAGTGGCCGAACTGATGGGTGATATTCGGGCCTTCGTGGAAAAATGGCTGCCGGCATTCAAAAACGACAACCGCAGTTATCTGACCGTTGCCATTGGCTGTACCGGCGGTCAGCATCGTTCGGTGTATATCGTCGAACAGCTTGCACGTTATTTTCAGAGCTCCGAACGGGTGCTGTTGCGCCATCGGGAGCAAAATTGAAACCCCGTGTGGCCGCCACAGCGCGCAAGCGCAACCTTGCCGGCGGCCCTCCCTGACTTGCGATGATGATGCTTGAAAACGAATCTTGGCTTCCGCTATTTCCCCTTAATACCGTGCTGTTTCCAGGCGGGATATTGCCACTGAAAGTGTTCGAGACGCGTTACATCGATATGGTGCGTGGCTGCATGAAGACAGCAACGCCGTTCGGCATCGTGCTGATCAGCTCCGGTCAGGAAGTCGGCACGGCTGCGATTCCGGAAGACGTAGGCTGCATTGCCGACATCACCGAATGGGACATGCCGTCGCTCGGCTTGCTGATGCTGCGCACCCAGGGTGGTGAACGTTTTCGCATTGTCGAAACCCGGGTTCTGGCTGATCAGCGACTCGAAGCACGGGTGACGATGATTGCGCCGGATGCAGCGGTGCCGGTCACCGCCATTCATCTTAGCTGCGCCCGCGCGCTCAAGATCGTCATCGATGAAATCAGCGCACAGATGCAGGCGCAGAACGTGGTTGGCGAGAGCCCATTCGCGGAGCCCGCTTTGCTCGATGACGCTGGCTGGGTTGCCAACCGCTGGTGCGAGATCTTGCCGATTTCGATGAAAGCGCGGCAAAAACTGATGGAGGTGGGCGATGCGGAAAGCCGGCTTGCAGTAGTGTATCGGTACTTGCAGCAACATCAGATCGTCGAAGCGTAACGGCGTTTTGGGCTGCCGAAGAACCGAACTTCGGTTAGAGATTTCGAGAACCGCAGCGCCTGTTTTTTACATGGAAGGAAAACCGCGGGGAGATGGTGCCGCAGGCGCAAGAAAGCGACCGCGCACTTTCCGCTAAACCTGTACTACCTGTACGAAGCCCCGCAA
>JACMQD010000366.1 GCA_014377155.1 Herminiimonas sp.
CATGCCTTCATCAAAATATCATCAGCCGCGCATCATGGCGAGTGCCTTGCTGCTGATGGCCTGCATCGGCGCCACGGTCGCGCCGCAGGCGACGGCGAAATCTCCCCGCAAGTCTTCTTCTCCCGCAGTCGAACCGGCATGGACCCGAATTCCGGCGCCACAGCCCGCTGCAAGCGTTGAAGAATGCGAAGACGACGATGCCTTTCCGGTACTGCCAGGCAGGCTCACCCTCGACACTCGTCTGTCTCCGATGGCAACGTTGCCGCGTATCGACGACACCCGCACGCATCCGGTTGTCAAAGCGCAGGACAATCTGCCAAAACCAGCCGCACCGGTGCCGGCAATCCCGACCATCGTCATTGCCGCAGCCGCACCCATGCCGGCACTGGCGCTGTCGCCTGCACTGGCCACACCGAGCTCGTCCTGGGAAATCGCCCTGACCGACAAGACCCTCAACGCCGCACTGGCACGCTGGACCGCCGCCGCGGGATGGCAACTGTTGTGGGAGCTGCCAGTCGATTACGCAGTCGAAGCCAGGACAGTCGTGCCCGGTTCATTCGAAGACGCAGTCGAGATGGTCACCCGAAGCATGGAAACCGCCGAAATTCCGATGAAGGCGATTTTCTATAAGGGCAATCGGGTCCTGCGTATCGTGCCGATAGGGGTGAAATAATGCACGCCCAATTCTTAGCGGCAGCGTCCACCCTGGTGCTGGTGGCAGGATGCAGCGGTTTGCCCGAGCGCCTCAATACCAATATCGACGAGACCGACAGCAAAGCGTCGACGCTGGTGAAAGATGTCGGCCGCAGCGCACCCGGCGTAGTGGTTAAACGCATGGCGACGTCGGAGCATGACAACGGCATCTGGCTTAGCAAGAATATCGTCAAGATCGGGCAACCGGCGTTGCCGCCCGTGTTCTATGAATCGGCGACGTTCGATCGCCAGGTCAATTCATTGACCGAGGTGGCCGAACGGCTGACGCTGCGCTCGGGCATCCCGACCAAGATCAGCCCGGACGCGCTGGTTGCAGCGAGCGGCATGAGCCAGGGCGGCAATCCATCACAGACTGTGCCAAGCAGCGTACCGGCACTATCAGGCAGCCTCGCGTCAGCGGGCATGTCACAAGTCGCCAATAACGCCGGCAGGCCACGCGGCGGCTCACGGATCGTGTATGCGAACGGCGACTTCAAGGGATTGCTCGATACAGTCGCGGCGCGTTATGGCGTGTACTGGAAATATGTCAGCGGCACGGTGCAGTTCTATCACACCGATTCGCGCACGTTTCAGATCAATGCGATTCCCGGAGATTCGACATTCTCGGCTACGGTAACCAGTGGTGCCACCTCTTCTGGCGGCGTCGCCGGTGGCGCCGGCGGTGGTGGCGGTGGCGGGGTGTCGTCAACCAACAGCCAGAACACTGGCGTGAAGTCGCAATTGTCGGTCTACTCAAGTATCGAAAAATCGGTTCTGGCGATCCTGTCGTCGCATGGCAAAGTGGTGTCGTCGCCAGCCACTGGCACCATCACCGTGGTAGACACGCCCGACACGCTGGACCGGGTCGCCGCATTCATCGAAAACGAGAACAAGTCGCTGCTGCGCCAGATCACCATCAACGTGACCGTATTGGCGGTGACGATGTCGAAGGGCGACGATTACGGCATCAACTGGAACTTGGTCTACGAAGGCCTGCTGTCCAAATACGGCATCCAGAACACAGTCGCCGCGGCCGGCGGCACGGCCTTCTCTGCGGGAATCCTGAGAGACTCGGGCAGCAAGTTCGCCGGCTCGACGCTGCTCATCAAAGCGTTGTCGGAACAGGGCAAAGTACGACGCGAAACCACTGCCTCGGTGGTCACGCTCAACAACCAACCGGTGCCGGTTCAGGTCGCCAAGCAGTCGAGCTACCTGGCGTCGTCGCAGACCACGCTGACTTCGCTGGTGGGCGCGACGACCACGCTCACGCCGGGCATCGTGACCTCCGGTTTCAACATGAGCATCTTGCCGCACGTGCTCAACAACGGTACCGTGATGCTGCAGTTTTCAACGGACATTTCAGCCTTGCGCGGCTTCCGTCTTGTGACCAGTAACGGCAGCTCGATCGAGTCACCGGAAATGGAAACCCGCAATTTCCTGCAGCGCGTCGCCATGAAGTCCAACGAAACTCTGATCATCAGCGGCTTCGAGCAAACCGATGAAAATCTCGATCGAAGCGGCGTCGGCGACCCCCGGAATTTTGCCCTTGGCGGCGGCTACAAAGGCAAGTCCAACAAAGAAGTGATCGTCATACTCATCACGCCGACCACTATGTCCGGCTCATGAGCCAGACCGGTTAAACAGAGACACGCGACGCCATGGCCAACCACATTATCCAGATCGGAAAACACCGCTTCGTTTGCGGTCTGTTCTGGCAATCGCTTTCCCGTCCGCGCGAGCTGGAAAAGGAAGCCGCGGAGCTGGCCAAGAAAATCGATTCGGACTTGCTGGTGCTGCGGCGCGATAACACCACCGCCCAGGCCGGCTTCGCGCAAACCAGCGACGGCGCCCGTCGCATGATGTATTCGCTCGGCGCGGCAGTCTCGAAAGCCATGGCGCTCGAAGGGGCCAATTACGACGGCCAGAAACAGCCGGCGCACAACTGGCTGGGCGCGTTCAAGCTGCCCGATGGAATGTGGGCCTACTTTGCGGTCCGGGATGCCAATTTCCTGCCAAACGGCGACTTCGCCGGCACCAAGGAAGAAGTGCTGGAGCGGTTGCACGGCGACTATGGGCTGGGTGGCTGGAACGTGGTGATTGGCGATCCGGAACTGGAAGCGCTGAGCTTTCACAATTTCAACGCACGCACCATCGATAGCCTGCTGCCGCACAAAAAAGACGGCCGGATCGACGTCCACAAATGGTGGGCACTGAAGCCGGCGGAAAGAAAGTTTTCCGTGTCGCCAATTGCCATCGTCGTCGCAATGACGGTCCTGGTCGCCGCCGGTGGTTTTCTGGGATGGCAAAAATACCAGAAACAAAAGCAGGAGCAGCAGCAGCAACTGGCTCTGGCCGCAGCGCGCGCGCAAATGGATGGCAAGGCGCCGTCGACGCTACCGCATCCGTGGCGTGACAAGCCGCTGCCGCTGGCGGTAGCGCAGGCATGCGCGAAGCAACTGAAGTATCTGACAGCGGGCGGCTGGCAACTGACCGATTACCTGTGCACGGCGTCGAGTGCGACGTACTCCTGGTCGCGGCAGTCCTCGACGATCGAGTTCCTTCGGGCCCAGGTGCCAAAAGCGGTATTCAGCATGGACGGTAGCAGCGCATCGTATTCCGAGCCCGTTAAGCTCACCGCGGGTCGGGACGAAAAGCTGCTCGACACCAAAGCGCTGATCGAACCTCTGCTATCACGCATGCAGTTGCTCGATATCGTCCCCAAGATTGTCGACATTACGCCGCCGCCGCCACCGCCACCGCCGCCCTCTAAATCGGTCCTGCCGGGCGGTGAACCGGAAGTCGCTCCGGTGCCGGACTGGAAAACATTTTCGCTATCTCTGCAACTGCCCGGACTGCCACCGACGGAGATAGCGGCAATTCTTAGCCAACCGGGCATCCGCCTGGATAAGTTTTCGTACAAGGCCGGCGCATGGTCAATCGAAGGAGTCATGTATGTCAAGTAGCATGAAATATCTTATCTTGCTGTCGACGCTTGCCATGGCACCCGCTCACGCGGTCGACTCTGCCTCCGACGACCTGACCAGGATCGAAGCCGAGACATTGGTGCTCAAGGCACGCGAAAAGCAGCTCGACGTGCAGGCTAAGATCATTGCGAAGCAATCTGAAATCGCTTCCAGGCAAAGCGAAAACGAGCGCTTTGCCAAATCGGCGGTCGTGGGCAATCCCGTCATTACAGCGATCGAGGGGATGGGAAAATCGATGTTCGCGACCTTGCAGTTGGAAAACGGCAGCCTCGTCGACGTCAAGTCCGGCGACATGCTTTCCAACGGACTGAGGGTGGTGTCGATCCGGCCCAACGAAGTCATCATCGAAGATGCCGGAAAGAAGCGCATTCGCCTGGCGTCGGCAGGTACATCGCAGCCGAGCTTCGACCCCAGTTTTCCGAGCGCGGGATTACGCCTTCCGCCATTGGCGCCGCCCGGCACCGTGGCAATTATTTCGCCGCCTGCTCCAAGGATGCCTGTTCGATGAACGCGCTCAACACCTTGGACCCGGAGGACACGGGGCAGCCCACGCCGTCCTCACCGCTCGAAGCGATTCAGTTCGAAGCAGTGACGGTCGTCAGCCGCACCGGACCTTTCGAGGGTAGCGAAGAAGAAAAAAGCTTGCTGTGCCTGCTTTCCGATGGTCGACTGCTGATCGCGCAAGGGCAGGAAATGAACCCACACGTCCTGTCTTACCGTGCGCGCATCGAACGCATGAAGCGGCCGTATCAAGTGATATTTACATCGATTGAAATCATCGGCCGCGCCTATCAGGCGGGTGTGGTCGAGAACGCCGGGCGCCATCGTGAGCATTCGATGATGCAAATCACGGCGAAGGAACTGCTGCATAAGGCTTGTCGCGCCCGCGCTTCCGACGTCCATATTCGCGTCAAGAAAAGCGCCACCGAAATCTATTTCCGCGTCCATAACGATCTGATTCGCACCGGTGGGCACACGCGCGATTATGGCGAACGACTGCTTGCGACGATCTATGGCGCCATGACGTCAGTGTCCGACAGCTCTTATAAGCCGACCGAGCGCCAGGATGCCAGTATCGCCGACCGCGACAAGTTGCCGCCGACGTTGTACGGCGTGCGCATTGCCACCGCGCCGACCAACGAAGGCATGGTGATGGTCTTGCGGTTGCTCTATAACGACGCCGGTGACAACATCGATCTGCGTCCGCTCGGGTTTTCGGAAAAACATGCGGCGGTTTTGCAAGTGCTGAAAGAGCAGCCGATCGGCATGAACATCATCAGCGGCCCGACCGGCTCCGGCAAATCGACCAGCCTGCAGCGCATCCTGTGCGGCGAAATTCTCGAAGCCGAGGGTAAGCTGCATGTGCTGACGGTCGAAGATCCGGTCGAGTATCCAATCGAAGGCGCGGTCCAGACGGCCGTCACCAACGCGACCAACGAAGAAGAACGGTCGCGCCTGTTTTCGGCGGCGATTTCGAATGCGATGCGGCTCGATCCCGACACCATCATGATCGGCGAAATGCGTGACCGCGCATCGGCACAAAGCGCGCTGCGCGCATCGATGACCGGCCATCAGGTATGGACCACGGTGCATGCCAACAGCGCCATGGCGATCGTCGACCGGCTGGTCGATCTCGGCTTGCCGATGAGCCTGGTAGCGGACCATTCGGTCGTCACCGGACTGATCAGCCAGCGCCTGGTGAAGGTACTGTGCGCGCATTGCAAAAAGCCGCTGCATCAACATCTTGACGCGCTATCGCCGGCAGCGTTACTGCGTGTCGAACATGCACTACAAGGCAATATTGGCAATGTCTGCATCGTCGGCCTGGGCTGCGTCCATTGTCGACTGCAAGGTACTACCGGGCGCTCGGTGGTGGCCGAGGTGATCCAGCCCGACGCCCAGTTTTTCGACTTCATTCGCGCCGGTGAAAAAACCCGCGCTCTGCAATACTGGATTCAGGAACTGGGCGGACAGACCATGCTGGAGCATGCGCTTACCAAGGTTGCCGAAGGCATCGTCGACCCGCGCATGGCCGAAAAAGTCGTGGGCCATTTGTCGACCGCCGTCGGGCAGGCCGGCAAGCGGCTGAGCGTCGTGGAGACTAACCGTGCGCTTTAATGTCAACCGCCAGTGGGCCAGGTTCCAGTTTTCCGAAACCGCGCGCCTGCGCCTGTATCGCAAGATCGCCAAGATGCTCAGCAATGGCCTGCCACTGCTGAAAATTCTTGAAGAGCTGCGCGAGCGCGCATCGCTCAACGGGCGCAAGCCGAACGAGCCATTGGCGCTGGTGCTCGACGATTGCCGGCGCGCCGTGCAAAACGGCGGCATCTTCGCCGAGGGTCTGGCCTGGTGGATACCGAAAACAGAACAGATGATCATCATGGCAGGCGAACAGTCGGGCCGGCTGGAAGTCACGCTGATCGCCGTTATCGAGGTGGTACAGGCGGGCAAAAAGATCAAGGGGGTGATCATCGGCGGGGTCGCGTACCCGATTGCGATCTTTACGCTGATCTTCGTCTACATCTATGTATTCGGCACGCGTGTGGTACCGGAATTCACCCGACTGGTCGATCCGGCAGGGTGGCACGGCGCGGCAAAGTCGCTCTACATCATGTCGCAACTGGTGCAGGACTGGATGATTTATATGGTGACCGCACTGGTGGCCGTCGTGATTGGCATCCTGATGTCGATGCCGCTGTGGCGCGGTAATGTGCGGACGTTTTTTGACCGCTTTGCGCCCTACTCCATTTATCGCCTGATCGTCGGCAGCGGTTTTCTGATGGCATTCTCGGCGCTGCAGTTCGCCGGCATCACGGTCGAGAAATCCTTGATGCGCTTGTCCGACCTGGCCGACCCGTGGTTGCGCGAGCGGCTCGACGGTGCGCTGTTCGGCGTCAAGTCGGGACTCAACTGCGGCGAGGCGCTGCGCAATGCCGGCTATGGTTTTCCATCGAAAGACGTGGTCGATGATCTGTGCGTCTATGCCGAGTACAAAGGCTTCGCCGAGGCGCTGAAAATCCTGGCGGATGAATGGATGGAGGACGGCGTCGAAGCGGTGGCAATACAGATGAAAGTGTTCAATGGTTTTGCAATTATCAGTCTGGCAGTAGTAATCGGGTGGCTGATTGCCGGCTTCTTCGGCATTCAGCAGGAAATAGCAGCCATGACGCGGGCGACGCGTTAACGTA
>JACMQD010000367.1 GCA_014377155.1 Herminiimonas sp.
AACTGCGCGTGTTCGTGCAGGGCGGCGGATGTTCGGGTTTCCAGTACGGCTTTACCTTCGATGAAATCGTCAACGAAGACGACTCGACAATGTCCAAGAACGGCGTCCAGTTGCTGATCGATTCGATGAGTTATCAGTATCTGGTCGGCGCTGAAATCGATTACAAGGATGACCTCGAAGGCGCACAGTTCGTGATCAAGAATCCGAATGCCACTACCACATGCGGTTGCGGCTCGTCGTTCTCGGCCTGAGTCGATAAAGCCTCGTTAAAAAGCGCAGAGCGATCTGCGCTTTTTTTGTGCCCGAATATCCTGTTGCGGATCAGGCAAAGCAGCGGCCAGAGACTCAGGCCGGATACAGTGCGCCAAGAATGCGCAGACCCCGCGCGCCCGTGACTGACGCGAGGTTGCCGGGAAGCCGGTGGATAAAGCGTTGTGCCAGCCAGGCAAACGCCAGCGCCTCGACATGATTGGGCGGTACGCCCAGTACATCGGTCGCCGAAACCATTGCCGCACTTCCCAGCGATGCGAGCGCCATTTGCAGTTCGGTTAGCAAGTGCGTATTGTAGGCGCCACCACCGCAGACATAGACGCCTCGGGCGTCGGGTGCATGGCGGACGATGGCATCGGCCAATGTGGTTGCGGTGAATGCCGCCAGAGTTGCCTGTACATCGACCGGCGAGACTAGCGGAAATGGTGCGAGCTGTCGTATCAGCCATGCTGCATCGAACAGGTCGCGCCCGGTGCTTTTCGGTGGCGGCAGTGCGAAATAGGGGTCGCGCCTGAGCGAAGCCAGCAAGTCCGGCACGATGCGTCCGCTGGCTGCCCAGTGCCCTCGGTCGTCATACGCAAGGCTCTGATGCGTTGCGATCCAGGCATCCATCAGCATGTTGCCGGGACCGGTATCGAAGCCGACAATCGGGGCCTCGTCATTACGCATCAGTACGCTGATATTGGCAATGCCGCCGATATTGGCGACCACACGCCTTTCGCTCGCATCGCCAAACACTGCCTGATGAAATGCTGGCACTAATGGTGCGCCCTGGCCACCGGCGGCAATATCGCGGCTGCGGAAGTCCGCTACCACGTCGATCCCGGTCAGCTCCGCGAGCAGTGCTGGATTCCCGGTCTGCCAGGTAAAGCCTAGTTCTGGCCGATGGCGAATGGTCTGGCCGTGGACGCCGATGGCGGCGATCGAATCGGCCTGAAGATCCGCTTGTGCCAGCAAAAGCATCACGCACTGTGAAAAAATTTCTGCCAGTGCGTTGCCAGCCAGCGCCTCGCGCTGAATTTCGTTTTCGCCTGCAGTTTGCAGTGCCATCAGTTCAGCACGCAAATTCTCGGGAAATGCAATAAACGCGCTTGTCATCGTGCTGGCACTGCCCGGCATACCTGGGCCAGGCAAGCTAGCCAGGACGCCGTCCACGCCATCGAGGCTAGTGCCGGACATCAGGCCGATAAACAGGCTGCCAGAGGATGAGCGCATTCAATAAGCAGGCCATCGCGATCAACTGACCAAGCGGTCGACCGCGGTACGGCTTTTCAAGTGAAGGTTGGTCGGAACCGGCAAGTAGCCGGTCTCCAATACTTTAACGCAGCGCCAGTTGAATGCCCTTGTCTTGCGGCGAAAGCAGCGCGAAACGATGCGACATGTCATTCGACACGGCGCGAAAGCGCTGCAATTCGGTACCGGCCAGCGGTTGGGAGTTCGGGACATCGACGGACATCGGATCGCGCGGTTCGTTGTTGACACGGAATTCGTAATGCAGATGCGGGCCGGTGGACCAGCCGGTCGTGCCGACATAGCCGATCACATCGCCCTGACTGACCTTCATGCCCTGCCGCAGTCCGTTGCCGAATCGGCTCATGTGCGCATACGCCGTCGAATACTTGTCCCAGTGCTTGAGCACCACGACATTGCCGTAGCCGCCCTGCGTGCCAAGAAAATCAATCACGCCATCACCCGAAGCGCGGATCGGCGTGCCGGTCGCCGCAGCAAAATCGACTCCCTTGTGCTGCTTCCACTGGCCGGAAATAGGATGCACGCGCAGTGAAAAGCCGGACGAGATACGAGAAAATTCGAGCGGCGACTTGAGAAATGCTTTTTTCAGCGACTTGCCATCGAAGCCATAATAGCCGCCACCCTGATGCGACTGCGGGTCCTCGAACCAGACCGATTCGAACTTGCGGCTGCCATTGCGAAAATCACTGGCCAAAATGCGACCGGCACGAACGTACTCACCGTTTTGCCAGAATGTCTCGTAGACCACATTGAAACGATCGCCACGCTGCAGGTCCGAGCCGAAATCGATATCGGTCGAAAACAGATCGACGATCTGCGAGGCGACCGTGTCGGGGATCTGCGCCGCATCGGTTGCGGCAAACAGGGACGACTTGATTTCGCCGGAACGCATTTCGACACGGGTTTCCAGCGTGCCGGGTGCTTCAACTGCCTTGAAATGATCCCCATCACGTGTCACGACGATGTTTTTGACCTGACTATCGCGGCCATCGACCACCATCGTACTGATCCATTTCAGCTCGCCATCGTCACCGGTTTGCGCTTGCACGCGTTTGCCGACCTTCAGCTGCAGGATACTGCGCGCCAGCGGATCGGATTTGATGAACTCGGCGGCGGCGTCATCGTCGATGCCCAGACGATTCAACAAGGCAGCCAGCGTATCGCCAGGGCGGACTTTTTCTTCGCTGAGATAACTTTGATCGGTTTGTTCGAGAACGCTGATTTGCTTGGCAAGATCCGGCAGCGCCAGTTCCTGGGTGATGGATTTGACAGGGATGTCGGACGCATCCGGTGCCATTGGTGCGACGCCGGCCGCGCCGAATGCGCAAGCTGTCAGTACCAGCGCCGACGCCGAAACAATGCGGGTCTTGCGCGATGTATGGAAAGCGACCTTGCGCCAGATCGATACGGGAAGGATTTTATCTATAGAGAACATGCAATAAGTTAGAATTTGTCGTTTCACCCTGATGCGCTTTCTATTGCTCTTGTTGAAGTTTGGCAATATAGAAGAAAGCAGCGATTATACCAAAACATGGTATCGATTTTTTCCTTTCACGGCTTAACCCTTGTCATAACATGGATCATCCACAGCAGTTGTCAAACAATCCGGCGGCCTTTGCCGAAATTTCCCGACCGTCGGTGCCGCTATCGGACAAGGTGCTGGAAGCGCTGACGGTCGCCAAGCGCGGCGTCGAAGAATTGCTGATCGAAGCCGAATTTGTCCAAAAGCTGGTCCGCGCCGAAAAAACCGGCCAGCCCCTCCGTATCAAGCTCGGTCTCGATCCGACAGCTCCTGACCTGCATCTCGGGCATACGGTGGTGCTGAACAAGATGCGACAGTTGCAAGACCTGGGCCATACGGTGATTTTCCTGATTGGCGATTTCACGTCGATGATCGGCGATCCGTCTGGTCGCAACATCACGCGTCCGCCGCTGACCAAGGAGCAGATCGCCGAAAACGCCACGACCTATTTTGCCCAGGCTAGCCTGGTGCTGGACGCCGAACGCACTGAAATCCGCTATAACTCCGAATGGTCCGATCCGCTGGGTGCGCGCGGCATGATCGAACTGGCGGCCAAATATACCGTTGCGCGGATTCTGGAACGGGAGGATTTCACCAAGCGTTTCAAGGCCGGTACGCCCATTTCGGTGCATGAATTGCTGTATCCGTTAATGCAGGGCTACGATTCGGTAGCGTTGCGGTCGGATTTGGAATTGGGCGGCACCGACCAGAAATTCAATTTGCTCGTTGGGCGTGAATTGCAAAAGGATTATGGCCAAGAGCCGCAGTGCATCCTGACCATGCCATTGCTCGAGGGTCTCGATGGCGTCGAAAAGATGTCCAAGTCCAAAAACAACTACATCGGCATCACGGAACCGGCCAACACCATGTTTGCCAAGGTCATGAGCATCTCGGACACGATGATGTGGCGCTATTACGAATTGCTGTCGTTCCAGTCGCTGGCTGCGATCGCGCGTTTCAAGGCCGCAGTCGCGGAGGGCAGCAACCCGCGCGATGTCAAGGTCGCGCTGGCGCAGGAAATCGTCGCCCGCTTCCATTCGAAGCAGGCGGCCGACGATGCACTGAGCGATTTCGTCAATCGTTCGAAGGGGGGCATCCCGGACGACATCGCCGACGTGGCACTGACCGGCGCGCCGCTGGCGATCGGCCAATTGATCAAGCAGGCCAATTTGTGCCCGTCCTCGGCCGAAGCCATGCGCATGGTGGAGCAGGGCGGCGTACGTATCGATAGCGTCGTCATCAGTGACCGTGGCCTGAAAGTCGACGCCGGCGTGTACGTGGTACAAGTCGGTAAGCGCAAGTTCGCCCGCGTGACGCTCAGTTGAGCGGGTCTGGTCGCCGATGATCGGCCTGCTTCAGCGCGTGCTGCACGCCGATGTAAAGGTCGATGGCGTGAGCGTCGGTAACATAGACGCCGGACTGATGGTGCTGGTGTGCGCCGAGCGCGGCGATAGCGAAAAAGAAGCCGATGCGCTGCTGGCCAAGTTACTGGCCTACCGGGTCTTTGCCGACGAGGCCGGCAAGATGAATCGTAGCGTCAGCGATGTCGCGGGCGGCTTGCTGCTGGTGCCGCAATTTACGCTGGCCGCCGACACCCAGTCCGGCACGCGACCGTCCTTTACGCCCGCCGCAGCGCCTGAGCTCGGTCAGCGCCTGTTCGACCATTTCGTCAGCCGCGCACGGGCACGTCATCCGATCGTCGAAACCGGCCGCTTCGGCGCCCATATGCAAGTGTCGCTGACCAACGACGGTCCGGTGACATTCTGGCTGCAGGTCAAGCCGCCGCGCTGAAAACCGCTTGGTTTTTTAAACATTGGCCTAAGAGGTTTACGATGAAATTCAATAGCGGATATTTTCAGGAGGCGACGCCGATGTCGGGCGTTGCTTCCGGTCATGCGATCCCGCTCCAGCATGTCGCCCGGGCCGTCCAATGATCGAAATCCTGCTCATCCGCCACGGCGAAACCGACTGGAATGCCGAACGGCGCTTGCAGGGTCATCTGGACATCGGTCTCAATGCGCAAGGCATGCACCAGGCTAAAGCGTTGGCGCGCGCGTTGCAGCCCGAGACCCTAGACGCAATTTTTGCCAGCGACCTGCAACGCGCATTACACACAGCGCAGGCCGTTGCCGCGCCGCGCAATATGCCGATCCAGATCGATCCGGGCTTGCGCGAGCGCTGCTTCGGCGGGTTCGAGGGATTGCGCTATGCCGACATTCCGGCGCATTTTCCGCAGGCGTACGCGGCATGGCAGGCGCGTGAACCCGATGCCCGCTTTCCACCCGGACAGCACGCTGCCGAGACGCTACGCGAATTCTCCACGCGCGCCGTCGATGCGGTGCGCCGCATTGCGCGGTGCGGCCATCGCAAGATTGCCATCGTCAGCCACGGCGGCGTGCTTGACAGTATCTACCGGGAAGCGAGCGGCATCGGTTTTGCGCATGCCCGCGATTTCGATGTCCTCAATGCCAGCATCAATCGCATCGTCTGGGATGGCGAGGCAATGCGCATCCGCCAGTGGGGTGACGTTGCGCATCTGAGCGACACTGCGCTCAACGAAATCAATTCCTGACTGCGTATAAGAACCGTCCGAACGCGCAGACGATGTGGTGGAAAAGCCTTGTCAGACAGGCCATGAAGGCAAGGTGCTGTGGGTTTTTCGCCGCGCCGCATGGATTCGAATCCGTATGCGGATAAAATAGCGGACCCCTTCCGACCACTCTTCCATGAACATCGGCCCTTATTTGCTGCGTAACAACGTATTCGTCGCTCCCATGGCGGGGGTGACCGACCGGCCATTCCGGCAACTGTGCAAGCAACTTGGTGCCGGCTATGCGGTGTCCGAGATGGCGGCGTCCGACCCCAGGTTGCGCACCACCGAAAAAACCGCACGGCGTATCAACCACGATGGCGAAATGGAACCAAAGGCCGTGCAGATCGCCGGCGCGGACCCGCAAATGCTGGCCGACTGTGCGCGATTCAATGTCGATCGCGGCGCGCAGATCATCGATATCAACATGGGCTGTCCGGTCAAGAAAGTCTGCAACAGTTGGTGCGGTTCGGCACTGCTGCAGCATGAATCGCTGGTGGGCGACATTCTTGCTGCCGTGGTCTCGGCGGTCGACGTGCCGGTGACGCTGAAGTTTCGCACCGGCTGGGACCGTCAGCACAAAAATGCGCTGGTCATCGCCAAGATGGCCGAAGACAGCGGCATTGCCATGTTGACGCTGCATGGCCGCACGCGCGCCGATGGCTACAGCGGCGAGGCCGAATACGACACCATTGCCGCGGTCAAGGCGGCAGTGTCGATTCCGGTCGTTGCCAATGGCGACATCACCACGCCCGAAAAAGCCCGGTACGTATTGCAGGCCACCGGCGCCGACGCCATCATGATCGGTCGCGCCGCACAGGGCCGGCCCTGGATTTTCCGAGAGATCGAGCATTTCCTGCGCACCGGCGAAACGCTGCCAGCACCGATGATTGCCGAAGTGCGCGCATTGATGGATGAACATCTACGGGCGCACTATGCGTTCTATGGCGAATTCCTCGGTGTACGCACTGCACGAAAGCACATCGGCTGGTACGTGCGCGAACTGGCCGGCGGCGAAGACTTCCGGCAGCGCATGAACCTGATCGACAATTGCGACGCGCAACGGGCAGCTGTCGATACTTTTTTTGAATTGCAGTTGGCGTATGGCAAGCGGTTACAATACGGCCTGCCAGAACAAAAGCTGGCGGCCTGAACCGGCAAGCGCAGTCTCATAAAACTAAAAGTGCCCCCATCGCATGAGCAAAGACAGTATCCAGGACGTCGTCAAGAAAAGCCTCGAAAAATATTTCAAGGACTTGGGCGAGCAAAAACCATCGAATGTCTACGAGATGGTGGTCTTCACGGTAGAGAAGCCGATACTCGAAGCCGTCATGGGACGCGCCGGCGGTAATCAGTCGCACGCGGCTGAAATGCTCGGCATCAACCGCAATACGCTGCGAAAAAAACTACAACAGCACGGTTTGATCTGAGGCGTGAAACGTTTGTCGGGTTTAGCGCATCGAAGCGAGTAACGTAAAGGCCGTGCCCTGCGCTGCCTTTCCCTTATCTATCACTTCCCGGCGATTTCATCATGATCAAGCAAGCCCTCATTTCCGTCTCCGACAAAACCGGCGTCCTCGATTTTGCCCGCGCGCTCGCGGCCATGGGTGTCAACATCCTGTCGACTGGCGGCACTGCCAAACTATTGGCCGACAACCAGGTCGCCGTCACCGAAGTCGCCGACTACACCGGTTTTCCGGAAATGCTCGATGGCCGCGTCAAGACCTTGCATCCGAAGGTACATGGCGGCATTTTGGCGCGGCGCGATTTTCCGGAGCATACGGCGGCACTGGCGCAGCACGGCATCCCGACCATCGACCTGGTGGTGGTCAATCTCTACCCTTTCCAGCAGACGGTAGCCAAGGACCAGTGCGCGCTGGACGACGCGATCGAAAACATCGATATCGGCGGCCCGGCCATGCTGCGTTCGTCGGCCAAGAACCATAAAGACGTAATCGTCATTTGCGACCCCGCCGATTACAGTGTGGTGCTGGCCGAACTGGCGGCCCACGACGGCGAAGCTACCTACGAAACCAAGTTTGCGCTAGCCAAGAAAGTGTTTGCCCATACGGCGCAATACGACAGCGCCATCACCAATTATTTCACCTCGCTCGGCGCTGACCGGCAACATGCAACCCGCAGTGCATTCCCGACGGTGCTGAACATGCATTTCGAAAAAGTGCAGGAAATGCGCTATGGCGAAAACCCGCACCAGGCGGCCGCGTTCTACCGCGACCTGACGACGATCGATGGTGCGCTGGCCAACTATCGCCAGTTGCAAGGCAAGGAACTGTCGTACAACAATATCGCCGATGCCGATGCCGCATGGGAATGCGTGAAGACCTTCGATGAAACCGCCTGTGTCATCATCAAGCATGCCAATCCTTGTGGCGTGGCAATCGGCGGCAATCCGCTCGAGGCGTACAGCAAGGCGTTCCAGACCGATACCTCGTCGGCCTTTGGCGGCATCATCGCATTCAACCAGGAACTGGACGGCAATGCGGCAGAAGCCGTTGCCAAACAGTTCGTCGAAGTCCTGATCGCCCCATCGTTTTCAGCGAAAGCCCTCGAAATTTTCGCCACCAAGCAGAACGTCCGTCTGCTGCAAATCCCGCTTGGCAAGGCGCTCAATGCGTACGACTTCAAGCGCGTCGGCGGTGGCCTGCTGGTGCAGTCGCCGGATGCCAAAAACGTCGGCCTGCCCGAATTGCGGGTCGTCAGCAAAAAGCAGCCGACACCGCAGCAGTTGCAAGACATGATGTTTGCCTGGCGTGTCGCCAAATTCGTCAAATCAAATGCCATCGTTTTTTGTGGCAATGGCATGACGCTAGGCGTCGGTGCCGGTCAGATGAGTCGTGTCGATTCGGCACGGATCGCTTCGATCAAAGCGCAGAACGCCGGCTTGTCGCTGGTCGGCTCGGCGGTCGCGTCGGATGCGTTCTTTCCGTTTCGTGACGGTCTCGATGTCGTGGTACAGGCCGGAGCGACCTGCGTGATCCAGCCTGGCGGCTCGATGCGCGACCAGGAAGTGATCGACGCTGCCGACGAGCAGGGCGTCGTGATGCTGCTGACCGGCACCCGGCATTTCCGTCATTAACATGATGGCGAAGATGCCAACCCAATGAAAATCCTCGGCATCGACCCCGGACTGCGCACCACTGGGTTCGGCATCATCCACAAACACGGCAACAAATTGACCTATGTTGCATCCGGTACCATCAAGACCCCGGACGCGGATTTGCCGCAGCGTTTGAAGACCATCCTCGATGGCGTGACGGAAATTATCCGCACCTATGCGCCGGACTGCTCCGCTATCGAAAAAGTATTTGTCAACGTCAATCCGCAATCGACCCTGCTGCTGGGCCAGGCGCGCGGCGCAGCCATTTGCGCGCTGGTCAGTGCCGATCTGGCGGTAGCCGAATATACCGCCTTGCAAGTCAAGCAGGCCGTGGTCGGTCATGGCAAGGCGCAAAAAGCCCAGGTGCAGGACATGGTGCAACGGCTTTTGCTGCTGTCGGGCATGCCCAGCACCGATGCCGCCGATGCGCT
>JACMQD010000058.1 GCA_014377155.1 Herminiimonas sp.
CCAGCTCGCCGAAGGTGTTGGCCAGGATATCGTCAATGCTGCAATTCTGGCACTGGCCTTCGTCATGCTTGCCTGGCACGTAATCTCCGCTTCGCGCCATGGCATGCAGGCCGCTGGCGAAGCGCGTCAGCTCGGCCGCGCTGTGCAGGAAGGGGTCAGTACGCCATGGGCGCTGATCGTGGCGGTAGCCTTGTCGGTACTACGCGAAGGCGCTGAAACAGTACTGTTCGTGACCGGCATGATCACCAGCACCGGCAGCGCCGATCTTGCAGCCAGCTCGGGTGCGCTGGCTGGTTGCGTAATCGGCCTGGTGGTCGGCAGCGTGGCAGGCCTGGTGTTATATCTGGGTTTGTCGCGGATTCCGGTACGGCGTCTGTTTGCCGTTACCAATACGATGGTCATGCTGCTGGCGGCGGCAATGGCCAGCCAGTTGGCGCGTTCGCTGATCCAGGCCGGCTTGCTGCCGAGTCTGGCGAGCCCGGCATGGAATACATCACAGCTATTACCGATGGAGTCGCCGGTCGGCACCGTGCTGCACGCACTGGTCGGCTATGATGCCCAGCCGTCCGGCATGCAACTGGTGTTCTATGCCGCCGGGCTGATGCTCATCCTGATCGGCACACGACTGATGCGGCCTGCGCCGAGGCGGCCGTTGCCAGCCTGATCGTCACTGGTGCTCTTTCGGCTTGGCCTCGTCACGGCGGTTATAACCCGCCACCATGTCGAAGCGAAACAGCCGGCATTCCAGCGCGCCGTTAAAAAACGGCGTCTTGCGCGCTTCCTTGAGGCGCAGCATTTTCGGCAGCGTCAGGTCGGCCGTAAACAAGAACGCTTTCCAGCCGGCGAAGCGCTGCTTGAGCGTGGTACTGAATGCCGCGTAAAACGCCACCGTCATATCGTCCACCGGCACCGTGCTGTCGCCGCGCACACCGATCCGTTCGCCGTAAGGCGGGTTGGTCAGCAAGATGCCGGGCTGCTCGGTTGGTGCCTTGACTTCCTGCGCTTCGATCTGCTTGAGCGGCACGTCGAACATGATGCCGGCATTGCGCAAGTTCATGCGTGTCATCTCGATCGCATCGCCCGAAATGTCGCTGCCGAAAATGGTCGGCGATGCCGGCAGCACAGTGGGCTTGACTGCGTCCTTGATTGCTTGCCATGCGTCGCGCTTGAAGCCGCTGAACTTTTCAAAGGCGAATTGGCGGCGTGAACCGGACGGAATACCTGCCAGCATTTGCGCCGCTTCGATCAGGATCGTACCCGAGCCGCACATCGGATCGAACAGCACCGTGCCCGGCGTCCAGCCGGCCACACGCAGCAGGCCGGCGGCCAGGTTTTCACGCAGCGGCGCATCACCGGTCTCATCGCGCCAGCCGCGCTTGAACAAGGCTTCGCCCGACGTATCGAGATAGAGCGTGAAGTTGCGGGCATCCAGAAAGCCGACGATACGCATGTCGGGTTCCTTGGTATCGACCGAAGGCCGCTCGGTGAATTTGTCGCGGAAGCGGTCGCAGATGCCGTCCTTGATTTTCAAGGTGGCGAATTCCAGGCTGCGCAATGGCGACTTGACCGCCGTGACATCGACGCGGATGGTGTGCTGCAAGCCGAACCAGTCTTCCCAGGGCTGCGCCAGCGCGAGGTCGTAGATATCGTTTTCGTTGACATAGCCGGCGTGTGCCATGCGCATCAGCACACGCGAGGCGATGCGCGAATGCAGGTTAATTTGATAGGCATCGGTCAGCAGCCCGGAGCAGTGGATGCCGCCGGGCACTTGGTTGTGCACTTTCAAAGTCGCCGCATTGCGGGCGATCTCGGTAATTTCCTCGGCGAGGGCGGCTTCCATGCCACGAGGGCAGGGACAAAAATAGGAATGCGATAGGGGGGAATGTGCCATGGGAGGACCTTTTATCCGTGGTGAAACGACTTGATTAAAACGGGCCATCCTGATGGGGATGCCCGTGTCGTTGTGATGTTCATGTGACGTTTGCTTGCTTGTTCGGGTGATGCGGTTTTGCTTAAGGCGA
Organism: Herminiimonas sp.; assembly: GCA_014377155.1. The sequence goes on from JACMQD010000058.1 coordinate 2,022, forward strand.
TGCTTTCGGCTTTCGACCCCGCCCCTGTCGATGGAGATCCCCGAACAGGGACCAGCGGAGAGGACTGCGCTGCTGGCGCTGCGGGGTTGTCGGGTCTTGCTACTTTGCTGGCGCGGCCATTGCGCGCTCGACGAAATCGAGCCGGTCCTGACCCCAGTAGCCTTCGCCATCGATCACATACCACGGCACGCCGAATACGTTTGCCGCAGTCGCTTCGTCGGTGAAGCGCGCATATTCATTTTGTACGCTTGCGGTTTCGGCCGATTTCAGCAGCGCCTTGCCGTCCAAGCCCAGCATGCCAGCCATGGCAGCAAGCGTGTCTTCGTCGGCGATGTTCTTTTCTTCTTCCCATACGCCGCGCGTGATCGCGCCGATCAACTCCAATGCCCGATCGGTACCATGCGCCAATTTAGTGGCAATGATCAGGCCGGCCGCGAGGTCGCCCGAGACGGGAAAGAATTTCGGTTGCAGATTCATCGGCAAACCCAGATGCGCGCTCCAGCGGCGCAATTCGGCCAACCGGTAAGCCTGGCGTTGCGGCGCACGCTTGGCCAGCGGCAAGCCCCCGGAAACGCTGAAAATCTTGCCGATGTCGCACGGCTTAATCTCGATCTGCGCCGCATGTTGCCGGGCCAGCGCAACCAGCCTGGCGTGGCCCAGATAGACGTAGGGCGACGCCGGTGCGAGATAGTATTCACATACTTTGGGCATGATGGGCTCCGATGCTCAGAAGGGTTTGACGATGACCAGAATGACGATTGCCAGCAAGAGAAGGACCGGTACTTCATTGAACCAGCGGTAGAACGTGTGACTGCGAACGTTGCGGCCGTTCTCGAATTTTTTGAGCAGGGAGCCGCATGCGTGATGGTACCCGATCGCCAGCACCACCAGCGCCAGTTTCGCATGCATCCAGCCATTGCCGGGCCCACGTCCGATACCGTACCCGAGGTACAGCCAGATCCCCAGTCCCAGCGCCGGCAGCGCCAGCAAGCCCATAAAACGGTACAGCTTGCGCCCCATCAGGAGCAGGCGCGACGTCGATGCGACGTCTTTTTCGAGTGCCAGATTAACGAAAATACGCGGCAGGTAAAACAGGCCCGAAAACCAGGAAACGACGAATACGATGTGCAGCGCTTTGATCCAGAGCATATTAACCTTTAATTATTTTGTTGAATTCGGCAATCAACGCTTTTTCAAAACCGTCGAATCCATCGAGACCGCGTAACAGACCAAAATTTTCAGTTAGTTGAGTGACGCGGTGGCGATGTCTGTCGGGATAAAATTTGTTAAGGGCCCGTCCTTTTTTTTCCGTCGCCACTGTCAATGCGTTAAAAAGCACGGCTTTCGGATCAGGTAATTTCTCCCAGCGGTCCCGTTTGGGAAGATCAAGCGCAACCTTGCTATGGCTGTTTCCGGCGGCTGCACGAATTGCAGTTTCATCCGATAGCATCCACGCTTCCGTCATCCGTACGGGAATAATCGGGACATATGACTGCCCGATTGTCGCGACTGCGTATGCGATTTCTTCAAGCCTGGCTTGCAGTCCCTCGTTTTCCGCATCTCGATGTAAAAAAAGTATGTCACATGGGAATTGAAGCAGCGTTTGTGTAACCCTTTCTTCCAGCTGCAAACCCACTTTTCCGAGATCACGTGCGTACTGCGATGCATACGCGATGTGTGAGAAATTTTGTTCGATCGTCCAGTCTATGATTGGCACTAAGGCCGCGTCGGAACTGCCGTCGGCCAGCAAGGTATAGCGGATGACTTTTTTTATCGTCATTTATGGCTTAAAAGGTCAAGCTGCAATCTGAATATTTTGTTCAATCCATCCTTACCGTTCGAATGTATTTCAGCGTCGGCGGGGCTCTTCAGGAAGTCCAATAACATACCGAATGCAACTGGAGTCGACGAGGGGTCTTTTGCTCTCCAAGTGTCTTGCACGGGGCTGAACTCGGACAAAACAGCGCCATCCTTTTTATAAGAATGGGAAACGATCAAGTCTTCCGCATTTATGCATTGCACGACAAGCGGCGAATGGGTGTTGATGATGATTTGCCGTAGCGGATTTCCCTCGTCAACGGCGACGTCGGTGTCGACTGACATTTGGTATAACAAGTCGACAATGGCTGGAATGCGCGCTGGATGAATGCCATTTTCAGGTTCTTCAAGACAAATCAATCGCCCCGCTTCCGTATCGGCGCCAATGATCGACAATGCCAAAAATCGAAGGGTGCCGTCAGACAGCGCCCGCGCTTCGTGCCGGATATTGTTAACCGTTTCCAAGTAAAGTGTTTTCAACTGGCGCTGCTCGTCGACATCGACATGGATATTCTTCACGTCGGGCAGAAGGCAGGAAAGCTGATTGGCGATTTCCTGATTTTTTTGTAGCCGGTCCAGCGTTGCGGGTAAATGTTCGCCATGCTCTGAAACCGTGCTGCTAGAGTTAAAATCGTCTGGCTTGCGCAATGAGCTTGATTCAAGCTGCAACAGCGTCCACGACTGCATTTCCCGACGCGCTGCCAAAATCGTTGGGCGTTCTATCGTATTGATATTGCTTAAAACCGTTCGGTCGGCTTTCACGATCGGAATACTCAGCGGAGCACCGCGAACCTGATCCTGCCGTATTTTAACGATGCCGGCATCGACTTCAGTATAGATAAAATCATTGTTGCTAACGCCGACATAAACGGATTCAAAAAAAATCTTATGCGGGCCAAATCCTAACTCGTCTTTCGCCTTGCCTTTTGGAATTGCCTTGAGCGATTCATCGATCAGCTGAATGCCTTCTGGAGCCGTGCTTGTAGAGGGTATGTACCTGAGAACGACCCGATATTTGAGGAAAGTAACTTTCGGCTTGGCGTCGCGCAGGAAATCGTCGGTGACGCTAGTATTGACAAGCATATCTGCTTCAAATTCCATCGTTTCGAACTGATTGTTCACGGTGCGGGTGAAGAGCGAGGCAATGCTGATACGCTGTTTTCCCCCGTTGCGAATGTTATTGGCGGCTTCGATGATCGAGGTGCTGGCCAAATTCTTGAGGAACAGAATCGCGTCGAACAAGTTGGATTTACCAACGCCGTTTGCTCCCGCAATGCAGGTGAAAGGACCGAAGCGCACTTCAGTGTCTTCCAAGCTCTTGAAGCCCTTTACTTTAAGTCTGGTTAGCATGGTGTCCTTGGTTAACCGCGTACTTCGCCGTGGCCGAATACCACGTATTTCAGCGACGTCAGTCCCTCCAGCCCGACCGGACCGCGCGCATGCAGCTTGTCGTTGGAAATCCCGATCTCGGCGCCCAGACCGTATTCGAAACCATCGGCAAACCGGGTCGAGGCATTGACCATCACCGATGCCGAATCGACTTCGCGAATGAAGCGCATGGCGCGGCTGTAGTCTTCGGTGACGATCGAATCGGTATGCTGCGACGAGTGCGTGTTGATGTGGTCGATCGCTTCGTCGACGTCGGCGACGATCTTGACGGCCAGGATGGCGTCGAGATATTCGGTGTCCCAGTCATCGTCAGTGGCAGCTTTCAGGTGCGCATAGCCTTCCAGCAGCGCACAGGCTTCGGCGTCGCCACGCAGCTCCACTTCTTTTGTCGCAAAAAGCTTGGCCAGGCCCGGCATGACCTGCGGCGCAATAGCGCGCGCCACCAGCAGCGTTTCCATCGTGTTGCAAGTGCCGTAGCGATGGCATTTGGCATTGAAAGCGATCTTGATCGCTTGGTCCGGATCGGCCTTGTCGTCGATATACACATGGCAAATGCCATCGAGGTGCTTGATCATCGGCACCTTGGCGTCGCGCATCAGGCGCTCGATCAGGCCCTTGCCGCCGCGTGGCACGATGACATCGACATACGCGGTCATGGTGATGAGTTCGCCGACAGCGGCGCGGTCCGTCGTGTCGACGACTTGCACTGCATCTTCCGGCAAACCGGCGCCGGCGAGTCCTTCCTTGACGAGCTTGGCCAGCGCCCGGTTGCAGTGGATCGCTTCCGAGCCGCCGCGCAGGATGGTGGCATTTCCGCTCTTGATGCACAGGCCGGCGGCGTCGACGGTGACGTTGGGACGGGCTTCGTAGATGATGCCGATTACGCCCAGCGGCACGCGCATCTGGCCGACCTGAATACCGGTCGGGCGGAATTTCATGTTCGAGATTTCGCCGATCGGGTCCGGCAGCGAGACGATCTGCTCCAGCCCTTCGGCCATGGTGGCGATGGCTTTGTCGGATAGCGTCAGGCGGTCGAGCAGGGCCGGGGCCAGGCCGTTAGCGCGGGCTGCATCGAGATCCTGCGCGTTGGCTGCACGCAGCAGGTCGGCGTCGCGGCGGATCGCGGCTGCGATCAGGCACAAGGCGTGGTTCTTCGCAGCGCTGTCGGCTTTCGCCATCGCCCGGGAGGCAGCGCGGGCGCGCTGGCCGATGTCTTGCATGGTTTGCTGGATGTTCATGGGACTCTGTAGAGGTTCTTGTCGTAGCAATTGAATAAATTTTTTCGTTCTTTGCGGGGACCGCGCACCGGAGCGCCGACAACACATCAAGGCCACATCAACGCAACATCAATGCAACATCAACGCGCCGACGCTACCCGTAAGCCCAATTGCAGCATCGCGTCCCACGCATCCCCGGCGAATGCTTTCGCGCGCAATCCCTTGATCAGCCGGTCCACTTGCGCCGCTTCCTGCAACGCCGTCTCCAGCGTCGCCAGTTTCAGCCGCCGCAGCGCCGGCTCCATCAGTTTTTCACGCGCGCCCCAGATGCGGTATTCCTTGAGCAGCATGCCGAGCGCACGGCCCTGCTCGACGCCCGCCTTCAGCTTCAGCAAGGTGCGAATCTCGTCGGCCACCGCCCACAGTACCAGCGGCAGCGCCTCGCCTTCGCCCTTGAGGCCATCGAGCATGCGCACCAAGCGCGGCGCGTCACCGGCCAGCATCGCTTCGTTCAGCTTGAACACGTCATAACGGGCCACATTGAGCACCGCATCGTGAATCTGTTCATAGCTCAGCTTGCCTTCAGGGTACAGCAGCCCGAGCTTCTGGATTTCCTGATGCGCCGCCAGCAAATTGCCTTCGACCCGGTCGGCAATGAAGTCCAGGCACGGACGGTCGGCGCTTTGCCGCTGCGCTGCCAGCCGCACGCCGATCCAGTTCGGCAACTGCGCCCGCTCGATCACCGGGATGTCGATATACACCGCGGCCTGTTGCAGGCTGCCGACCCAGGCCGCTTTTTGCGTGGCCCAGTCCAGTTTGGGCAAGCTGATCAGCGTGACATTATCGGCATTGAGCGCCGCAGCGTATTTTTGCAGCGCCTGACCGCCTTCCTTGCCGGGCTTGCCGGTCGGGATGCGCAACTCGATCAGCTTTCTGTCGCCGAACAGCGATTGCGAATTATTCGCCGCCAGCAGTTCGCCCCACTTAAAACTGCGCTCTACCGTCAGGACTTCACGCTCGGATATCCCCTGCGTGCGGGCCGTCTTGCGGATCTTGTCAGCGGCTTCCAGCGCCAGCAGATGTTCGTCGGACGTGATCACGTACAGCAGCGCGAGCGGCTTGCTCAAATGGGCATCGAGGGCGTCGATTCGAAGCTGCATGCTGCGCGTCCGTCAAGCCGGCTTGATGGCGGCCATGCGCCGCAACACCTGCTGCACAAGGTCGGACTGCATGTCGCGGTACAGCAGTTCTTCTTCCTTCTCCTTGGCGATTACCTGCGCTTCATTAAAACTGATGTCGCGCTTCAGGGCTATTTGCGTCGACGGCAGGAATTCCTTGCCGGCCTGGTCGATGACGCGAAAGGTAATCCGGTAGTAGAGCGTATGTTCCCGCACACGGCCCTGGCTGTTAAGCGACAGAATGACTTTCTCGCGCCCTTCGGCCTGGACGTCGATAACGGCCTCGGCTGCCGCGCGATCGGCGACCACGGCGGTGCCGCCGCTGGCGCGCAGGTTACGCTTGAGTTCGGTGCCCAGCGACGAGTTCTCGGCCACCGCGACGAAAATCGTCTTGAACGGCAGGTTGGCACGGCCGTCCGAGCCCCGCAGCTGGAAACCGCAAGCCGACAGCAACACCGTCGCCAGGATGAAAACCGTCGTCAAGCGGCGTTTGATGAGCATCGCATTCCTTCCAGTTGAATCAAGCGACGATATTGACCAGCTTGCCAGGTACCACGATGATTTTTTTCGGCGTGCCGTCGAGGTACTTTTGCACGCTTTCACTGGCCAGTGCTGCTGCTTCGATGGACGCTTTGTCAGCATCCTTGGCGACGGTGATACTGCCACGCAGCTTGCCATTAACCTGGATCATCATTTCGATCTCGGCTTGTTCCAGCGCTGTCGGATCGACCTGCGGCCATGGCGCGTCGAGCAGGTCGCCATGGAGTGCGGCAAAGCCCAGCTCCTGCCACAGCACATGCGTGATGTGCGGTGCGACCGGATTCAGGACCCGCAGGAAAATCGACAGGCCCTCGGCCAAAACCGCATTCGATGCCGCCGAGTTGTCGAGCTTGGCCGCCTCGAGCGTATTGAGCATCTTCATGCATGCCGACACCACGGTGTTGTACTGGATACGCTTGAGGTCATGATCGGCCTGTTGCAGGATCTTGTGTACTTCACGACGCAAAGTCTTGTGCGGCTCAGGCAAATTCTTCAATACCGCCGCATCGACGGCGCCGATGCGGCCCGCCTGGCCGTATGCGTAAGACCAGACCCGCCGCAGAAAGCGGTTGGCGCCCTCGACGCCGGTGCCCGACCATTCCAGTGTCTGTTCTGGCGGCGACGCGAACATCGTAAACAGGCGCGCGGTGTCGGCGCCGAACTGATCGATCTGCGCTTGCGGATCGATACCGTTGTTCTTCGACTTCGACATTTTTTCGGTGCCGCCGATGACGACCGGCTGGCCATCGGTTTTCAAGGTCGCCGAAACCGGCCGGCCGCGGTCGTCCAGTGTCAGCGCCACATCGTCCGGATTGATCCAGATTTTCTTGCCGGACGCTTCTTCGCGATAGTAGGTTTCGTTGAGCACCATGCCTTGCGTGAGCAGGTTGGTAAATGGCTCGTCATACTTGATCAGGCCGAAATCGCGCATGACCTTGGTCCAGAAACGCGCATACAGCAAATGTAGTACGGCATGCTCGATGCCGCCGATGTACTGGTCCATCGGCATCCAGTAATCGTTGCGCGCGTCGACCATCGATTCGGTCGCGCCGGGTGAACAGTAGCGCATGAAGTACCACGACGAATCGACAAAGGTGTCCATCGTATCGGTCTCGCGCCGCGCCGGCTTGCCACAGGTCGGGCAGTCAACATGCAGGAATTTTTCATGCTTGTTGAGCGGATTGCCACTGCCGTCGGGCACGCAGTCTTCCGGCAGGATCACCGGCAAATCCTTTTCCGGGACCGGCACATCGCCGCACTGGTCGCAGTGGATGATCGGGATCGGCGTGCCCCAGTAGCGCTGGCGTGAGATGCCCCAGTCGCGCAGACGATAGGTGATCTTCTTTTCCCCCAGACCGAGCGCTGCCAGGTCCGCCGCCACGGCGTCGACCGCTTCCTGATAACCCATGCCGTCGTAATGGCCGGAATCGATGCAGACGCCGTTTTCCTTGTCGGCATACCAGTCGTGCCAGGTTTCCGGATTGAATACCTTGTCGCCGACGGCGATCACCGGCATGATCGGCAGCACGTATTTGTGCGCAAAAGCGAGGTCGCGTTCATCATGGGCCGGTACGCCCATCACGGCGCCGTCGCCGTAGGTGATCAGCACATAATTGCCGACCCAGACTTCGATCAGCTTGCCGGTCAGCGGATGCTGGACGTGCAGGCCGGTCGGCATGCCTTTCTTTTCCATCGTCGCCATGTCGGCTTCGATGACGCTGCCGAGCTTGCATTCTTCGATGAAGGCCGCCAGTTCCGGGTTGCCTTGCGCCGCGAAAGTCGCCAGCGCATGCTCCGGCGCGACAGCGCAAAAGGTCACGCCCTTGATGGTGTCGGCACGCGTGGTGAAGACCCACAGCTTGCCTTCTTGAAGCAGGTTGTCGTCGGTGTCCCGGATCTCATGCGGAAAGGCAAAGCGCACGCCGGTCGACTTGCCGATCCAGTTGGCTTGCATGGTGCGCACGCGTTCCGGCCAGCCCGGCAACTTGTTGTCGACATGGTCGAGCAACTCTTCCGCATAGTCCGTGATCCGGGCGTAATACATCGGGATTTCGCGCTTTTCGATCAGCGCGCCGGAGCGCCAGCCGCGGCCGTCGATGACTTGCTCGTTGGCCAGCACGGTCTGATCGACCGGGTCCCAATTGACGGTACCGGTTTTCTTGTAAATGATGCCCCGCTCGAGCATCTTGAGGAACATCCACTGGTTCCACTTGTAGTATTCCGGCGTGCAGGCGGTCATCTCGCGCGACCAGTCGATGGCCAGGCCCATCTTCTGCATCTGCTCTTTCATATGCGCGATATTGGCGTAGGTCCATTGCGCCGGCGGCACGTTGTTGGCCATCGCGGCGTTTTCGGCCGGCATGCCGAACGCGTCCCACCCCATCGGCATCAACACGTTGTAGCCGTTCATGCGCAGGTAGCGGTACATCACATCGTTGATGGTGTAGTTGCGCACGTGACCCATGTGCAACTTGCCGGACGGGTAAGGCAGCATCGAGCAAGCGTAGAATTTTTTCTTGTCCTGGCCGTTTTTATCCTTCGCATGCTCGACGGCCTTGTAGGCGTCGATCGCGATCCAGTGGTCTTGTGCCGATTTCTCGACGTCGGCGGGGCTGTATTTATCTTGCATGACGAGTGGAGCCAATGTGAATGTGAACCCATCATTATACTGGCTCAATCGACATCCCGGCATGCGTTGCGCGGCAGCACCGGCGCGAAAAATCGGGCGTTTCTAGCTGAGCTTGAGCAGCAGTGCGGGCTTTTCGCCATAATCGGCGTAGCGCTCGTTGATCATGGCAACGCAGAACGTCACTTCATCGAGTAGTTCGGCATCGGCCAGTCGCCACGCCGCGCTGTCGCGGACCACGATCGTCAATATTTCATCGGATTGGAGTCGCACCGACGCCATGCCGTCGTCGTCGCGCAAATAGCTCAGGCAATCGATCCAGGCATCCATGCTGGCGCCATAAAACTCGGGGAAGCCGAAGGCGCGCCGGGATTCGGCATGGAAGGTAGTGGCGTCGACGATGACCGCGCCATTGAGTTCGACGGTGGCCATGGCTATTTTTTCACGTCCGCTTTGGCGGGATCGGTGACGAATCCCATTTTGGTCATGCCATTGTTCTGTGCTGCCGACATGACCTGCGCAATCACTTCGTAACGGGTGGACTTGTCGGCGCGCAGTTGCAATTCGGTCAGCGGATCTTTTTTTGCTGCTGCAGCCAGGCGGGCATCGAGTTCGCGTTGCGCGATGCGCTCGTCATTCCAGAAAATTGTACCGGCGCCATCGATCGACAGCGAAATCGCATTCGGCTTGTCAGCCGAGGGTGTCGATTGTGCGGTCGGCAGGTCGAGTTTGACCGCATGCGTGAATAGCGGCGCGGTGATGATGAAAATCACCAGCAGCACCAGCATCACGTCGACCATCGGCGTGACATTGATTTCCGCCATCGGTGCGGGTTGCCGGTTGTCATTGAATCCGCCGAAAGCCATTGGCCGCTCCCTATGCCTGGGTAACCGGCGTGCCGACGCGCGCGCCGGTTGTCAGATGCGCATGCAAGTCATGTGCAAAGGCATCGAGTTCGGCCAGCGTCACGCGATTGACGCGTGTGAAGGCGTTGTAGGCCAGCACCGCCGGAATGGCGACGACCAGGCCGAGCGCCGTCATGATCAGCGCTTCACCGACCGGCCCCGCCACCTTGTCGATCTGTACCGTACCGGCGGTCGACACTGCCGACAGCGCATGGTAGATGCCCCATACCGTGCCCAGCAAGCCGACGAACGGCGCCGTCGCGCCGACCGATGCCAGCAGCGTCAATCCGCTTTCGAGGCGCGACGACACGCGGTTGATCTCCTGACGCAGTGTGCGCGTGATCAGCTCGCCCGGATCGGTTGCGGCATTGAGTGAACCGGTCTGAGAATGGATGCCGGCTGCCTCAGCACCGCGAATTGCCAGCGGCGCATACACTCGCTCGCTGTCGACATGCGAAATCAGCGCAATGGCGTCACTGAAGGTCGGCGCCGTCCAGAATCCTTCGACGGCCCCGGCGCTTCGGCGGATACGCCATGAACTCCAGGTTTTCGACAGGATGTAGAACCAGCTGGCGACCGACATCAGCAGCAGCACGTAAGCCACCGCATGCGAGATGGCGTCGCCCTGGGCCCAGTACTGGGACAAGCCGGCGCTCGGATTTGCGGCGATTGGATTCATGAAAACCTGCCAGTCGAATTGGGAGAAGACATATCGGTGACGTCAGGCCTCGCGCAGGCCAAGCACATCCTGCATGTCGAATAGTCCGTGCGGTTTGTCGACCAAAAAGCGCGCCGCGCGCAAGCTGCCGTGCGCATAAGTAACCCGGCTCGATGATTTGTGCGTGATTTCGATGCGTTCCCCAATGCCGGCAAACAGCACCGTATGATCGCCGACGATATCGCCGCCGCGAATGGTGGCGAAGCCGATCGACGACGGATCGCGCGGGCCGGTCACGCCTTCGCGCGCGTACACAGCCACATCGTTTAAATCACGCCCGAGTGCGTCGGCGATCACTTCGCCCATTTTCAGCGCGGTACCGGACGGTGCATCGACCTTGTGCCGGTGATGGGCTTCGATGATTTCGATGTCGTAGCCTTCGGCGAAACTTTTGGCGGCCATTTCCAGCAGCTTCATCGTCACATTGACGCCGACGCTCATGTTGGGTGCAAACAGGATGGCGGTTTTTTGGGCCGCCGCGCCGATGGCGGCCTTGCCGTCGGCGTCGAAGCCGGTGGTGCCGACGATCATCTTGATGCCATGCGCAGCGCAGTATTCGAGATGCCTGAGCGTGCCTTCGGGACGGGTGAAGTCGATCAGCACATCCGCACCCGCCAGGCCTTTTTCGAAATCCGATTCGATCACGACACCCGCTGGCTGGCCCAGGAAAAAGGCGGCATCGGTCCCCAGCGCCGCCGAGCCGACGACGTCGAGCGCGCCCGTCAGGATCATGTCATCGGCATCTTGGATAGCTTCGATCAGCATGCGGCCCATGCGGCCGGAGGCGCCGGCCACGGCGATTTTAATGTTACTCATCGGCATGTCATTGCTTGCTGGGTTCCGGTGCCGAAGTGGGAATCGGCGCGACTTGCGGCGCCGTGGTGGTCATTTTTTTCGATGTCGGAATGGCGCCGGCAATCCGCGCCAGATAATCGTTTTCGGTTGGCAGGTCGCCGCCTTCGTAGCGCGCCAGGCGGTCGTCCTTGAAGAACACGCTGACCCGGCTCTTGGTAATTTCGCCATTGCCTTTGGTCAGGCGAAAAACATAATCCCAGCGATCGGCATGGAAAATGTCAGTCAGAAGCGGCGTACCCAGCGTGAAACGCACCTGCTCGCGTGTCATGCCCTCCTTGACGTTGGCCAGCATTTCCTTGGAAACGAAATTGCCTTGCTGGATCGTAACGCGATAAGGAGAAATGAAGCCGAGGAAGCGGCGCGCACCGGTAGGGCCAGTGGTCTGTGCGCCGCTGTCGCCGGCCGCCATCGCGGGTGTCGGCTCGCTGGCCGATGACGTTACCGGGGCCACAGGCGTACTGGCACCGTCCATCAGCGGGTTTTTCGATGCGCAACCGGTGATGCCGGCGGCCACGGCCAGGGCCAGCAAGGCTTTGCGGGCCGCTGCGCGATTTATAAGAGAAAGCTGCTTTTGCATAAGGGGTCTCAATGTTTGAGCATTTGTGGCAAAACGCTATATCATAAAGCAGATATCCTTAAACCGAGCAATAACATGACGATCAACCCCTCCGACCTGAAAGCCAGTGGCCTCAAGGCGACCTTGCCCAGGCTCAAGATACTGGATATTTTTCATAACTCCAAAGTTCGGCACTTGAGTGCCGAAGATGTATACAAAATTCTGCTGACCGAAAACATGGACGTCGGCCTGGCCACGGTCTACCGGGTGCTGACCCAGTTCGAGCAGGCAGGCTTGCTGCACCGTAATCACTTTGAAACCGGCAAGGCGGTATTCGAGCTCAACGAAGGCTCGCACCATGATCATCTGGTCTGTCTCGATTGCGGCCGGGTCGAAGAATTTTTCGATGAGGAAATCGAAGCGCGACAGCAAAATATCGCCACCGAACGCGGTTTCGAAATCGCCGAACATTCGCTGGCGCTGTATGCCCATTGTTCGAAGCAGGACTGTCCGCACCGCCCGGCGCCCGCACAGCGGCGTTAGGGGTGACTCAGCGCATTCGACAATAGTTTCGCCGTGATGTCGACGATCGGAATTACCCGCGCGTAGGCCATCCGCGTCGGCCCGATCACCCCGAGCGTGCCGACGATCTTGCCATTGACTTCATAGGGCGCGGTCACCACGCTCATCTGATCCATCGGCACGAGCTGCGATTCGCCGCCGATAAAAATCTGCACCCCGGTCGCCTTGCTGGAAATATCCAGCAACTGCATCAGGCTGGTCTTTTGTTCGAACATATCGAACAGCTTGCGCAGCGACGTCATGTTCGACGACAGGTCGGCTACCGTCAGCAAGTTACGCTCGCCCGAAATTACCATGTCCTCCGAATCATCAGCCATCGCATCGCTGCCGGCTTCGACTGCCGCCTGCATCAATTGGGTCATGTCGTCGCGCAGCTGCCGCAACTCGCCTTGCAGCCGGATGCGCACGTCATCGAAGCTGAGACCGCCGAAATGCAGGTTAATGTAGTTGGCCGCCTGCGTCAGTTGCGACGGCGTGTAGTCGCCATCGGTCAGCAGCAACCGGTTTTGTACGTCGCCGCCTGGGGCGACGATCACCAACAAAATGCGTTTTTCGCCCAAGCGCAGGAATTCGATCTGCTGGAAGATCGACTCGCGGCGCGGTGTCAACACCACGCCGGCGAATTGCGATAGCGACGACAATACCTGGGCGGCGTTGGCGATGATCCTCTGCGGCGAGCTGCTTTGCAGTCGTTGCTGCATTTTCGCTTCGAGGTCGGATTCGTCGATCGCCTGCACTGTCAGCAATGTGTCGACAAAGAGCCGATAGCCGCGTGGCGTCGGCACCCGGCCAGCCGAAGTATGTGGACTGGCGACGAAGCCCATTTCTTCGAGGTCCGACATGATATTGCGGATGGTCGCGGGCGAAAGGTCGAGGCCGGAAAACTTCGACAGCGCACGCGAGCCCACCGGTTGGCCGTCGGCGATATACCGTTCTACCAATGCCTTGAGAAGTTTTTGCGCGCGTGTATCGAGTTGCATGATGCCTATTTTAATCAGGGACGCACGATGTGCTCAGTACGGTTGCTATCCATTATGCGCCAAGTGCGGTTCACCACCCGGACTGGCACGCAGCCATTCTTCCAGTTCATCCAGGCTCGCGCAAGTACCGTCAGGGCATATCGCAGCCGGTGCGGTGCGGTCGAACCGGTTCATCCACACCGCCCGCATACCGGCTTTTTGCGCACCTTCGACATCGAGCGCGAGGTCGTCGCCGACATATACCGCCTCGGCCGGCGCCACACCCAGGGCGTCACAGGCAGCGTGAAAGATGGCGGAGTCCGGCTTGGCCAGGCCGAACCGGTGCGCCGCCAGCGACACCCGGAAGTGATGATTCAAGCCAATAGTATGCAGGTCAGCGAAACCATTCGAAATCGTGCCCAGCCTGAAGCTCGTCCCCAGCCGCTCCAGCGCCGGTACGACATCGGCAAACAGCGCTACTTCATTGCGGGCCTTCGCAAACACCGCCATCGCGCCATCGACCAGTGCGGCATTTTCACCCGATGCGATGAACGCTTCGGTCAATCCGGCATGGCGTAAGGCCCACAGGTCGATCTGGAAATTCGGGTTTTCCAGCATCAGGGCACTGCGGCGCGCGCGCAAGCTTTCGATGGTGAACTGACGCACCACGCCGGGCGCCTGGTGCGCCATCCATGCATATAATGTTTTTTCGGCATGCACGATCAAGGGTACGATCGGCCAGAGCGTATCGTCGAGGTCGAACAGGACTGCTTTAATAGGAAGCATGGTTGGCACAGGAAAATTAAGGAACACGGCGCAGGTTGGCGCAAGCCAACTGCAATGCAAGCCCGAATTATGGTCTAATCTGCAGCATGCCGCTCCCCATGACACCTGCCGATCCCGCTAATTTTAAAACCATTGCCCTCGTCGGCAAGTTCCAGGCCGCCGGTATCGGCGGCCCGCTGCTCGACTTGGCCGCCATGCTCGAGTCCAGTGGTCGCACGGTCGTCTTCGAAGCCGAAACCGCACGCAATGTCGGTACCACCGAATTCGCCGCTTTGACACCAGCGCAGATCGGCGCCCAGGCCGATGTCGCGATCGTCCTCGGCGGCGACGGCACCATGCTTGGCATTGCGCGCCAGCTTGCCCCTTTCGAGGTGCCCTTGATCGGCATTAACCAGGGCCGGCTCGGTTTCATGACAGACATCCCGCTCGACCGCATGATGCCGGCACTGGCCGATATGCTCAGCGGTAAAATCGAGTCGGAGCAGCGTACGCTTCTGGAGGGGTGCGTGATACGTGACGGTGCGGAGATCTTCAGCGGCTTGGCATTCAACGATGTCGTGGTGTCACGCGGCACCGGCTCGGGCATGGTCGAGCTGTGCGTCGAGGTCGATGGCCGCTTCATGTACAACCAGCGCGCCGACGGCCTGATTGTCGCCACGCCGACCGGCTCCACCGCTTATGCGCTATCGGCCGGCGGCCCGTTGCTGCATCCGAGCCTGCGCGGCGTCGTGCTGGTACCGATTGCGCCGCATGCGCTGTCGAACCGCCCGATCGTCTTGCCCGACACCAGCGAAATCGTCATCGAAGTCGTCAGCGGTCGCGACATCAGTGTCAATTTCGACATGCAGTCACTGGCGAGCCTGCAGTATCGAGACCGCATCGTCATCAATCGCTCGTCCCATGCCATCACCTTCTTGCATCCGCTCGGCTGGAGCTATTACGATACGCTGCGCGAGAAACTGCACTGGAACGAATATCCGTCGGTGCAGGGTCAGTTAAAATAGGCCGAACCGGTCCGCCTGCCGCGGATTTAGCTGCGTGGCCGGCGCATCGCTTCCAACCAACCAACCATATTCCCCATGCTGCGCACACTTTGCATACGCGACTTTGTCATTGTCGACTCGATCGAACTTGAGTTCGCTGCCGGCTTTACCGTCTTCACCGGCGAAACCGGCGCCGGCAAGTCGATCCTGATCGATGCGCTGGCGCTGGCATTGGGCGGCCGCGGCGACGCCAGCGTGGTACGCGAGGGCGCCGCCCGCGCCGACATCACGGCTGATTTCGCCGTTACCGACGAGGGCCAGGCATGGCTTGCCACCAACGAAGTACAAAGCGACGACGGTGGGGTGCTGTTGCGCCGCGTGATCGATAACGCCGGACGCTCCAAGGCCTTCATCAACGGTATTGCCGCAACGGCCGCACAACTACGCGAGCTTGGTGAAATGCTGGTCGATATCCATGGCCAGCATGCGCATCAGTCCCTGCTCAAGGCAGACGCCCAGCGCCTGCTGCTTGACAGTCAGGCTGGCTTGCAGGACGAAGTCAAAGCCGTCAGTGTCGCCTATCGCGCCTGGCGCGCGGTTGCCAAACAGCGTGAAGAATTCGAGACCAATACCAAAAGCGTGCTACTAGAACGCGAACGCCTCGAATGGCAAGTCAGCGAGCTGGAAAAGCTCGCCGCCAAGCCCGGCGAATGGACCGACATCAGCAATGAGCATAGCCGCCTGTCGCATGCTGCCAGTTTGATCGAAGGCGCACAGGATGCGCTGACAGCGATCTCGGACGCCGAATCGAATCCGATGCTGTCGCAGTTGTCGGCGCTGAACCAGAAGCTGGCCAAGCTCGCCGATATCGACGACGCCCTGAAGCCGGTGATCGAGGTGCTGGAGCCGGCACGCATCCAGTTGCAGGAAGCCGTGTATGCCCTCAACACCTATCTCGACCGCATCGAACTGGACCCCGATCGCCTGCGCAAGGTCGATGCGCGCCTGGGCGAATTGCATGCAACCGCGCGCAAGTTTCATGTCGCGCCGGAAGACCTGCCGGACGAATATGAGTCGCTATCGGCGCAGCTGCGGCAATTGGCCGATGCCACCGATCTGGAGGCATTGCGCGCCCAGGAAGACAAGCTCAAGTCAGCTTACATTACGGTTGCGCAGGCATTGAGCAAGGCTCGTGGCAAGGCAGCCAAAACACTCGGTACCGCGGTTACGGCGGCGATGCAGGAGCTGAGCATGACAGGCGGACGTTTCGACATTGCGCTCAATGACTGCGAGCCGGCCAGCTATGGCCTGGAGCAAGTGGAATTTCTGGTCGCCGCCCATGCCGGCACGGTGCCGCGCGCCTTGGCCAAGGTCGCCTCCGGCGGTGAACTGGCGCGCATCGCATTAGCCATTTCCGTCATCACGTCGAGCGCGACGGCGACGCCCACGCTGATTTTCGATGAAGTCGACAGCGGCATCGGCGGGGGCGTGGCCGAAGTCGTCGGCCGCCTGCTCAAACGGCTCGGCCAGGACCGACAGGTCTTGTGCGTGACGCATTTGCCGCAGGTCGCCAGCCAGGCCAACCAGCATTTCCAGGTCAGCAAGCACAGTACCGAAGGCCGCACGTCGTCGAGCATCGACGCTCTCGACAACAAGGCACGCATCGAAGAAGTCGCGCGCATGCTGGGCGGGATCGAAATCACGGCGACCACGCGCAAACATGCACGCGAACTGCTCGCGCTCTGACAACCCTCCAATCCAACAGGCCACTCCGCGTTATGTCCTTCAATCAAGAACCGCCGTACAAGCACGGCACACTGTCCAAGACCGGCGTCGTGCTGGTCAATCTCGGTACGCCCGATGCCCCGACCACGGGAGCGGTGCGACGTTATTTGCGCGAATTCCTGTCCGATCATCGGGTGGTCGAAATTCCGCGACTGATCTGGTGGCTGATTTTATACGGCATCATCCTGCCGATCCGCTCCGGTAAATCGGCCAAAAAATATGCCTCGATCTGGACCAAGGACGGCTCGCCATTGCGGGTCCATACCGAAAAGCAGGCGACGCTGTTGCGCGGCTACCTCGGGCAGCGCGGGCATGAAGTGCAGGTCGCCTACGCGATGCGCTACGGCACGCCGTCGGTGGCATCGGTGCTGCATAAACTGAAGGAGTCCGGGTGCGACCGCATTCTGATCCTGCCTGCCTATCCACAATATGCAGCCGCTACTACGGCGTCGATTTTTGATGCGGTGTTTGCGCACTACGCCAATGAACGCAACATTCCCGAACTGCGCTTCATCAAGCATTACCACGACCATGACAGTTACATCGACGCGCTGTGCAAGTCGGTCGAGTCGTATTGGCAAACCAATGGCCGGCCGGACAAGCTGGTGATGAGTTTCCATGGCGTGCCCAAGCGCACGCTGCTGCTCGGCGACCCGTACCACTGCGAGTGCTACAAGACCGCGCGCCTGCTGGCGACGGCGCTCGGGTTGACGGCTACCGATTACCTGGTGACCTTCCAGTCGCGGCTGGGTCGGGCCGAATGGCTGCAGCCGTACACGGCGCCGACGCTGCAAAAACTCGGTCGGGAAGGCGTCGGTCGGGTGGACGTCATGTGTCCCGGTTTTAGCAGCGATTGTCTCGAAACGCTGGAAGAAATCGGCATGGAAGGGCGGGAAGATTTTCTGCATGCAGGCGGCAAGGAATTTCATTACATCCCCTGTCTGAATGAGGCGCCCGCATGGATTACCGCAATGGCCGAGATCGCCGAGCAGCACATGATCGGGTGGCCAACGCTGTTGACGCCGGCGTTGCGCGAAGCGCGCGTCGACGATGCAGAGCAAGGGCGGCTCGCGGCGTTGCGGGTCGGCGCTGAAGTGTGAGCCGATCGCCTCCCGTGCGATTTCGGCGAAGCCTTATTCCGTAATTCGTGCGCGCAACATGCTGCTATGATGTTTGCCCAATAGACAAGCCGCGCAAACATCAACGGAACTTCAGACAATGGACGCTTTAACCGCAGGTGCGGCACTGACGACAGTACAACTGTGCGCATCGCTCGTGATGGCAGGCAGCTATTACCTCGCACCGGAAGAAAAATGCACGCGCTTCTGGGCGGCTTCCGGCGTCCTCTTAGCCATCGGTTTGCTGATCGTCATCGTCAATGCGGGCGCGCTCAATTACACGGCGCTTATCGTTGGCAATAACATGCTGATCGGCGGCCTGATTGTGCAATGGCGAGGTGTGCAAGCGTTATACAAGAAAGACGCGTCCAAATCGGGCTGGCTGTTGTTCGCCCTCTTTTTTGTCCTGTTCGGCATCGTGTCGCTGTACGGTGGAAAGACAGCCGAAAGAGCGCTGTTGTCGGCGGCGGCCATTGCCTTCGTCTTTACCCTGAGCGCAATCGAATTGTGGCGCAACCGTGGCGACCGGTGGACCTTTGCCAGACTGCTGGGCCTGAGTGCGCTTGCCCTGCTGATCGGCGGTTCGCTGTTTCGCGCCGTCGCGGCCTTCATGCAGATTTCGGAGTATCTTGTCACAAAACCGTCGACGCTGGGTACCATCGTGCTATACCTGCTACCGCTAGTCGGCACCTCGCTGTTTTCAACGTCGTTGCTGCTGTTGTACCTCGAGCGCGTGATCGAAGAAAAAAACCAGTTGGCCACGCATGACGAGTTGACCAAACTGTTCAATCGCCGTGCGATCGTCGCGCGTGGCGATCGCGAAATCAACGTCGCCACCCGTACCCGTCAACCGCTTTGCGTCGCATTTCTGGATGTCGATTTTTTCAAGCAGATCAATGATGAACTCGGCCATGAGAAGGGCGACCTGGTGTTGATCGAACTGGCGCAGGTGCTGAGCCAGGCCTGCCGCACGATCGACTGGATCGGGCGCTACGGCGGCGACGAATTCTGCATGGTATTTCCGGGCGTCGAGGCCGAGGGCGCTGGCCTGATTGCCGAACGCCTGCTCGCCCAGATACGACGGCACGCATTCATCGAAAATCGTGCGGTGACGGTCAGCATCGGACTGGCCATATTGGTCAGTGAAGACAGCGACCGCAGTTGGTCGAGCCTCATCAATCGCGCCGACAGCCAACTCTACCGCGCCAAATCGCTTGGTCGTGATCGGTATTGCATCGCCTGACGATTGCTGCGCGCCGATGCGGTCAGGCCCGGCCGCGGGTCCTGAAAAGTCCATTCGATAGCTTGGTGCGCGGTGTTCGGCATCTCGGCAGCACCCGGTAAAAAAATGTGGCCTTGATTTATTCGATGACAAAATCACTAAGGCTGGTTGTCTGGGACGAGTGCCTGGAAATTAATATATAGCGCTTCTCGTCTCGCCAAAAAATCGACCGCAGGAATCGCTTATCTCGCAGCGGTCTCCGGAATTGGCGCAACTTTTGTATAAAAGTCATAATTAATACCCCTTGAAAATGTGTGGTATAGCCCCACTTGCTGTGTCAGGTTAGCAGTTTTTTTAAGTTAAGTTATTGATTTGTTGGAGATTTTTTATGCAAGACCATGAAAAAATGCAAGAAAAAGAATCGCTGGCCGAGCAGCCGGGTCATCCCCAGGAATCGATAATGGATGCCGAAACCATTCACCTTGGTGACAATCTGGCGGAACAACTGGCGCAAGCGCAAGCCAAGATCGGTGAAATGCACGACGCATTTTTGCGTGCGAAGGCGGATGCGGAAAACATGCGTCGCCGGGCCCAGGAAGATATCGGCCGGGCGCACAAATTCGCCATCGAAGGCTTCGCCGAAGCTATGGTGCCGGTCAAGGACAGCCTCGAAATGGCCTTGAAGGTCGAGACGCCGTCGGTGGAATCGCTTAAAGAGGGCGTCGATATGACGCTCAAGCAACTGTCATCGGCTTTCGAAAAGAATCGCCTCATGGAAATCAATCCTCAGGCCGGCGACAAGCTCGATCCGATGAAGCACCAGGCTATTTCCATGGTACCTGCCGCGCAGGAAGCCAACACGATCGTCACCGTGCTGCAGAGGGGCTACATGATCGCCGATCGTCTGCTGCGACCGGCATTGGTAACCGTAGCGCAATAAAAAAAGCCTATATCGCGGCGGCGCGCTTGAAAGCGCGGTTTTCTTCCGCATATCCGCACCATCGGATTACATCATTCAACAAGTATTTTTAAGGGATAACATCATGGGCAAGATCATCGGCATCGACTTGGGCACCACCAATTCCTGCGTCTCCATCATGGAGGGCGGCAAACCCAAAGTCATCGAAAATTCGGAAGGCGCGCGTACGACGCCATCGATCATCGCTTATCAGGAAGACGGCGAGATTCTGGTCGGCGCGCCTGCAAAACGTCAGGCCGTGACCAATCCCAGGAACACGCTGTATGCCGTCAAGCGTCTGATCGGCCGCAAATTCGACGAGAAAGAAGTGCAGAAGGATATCTCGCTGATGCCCTACCAGATTGTCAAGGCCGAAAACGGCGACGCCTGGGTCGAGGTGCGCGGCAAGAAGCTCGCTGCCCAGCAGATTTCTGCCGAAGTGCTGCGCAAGATGAAGAAGACCGCCGAAGACTATCTCGGCGAAGAAGTCACTGAGGCTGTCATCACGGTACCGGCCTACTTCAACGATGCACAGCGTCAGGCCACCAAGGACGCGGGACGTATCGCCGGCCTGGATGTCAAGCGCATCATCAACGAGCCGACCGCTGCAGCGCTGGCATTCGGCCTCGACAAGACCGGCAAGGGCGATCGCAAGATCGCGGTCTATGACCTGGGTGGCGGTACTTTCGACGTGTCGATCATCGAGATCGCCGACGTCGATGGCGAAATGCAGTTCGAAGTGCTGTCGACCAATGGCGACACGTTCTTGGGCGGCGAAGATTTCGACCAGCGCATCATCGACTACATCATCGACGAATTCAAGAAAATTAACGGTCTCGACCTGAGTAAGGATGCGATCGCTCTGCAACGCATCAAGGGATCGGCCGAGCGCGCCAAGATCGAACTGTCGTCGTCACAGCAAACCGAAATCAATGAGCCGTATATCGCCATGGCCAACGGCGCACCGGTCCACCTGAATCTGAAGATGACCCGTGCCAAGCTCGAATCGCTGGTCGAGGAACTGATTGCCAAGACCATCGAGCCATGCCGCATCGCCATCAAGGACGCCGGCGTCAAAGTAACCGACATCGACGACATCATTCTGGTCGGTGGTATGACTCGCATGCCTAAGGTACAGGAAAAGGTCAAGGAATTCTTCGGCAAGGACCCACGCAAGGATGTCAATCCGGACGAGGCCGTTGCCGTCGGTGCCGCGATTCAGGGCGCAGTGTTGTCGGGCGATCGCAAGGACTTGCTGTTGCTGGATGTGACGCCGCTGTCGCTGGGTATCGAGACGCTCGGTGGCGTAATGACCAAGATGATCCACAAGAACACCACGATCCCGACCAAGTTCAGCCAGGTGTTTTCAACTGCCGACGACAATCAGCCGGCAGTGACCATCAAGGTCTATCAGGGCGAGCGTGAGATGGCGGTGGGTAACAAGACGCTCGGCGAATTCAACCTCGAAGGCATCCCGCCGGCATCGCGTGGTACACCGCAGATCGAAGTTACGTTCGATATCGACGCCAACGGTATTTTGCATGTCGGCGCCAAGGACAAGGCTACCGGCAAGGAAAACAAGATCACAATTAAAGCCAACTCGGGCCTGACCGAAGAAGAAATCCAAAAGATGGTGCGTGACGCCGAAGCCAATGCCGAAGACGACAAGCGTCTGAAGGAAATGGCCGAAGCCCATAACCAGGGTGACGCGCTGGTCCATTCGACGCGCAAAGCGGTCGCCGAATTCGGTGAAAAGCTCGATGCCGGCGAAAAGGAGGCGATCGAAACCGCGGTCAAAGAACTGGAAGACGTCTTGAAAGGCAACGACAAGGCGGCCATCGATGCCAAGACAGCAGCAGTCAATACGGTTGCGCAAAAGCTCGGCGAGAAAATGTATGCCGACATGCAGGCCAAGGAAGCGGCCGGCGCAGCAGCCGGTGGTGGTGCAGGGCAGGAGCATCAGGGGTCTGGCGCATCGGAATCCAAAGCCAAGGATGAAGATGTAGTCGATGCGGACTTCAAGGAAGTCAAAGATAAATAAATGCCGAACTAGGTTTTTCTACTAGTCCTGTAGCGTAGCTGCAGGAGCCGCCGGGTCGAAATTGCTTCAAGGCATTCGATTCGGCGTTTTCGCTTAGACAGATGACAAGGTGCCGACAACATGGCAAAGCGTGATTTTTACGAAGTATTAGGGGTGGCAAAGAACGCCTCCGATGAAGATATCAAGAAGGCGTATCGCAAGC
>JACMQD010000368.1 GCA_014377155.1 Herminiimonas sp.
ACGTCAAGCACCATGTACCAGTAAAAATACAGACCTTTCACCGCCGTCGGCAACCACGTGATGTCCCAAGACCACAGGCGGTTCGGTTCGCTTGCGCAGTGGCTGGTGACCAGCCGTGTGCTCGGCTTTTTCGCGCGACCCCGATGATGCTGCTGCGCTGCCGCTTTCATCACCCGGTACATCGTCGATTCCGACGCAACATAGTCGCCCCGGTCCACCAGCGTCGGCACAATCTGGCTCGGCGGTTGACTGGCAAATTCCGTGCTGTTGACCAGGGCAAGAATGTGCGCTCGCTCGGCATGGCTCAGCTTGTTGGCAGGGGCTGCACGTGGCGCACCACGGCGGCCGTCCTCCATGCCTGTACCGTCTTCACGTGTCCAGCGCTGATACGTGCGCAGGCTGATCTCCAGCTCGGCGCAGGCCGGTAGCAGGCGACAACCATTGCTTGCCGCTTCTTCAATCAAGTCCTTCACCAACTGGCGATCCGGGGTAACGGTCATTCTTCCTCGGCATCCCCCCAGATCGCCTGGGCTTTTTTTCTGAGAATGATCAGCGCCGCTGCCTCCGCCAGTGCCTTGTCCTTGCGCAGCAACTCCTTCTCCAGCTGTTTGATTCGCTTGCGGTCCGTCTTGCCCTGCTCGCGCTGCTCCTGCGTGCATTCGGCAGCGTGGGCATTGGCCTGCTGACACGCTTGCCACCACACAGTGATTTGTTCGACGAACAGCCCCTTGCGGCGGCAATATTCACCCAGTTCGGCTTCGTTCAACCCAGCCGTCTCCAGCACGACGCCGAACTTGTCCTTCGACGACCACTCCTCGGCATTCTTCCCATTTCCCGGCACTGGCAACCCCTGCGCTTTTAAAGTTCGTCGCCAAGTATAAAGAGTCTGTTCCGAGATGCCATGTTCCCGCGCCAACGCCGATACCAGCTTGTTCGTCGGCGGCATCATCTGCCGTAGGATCGATTCCTTGCGTTCTACTGAGTAATGCGTCACTGCTTGTCTTTGCTCCGCCCCCTCTGTGATGATGATTAATCAGATGACACGACAACTACCCTGACACAGGGGGCAACCCCTGCCCGATTATGCAGCCACTTTTTGACTGCGAACGGAGTTTGGACGTTCGGCGGCCAGCATGCTGGTTTAACACAGCGCCCCCGATGGCAGCCTCGGTTTGTTGCGCTGCAAACCCTCGTGAACTTAGCCGAGGGCCAATTAAGTATCTGTAGCGGCCCATGGTTGTTTCGACCAAGGCATGTTGTCACGCTAATGGCTGATCGATACGACCAAGAGTGCTTTATCCGCAAGTGAACTGAGGAATTGGGCTGTCACGACCCAAAAATTGCGCGCCGTGTTCCCATCCGCTGTGTCAGGTAGTGAAAAAGTGTTGGCGATAACGTGGCGTGAGGTCGTCAAACCGCAACATCATCGGTAGATCAGCCGTGTTGAAGGCGATATCAAGGGCAGGTGGCCCAAGTACGCGTGCACCGCAGCGCAAATATCCTTTGATAAGCGGCGGGATTTCTGGCGCCACTAACTGCGCCTCCGACGTCGTGTCAGTGTACGGCACTGGCAGTAGTGGTTGCACCTGCCACATCGGTTGCACGAGGTGATTAACACGTAAATGCTCCCAGATGCGGTTCGCGAGTACGCCGCCATCGCCGAGCCAAATGCTGGCGCAACCAAATAAGGTGTCTAGTGAATGATCCTGCATGAATTGTCCGAGCGCACGCCACATGGTCATGATGACGGTTCCCGAACGCCAGGTCGGATGCACGCACGATCTTCCCATTTCGAGCGCGCTACCGAGAATCGGTGCCAGAGCGCGCAACGTGAATTCTGCGTCGCAATAAAATCCGCCGGCACGTCGTGCCTGGTCAGGACGCAGGACGCGACAGGTCCCGACTACGGCCCCGCTCGGCGCCTGCGTCGTTGGCTCGGCCCGCACCAATAGGTGATCACAAAAAGGATCGAAGCGATCACATTCGTATTGCGAAGACAACACGTGCGCTCCGGCAACTGGTCGCGCACCGAACTCCATTACAAAAACCTCATGGCGCAGTCGCTGGGCATCACGCATCTGTTCATCCGAACTGGCCCATTCAACGGTGAGCGCTGATCGTTGGCGTTCGTAGGGCAAATGGTGAAGGCTCGGGAGCGGTGGTTTCAAAGAATCGATGGGCGGCTGCATGGCAGGCCTTAATTTGATGGCGGGTACAGCTTGATGAGACGCTGTTGCCGTTGATAGAGCCGTGCGAGTTCACACAAGCTGATCGGCTTGGCACCACGGCTGCGCATTCCGTCACCAATGGCAAATAAACGACGCTGCTTGGCAAATATCATGCGGAAGGCGGTTATTAGTGAAATGTCGGGATCCCAGGCCTCGATCGCTTCCGATCCCGCCCCGTTGATTTCAATGATCGTAAAGCCGAGACCGGACTGCAATGCCTGAATGTCTTTGAAGCGTACATCGAACCGTCCGCAATAGAAGTCCGGCATGTCACGCGCGATTGCATCGACGGCTGCACACAGCGCCGGGCTGATGTGGGCGGCGCCGTCGCGATACAGGCCGCCCACGCGAGTAGAGCCGATTGTGGACAGTCGCACTACCTTCCCCGCGGGCGGAATCCACGATCCATCGAAGTTGCATCTATGCTGGGATGACTGAACCATGCGACGTGTTCGCACGTCTTCCTGTATTAACACGTCGAGACTGCACCTTCCGTCGCCAACGACGCGAGGGAAAAATCGTAATGCCAACCCAATCAGTTCAGCCCGGTCTGTGTGAGGATCACGCGCGTAAAAAATACCTGCCTCGCCTTCATCGTCCAGGTATTCCTGTAACACGATGACTTCATCGGGCGGAAAGGAAAGTGCGTAGTGCAGCAACTGAGAAAAATCGTCGATTTTTTGAACACCGAAACCACACAGGCCGAGATCCGGCTTGGCGATCAATGGAAACGCAAGCCGTGCGTCGCGCAAGTGCTGCTGCAGTGACTCAGTGGTTGGACGCGAGGTGGTCGACAAGGCCGACGAGCTCGCAGTGAATCGTCTGGCAAGCGAGCCCATGCCCTTGAAATAATCCATCTTGCCTTCTCCGACCAGACCGCCCGAAGGAATCGATGGGTTCGCCGCCGACGGCAAGGTCGCGCTGCGATAACGTAACGAAAGCCACGCCCATTGACATGCCAGTGGTATGCAGATTAGCCATTTCGGCATGCGCTCGATGATGCTGTAGCGTTTTGCCGTCGCCGTAAGGGCCGCGCTCGCAGTCACCAGTGGCCTTGAATTGTCAAGAGGCATGGGCTAGCCCTCAGGCCGGGCACGTGACAACAAGGCCAATAGCGGCAATGCGCTCGACCTGTTCATAATGGCCGCAAGCCAGTTCTTCTCCAAAAATATCTGGATCGATTTCGCTGTAGTGCCAATGGCAACGGAACTGGTTCAATACCGGCTGCAGTTCGGCCAACAGGCGGTCAATTCCATCGACGATCGCGACGCCGCTATAGAGCAGCAGTGTGCCGCCCGGTGCCAGACGATCGAGCGCCTCGATTGCAATCCGCGCACTGAGTGCGCGACCAAGTCGCTCGCCACCGTGCCGATAGGCGCGCTGACCCGCATCTTCCATATACGGCGGATTGCAGACGATCAGATCGAACAGTCCTTCTGTTGCACTGACGCTGTCGCTAATTATTGTCGTGCACGGGACGTTTGCGACGGCAGCATTAATGGCAGAAAAGTGTAGCGCCAGAGGATTGATATCGGAGAGAATCAGATGATAATCCAGACCGTAACTTGCGATGATGCGCGCAGCGGCGATTCCGCCAGCACCGCTGCCGCAGCCCGCGTCCAGAATCCGTAGCGGCCGGTTTGATCGAACACGACTATCACCTTCGCGACCGGAGTCCCGATGTGAATTCCGGAACGATTTCGCCTGCAACGTGGCATGACATTGATGCTCGATAAAGCGTGCGAATCGATAGGTGTCGGGACCAAAAAAAACAGCGTTTGCTGCGACGGTCGGAAAGCCCGAATGCACAAACACGTCAACGCCGAGACGCGCTACGCGGACCGTCGATTGCACGAGCGCGCTGACGGAGACGACGCCGGTTGATTGCAACCGGCGTAGCAGTGATTGATTCAATTCAGACGGATCGCACCTCTGACTCCAGCCGAACAGCGCTCGCATTCCACTTCCTGTTGGACCGTTTCGATCCAAAAAACGCTGATGCGTCGCTGGTGTCGGCGTGGTGAATGTGTAGCCGCTGGCTGCGATGGTTTCAAGCAGGTGCTGTAAAGCGCCGGTGTCGGGCAGCGCTTTGGTATTGATGGACGCGTCAACCGCAGAGGTGATGGCGGCTAACAATTGGCGCTTTGCGGTTTAGGTACCGAACTCGGCATCGGATCGTCGCCGCGTTCAAACGACTGCGTCAGCTCCTCAGCGTAGCGATCGAAGCAGTCGCTACCGCATGCAAGCCGCATTAGCGCACCCTCGGCAATCGAACGAGCAAGTTGCGGATCGGCGTCGATCAACGGGCGTATCACCTGTTGCAGCCACGTTCGCGCGTGGAATACATCGAGCGTCGCATGGACGTCGAAATAGGCGCGCGAGCGCGGAGCGAGGCCGAGACGCGTCATACCGGCTGCAACCTTCTTGACACGCCCGGGGGCGGTCAATTCTATGACGCCAAGTGCGCCAAGCGATTGGTAGGTATAACGCCGCGATATCGCCAGTCCGAGCATGGTATTCGACAGCGCAAGCGATTCCCACACAGTCGTATCGATGCAAGGCGCCAATCCCAAATCGCGCACCATTTTGTCGAGCATCTCGGCGTGCATCGCACCAAGCTTACCGTGCCCCATTTCATCCCAAAAATTGCGGGCGCATTCTAATTTTGCCTGAGAGGGCAGACGCACCTGCGTAAACGCCAGCAAGTCGTCAAACCCGGCTTCACCGGCCGCTTCCTGCGTCAGAAACCAGCGCATCGCATCCATATCGGCCTGCTCGGCGAGCCAGTTAAACAAGTCATGTTGCTGGCCCGCGCCGGTTACTTGTAACGCCTCGAACCATTCGAGAAACTCGTCCGTGCCTAGATCAGCTGATGGCAACGCTGGCGCGACCGCGTGCCGCATTTGTTCGAGAAATCGACCTTCTGCCAGCGTAAATTGCAAATTATTGGTCAGGACTTCTTCCCAGTCGCCATGTGGCAGAGCAGGCTCAACGCGATCGTGATTGAAGTGCGCCAATGCACGATGAAATCCGGTTTGGTCGTTTGGAGATGGAAGTAAATGCATAAAATTGTCGTCGTTCGTTAGGTTCGTTAGTGTCGTAAGCGAATTCGTCACCTTTTGCAACCGCGATATCGATGCCTGATGAAGGTCAATTACGGTTGCAACGAGCCGACCTTTTTGAAACAGTACCTCAACGTTGACAATCTAATATGTGCGCTAGCGAACTCACGGTCGTATAAAAACTCATGAGTCCGGCGGGCAAAAATTTAGCTC
>JACMQD010000369.1 GCA_014377155.1 Herminiimonas sp.
ATCAATCATGTTACGCAACGGCTGCTCGGCATCGTCCGACGTCGGCACTGTCGTATCGCGACTCGATAGCGCAGCCGCAAACACGATATCCCAATGCTGCGCGATGCGGCTCGATTCATCAACAAGCGCCTCGAAGCGCGTCATTTCGCACGGAAGCTTGTCGACGCACATAACGGGACTGAGCGTACCGCCCTGCTGCGCATGAAAATCCTGCTTCTGATTTTCGGTTGGACTCGACGGCAATTGGGACTCCACGAAAACGAACAGAAGCCGTTGCGGATTGGGCTGGCGATTGACGGCGCCGATAAATTCGGGATAGCTGGAGATATTCACTTTTTTCCTTCAGATCAAACGGAGTTCGATTGCGATTCGGTGAGCGTCGACGATCACTGCACCAGCGGACTTTGCACGCCGTCCAATGTAATGCCTTGAATGTCGGCCCGACCTACCAAAATTTGCAGGTACTGGTGCACCGCGCGTTGCCAGGTCCGGGTGGTGAGATAGTCTTCGATCTGCGCTTTGACGGCTTCGAACGGCAGCAATTTGCCCTCGACGCGGCGCAGCACCTGAACGATGTGCAGACCAAAGCGGGTCTCAAGAAGACGAACCGCCATCTCGCCCGAGCCCATGCGAAACACCATGTTTTCGAATTCCGGTATCGTCTGGCCGCGCGTGAGCTGACCAAGACTGCCGCCGACCGCGCCGGACGAACAGTTGGAATACTGACGAGCCAGTTCCTCGAAGCGCTCCGGCGTTTCACGCAGCGCTGCAAGGACCGCTTCGCCGGTATCGCGTAACAATTCGAGCGGCACCGTTGGCGTTACCTGGAACAGGATGTGACGCGCCTCGATCATCTCGCCGCTGGAGAACAGCAGAGGCTGGTTGCGGTAATACAGTTCGCAGGCCGCCTCGTCCGCTTCCGGTACGCGGACCTCCTGCGCGAACAATGCCTCAATGCGCGCATCGTCATCCTCGGCCACGATCTCAAGTCGCTCGGCTTCTTGCAACAGTACCGAGCGGAGCACCACTTCATGCACGCTTTGCTTCAGTGGATTCGCCGCCTTCTGATGATGCGCCAATTCTCGTTCGATAACGCTGTCGTCGATTTCTACGCCATTGACAGAAATGCTCATGATGTCTTCCTTGTTGAATTAGCGGGAGCGAACGAGTTGATAAGCGCGTCCGAGATAGCCGATCGCACCGAAGCCGCTCCAGACATGCACGAGGCGCGTGAAGGGAAAAATCACGAACAGCGACATGCCCATGAACAGGTGAATTTTGAAAATTGTCGGTGCATCGATGATGAACTGGGCTGCGTCACCACGGAACGTAACGATATGCTGCGCCCACATCATCAGCTGCACCATCATGTGGCCATCGGTGTGGCCGGCCGATACATAAATCGATGTCAGGCCGATCAACAGCGTCGCGAGTATCCACAGCAGCACCAGCTTGTCCTTGAAGGTCGTCACCGCGCGCAAACGATCATTGGAAAAACGGCGTACCAGCAGAATCACGATACCAACCAGGCACATCGCCCCCATCACGCCACCGGCGACCATCGCCACGATTTGCTTCGCACCGTGGGTGACACCGATTGCATCCCACACCCAGATCGGCGTGAGCAGACCGGCCATGTGCCCGAAGAACAAGCCGATGATCCCGACGTGAAAAAGAATGTTCCCGAGACGCAGACTGCCCCGATGCAGCATCTGGCTTGATTCGGATTTCCACGTGTATTGCTCGCGGTCGAAGCGGATCAGACTGCCGAGCAGGAAGATCGCCAGCGCGATGTACGGATAGATTCCGAACGTGAATTGATGCAGGTAATTCATGATGTGCTCTCCTAGGCCGGCGCGACGGACCGCGCCCTCGTTAAATGGAATCAGGCGGCGCTGCGCGCCCCTTTTGGATAGAAATTGATCGGTTGTACGCCGCCTGGCATCGTTTTCAGCAGCGGCTCGACGCCATCAACGCCAGGGCCGAACGTTTCAAGTGCTTCGTCCATGTCGTTGATCGGCGGCTCGGTCAATTCTTCTGCGGCGATTGGGCTCAATAGCTCCAATGCGCTGAACACGCCGGCGTATTCGCTGCGGTTTGCGGCGAGCTTGCGGCGGATGTGGGCGAGTACATGAATCGCATCGCCCAGCAGGCGACCGGATTCATTTTCGTCGTCGAGCTGGGACAAAAATTCGAGGAACAGCGGCACGAAGTCCGGCAGGTCCGTGCCGGTCATTTCCAGGCCGTGGCGTTTGTATTCTTCCATCAGGTCGACCATTGCCTGACCACGATCGCGGGATTCGCCGTGGATGTGTTCGAACAGATGCAGCGAATGCGATGGCGTGCGATCGAAGATCATCACGTAGTTTTGCTGCAGAGCGATCAGCGTGTGCGAACCGAGATAGGCGAACAGCGGACGTAGCGGCAGTTGCAGGGCTGGTTCGTCGTCCAGCATGGCTTCGAGTTCGGTCAGGTTGTCGAGTAATGGTTGCTCGGGGTAGAGCAGCAGAGCGGAGAGGATTTGATAGTGTTTCATGGTGATTCCTTTATCTTGTAGAGCAGCCAGTGCGTTCGTCGAATTGCATTTTCTATTGCGAAATTCGACCTCTATCACTGGAACCATTTACCGGCCGGCTCCTTCCCCCCGCAAGGAGGAAGGGGCCGGCCGGCGGGAGGTTACAGCCCATGCTGTCGACGCTGCCAGCCCAACTACGGCGCTCACATCAAATGAAAATTGGCCAGTCTAAGAAAAAAGCGCGTCGGCATTTACCCGCTTACGCCGTCAATAGCTGCCTTTACGACTCAACCTTCTTCCGCGACTTCGGCATCGCCATAAAGATCGTCGACCCCGTTTTCTTTTTACCAAACAGCGATGGTTCAGTCGTCCCATCCGAACAACCATTACCGAACGAGAATCCGCACGACCCTTTTTCGTTAAAGCTGTCCTCCGCCATTTCCTTGTGACTGCTCGGTATGACAAAGCGATCTTCATAATTGGCAATCGCCATGATGTGATACATGTCTTCAACCACCGCCTTGGTCAGACCAACCTGTTTCAGCACCTCGAGATTCTCGGTCTTGTCGACGGTCTTGCTGCGCATGTACGCCCGCATCGCCAGCATGCGATCGAGGGCGACGACCACCGGCGCTTCCTTGCCGGCGGTGAGCAAATTGGCGAGGTAGCGAACCGGAATGCGCAAACTCTTGGTGTCCGGGATGATGCCGTTCATGCCCATCTGGCCAGACTCGGCCGAAGCCTGAATCGGTGACAGTGGCGGGATGTACCAGACCATCGGCAGCGTGCGATATTCAGGATGCAGCGGGAACGCAACCTTCCAGTCGACCGCCATCTTGTAGACCGGCGAACGCTTGGCCGATTCGAGCCACGAATCGGGAATGCCCTGCTTACGCGCTTCCTCGATGATGGCCGGATCATGAGGATCGAGGAACAGGCCGAGCTGCGACTCGTACAGATCCTGCGGATCAGGCACCGACGCCGCCGCTTCGATCCGGTCTGCGTCGTACAACAACACGCCGAGATAGCGAATACGTCCGACGCAGGTTTCGGAACAGACGGTCGGCTGGCCGGCTTCGATACGCGGGTAACAGAACGTGCACTTCTCGGCCTTGCCGGATGACCAGTTGTAATAGATTTTCTTGTACGGGCAGCCGGAAATGCACATGCGCCAGCCGCGGCATTTGTCCTGATCAATCAGAACGATACCGTCGTCTTCGCGCTTGTACACCGAACCGGACGGGCAGGATGCGACACAGGTCGGGTTGAGGCAGTGCTCGCACAGGCGCGGCAGATACATCATGAAGGTGTTTTCGAACGTGCAGTACATCTCCTTTTGCATGTTGTCGAACAGCTTGTCCTTGCTGCGCTTGGCGAATTCGCCGCCGAGGTCATCTTCCCAGTTCGGGCCCCATTCGATCTTGTCCATGATCTTGCCAGTCAGGACGGAGAATGGACGTGCGGTTGGCGGCGTTTCCGACAACGGCGCATTTTGCAGACGCTCGTAATCGTAGGTGAATGGCTCGTAGTATTCGTCGATCGCCGGCAGGTTCGGATTGGCGAAAATATTGGCCAGAATTTTGAGACGGCTTCCCTGGCGCGGCTCGATCTTGCCGTTGGATTTGCGCTTCCAGCCACCATTCCATTTGTCCTGGTTTTCCCATTCCTTCGGGTAGCCGATGCCAGGCTTGGTTTCGACGTTGTTGAACCATGCGTATTCGACGCCGTCACGGCTGGTCCAGACGTTTTTGCATGTCACTGAACAGGTGTGGCATCCGATGCATTTGTCGAGGTTCAGCACCATGCCGATTTGCGCTCTGATTTTCATTC
>JACMQD010000370.1 GCA_014377155.1 Herminiimonas sp.
GAAGTTCGATCCCGGCTGACGCTGCCCCCTGGCCACGTGATCGAACTGATCGGTCTGGAAATCGCGACTGCCGACCCATGCCTTGATCTGGCCGGTACCCGGGTCCATGGCCACAAAACCCGACTGCAGCCGTGTCTTTTCAGTGCGCAGTGCGGTGATGAATTCACGGTTCTTGCGCAGCAGGGCCAGCGTCGCCTCCGGCGCCGCGCCGCCTTCGACTGCATTACGATAAGCGCTGGACTCGCGGATGAACGCGTCGACCATGCCCTCCCTGGATTCCCAAAAATAGCGAAATGGCTGCACGCGCGTACGCATGCCGACATAGGGTCCGGTGGACGACGATAACAGTCGTGTGGAGTTCAAGCCCCATTCGACGTCGGCCACCGCCTGCAGCGCATTGAGCTGGCGCGTGACCGCATCGTTGGCCACTGCCTGCAAACGCGAATCGATCGACGTCGTGACGACCAGACCGTCGAGATAAATGTTGTAATCGTTGCCTGAAGCCCACTCGATGAGCCACTTGCGTACATGTTCGGCAAAATGCGGTGCCGGTCCGACCGGCACTTCCTGGCGCTCGAAGTCGAGCCGAATCGGCCGCGTCTTCAGCGTATTGAAGTTGGACTCGGTCAGCACCGCATGCTTGCGCATCTGCCCCAGCACGACGTTGCGCCGGTTGAGGGCGCGCTCGGGATTGGTGACCGGGTTGTAATAGCTATTGCCCTTCAACATGCCAATCAGCGTGGCGCTTTCGAGAACGTTCAGGCGCGCAGCAGACTTGTCGAAATAGGTCCGCGCCGCCATTTCGATGCCGAAAGCGTTATACAGAAACGGCACCGTGTTCAGGTAGGTTTCGAGAATTTCCTTCTTGGTGTAGGTCTGCTCGATTTTGAGCGCGGTGATCATTTCCTTGAGTTTGCGGGTGATCGAGCGGCTACGGCCGATTTCTTCGGGATACAGGTTGCGCGCCAGTTGCTGGGTCAGTGTCGAACCGCCTTCGGTTTTGCCGATCAGGCTACGCGCGGCACTTGCCACCGTGCGCTTGAAGTCGATGCCGTGGTGTTCGTAGAAACGGTGGTCTTCGGTGGCGATCAGCGCGCTGAGCACATTGGGCGAGACCTGATTGAGCGGCACCCATTGCCGGTTGGTGCGCTTGAACACCGCCAGTTGTTTGCCGTCGGCCGACATCAGGATGCTCGGCTGGTCGACCTTGGCCTTGCGCAAGTCTGCAATGCTGGGCGTAAACGGCACCAGGAGGATGGTGTAAAGCATCAGCAACGCAACGCCGGCGACGCCCAGGCAAGCCAGCAACTTGGCTGCAGATAGCAGCCGCGTCGGCACGGCGGACTGGGATGCCATGGCGCCGGTGAAGTAGCCGGCGACACGCCGGCCTAACTGGCGAACAAACGACACGGCGATGATATCTTGGTCCAACATTGCTCCTCATGCGGGGTTGCGGATCTCGATTTTACGT
This sequence comes from Herminiimonas sp., assembly GCA_014377155.1. The sequence goes on from JACMQD010000370.1 coordinate 1,472, forward strand.
TACCTACCCTGCCGATGTGGATCTAAGCCGCCTCCTGGCTGCAGATCAGTGGGCCCAATCCGCAGGGGCCGCCACTGCACACGACCCGGCTAGCCGCCGCAGGCCATGTTTTTCAACTGCGACAATCAGACAGCCTGCGCTCGCTGAGCGGGCCGGAGGACATGATTGCAACGGCGAACGAGTTACCGGGCCGTTATCTGAATGTGAGCCCCCTCAAGAACGCCGAAGTCGACGAACTCAAGGCCACGTTTTCGATTCGCCGTGACTGGTTTCGACTGGAATTTTCAGCATGGCCGGCGCAGCACGGCAGTCAGATGACTTCGGGCCGGCGATCATCCTCGCCCTGCGCGCAGGCGATGCGATAGTGGTGGACAACATCGCGCTCGACCCGCGTTCCGCAAATTGTGCCGATGCCTGTGCGAATATCTGCGGGTGCGACGATCTTGCGCTGCCGCTGGTCAAGTATGGCAAGCTGATCGCCGTACTTTCACTGCACGAAAACGAATCACTGCACTGGACCGGGCACGCCAGAAGCGGCCAAAATGCGGGTGCTCTGGTTCGCATGCATTTTTTATTGTGGTCTTGAAATATAGAACTGAGGCCGTATCTCAAATTGAGAAACATACAATAAAAGAGGCTTGCATGTTTTTTAAGAAAAAGCTGACCTGGAGGAGGCCGCTGTTCTACGTTTTACTTCCTATTTTTTTCGTCATGGCTTTCCTCGGGTTTCCGATTCCTGTGGCGCCGCCGTATGAAACAAAAGCGCGACAGGAGGAATCAGCACCAATCAAAAAGAAAAAGCGATTCGATACTGTACGTGAAAAAGATAAGGTCGACGGGCCCGTCTCGAGCGACATTAAATGACAATGTGCAGCAACGGTCCATATCAAA
>JACMQD010000371.1 GCA_014377155.1 Herminiimonas sp.
GCTCCCATGCCGCAAGCCGTTTCAGATTTCCGCCTGTCCTTTGTCGATTTAGAGACTACCGGCACCGCAGCGACGTCCGATCGTATTACCGAGATCGGGATCGTCGAAGTCGACGAGAACGGTGTACGGGAATGGAGCAGCCTGGTCAATCCGGGCACACCAATTTCGCCCTTCATTCAGTCGCTGACCGGCATTTCCAATGACATGGTTGCGGACGCGCCGAGTTTCGACGCCCTCTCCGCTGAACTGCATGCGCGTCTCGACGGACGGCTGTTCATTGCGCACAATGCGCGCTTCGATCATGGCTTTCTCAAAAACGAGTTCAAGCGGAGCGGCCACGCCTTCAAGCCGGCCGTACTGTGTACTGTCAAACTGTCGCGCAAGCTCTATCCCGGCTTTGCCCGCCACAATCTCGATGCCCTGGTTGAGCGCCACAAGCTGCCGGAAACCGGCCGTCACCGTGCATTAGCCGACGCGCGTCTCATTTGGCAGTTCTGGCAGTCGATTCGCGCCACGCTGCCGGCTGATCAGGTCGAGCTGGCGATCGGCCAGCTGATCGGTCGGCCCAGCGTGCCGTCTCAGCTCGATGCGTCGGTTCTCGACACCCTGCCCGCCACGCATGGCGTGTATCTGTTCTATGGCGAAAACGACTTGCCGCTCTATGTAGGCAAGGCTAACAACATCCGGCGCCGTGTTCTCTCGCATTTCAGCAGCGACCATCTGTCGTCGAAGGAACTGCAACTTTCGCAACAACTACGCCGCATCGAGTGGGTCGACACCGCCGGAGAAATCGGCGCGCTGCTCAAGGAAGCGATGCTGATCAAGACCCTGTCGCCGGCGCATAACGCCAAGTTGCGCCGTAATGACGATGTCTGTGCATGGCGTCTAGTCATGCGCGCAGGCGCGTTACGCCTAGCGCTGGTGCCCTCCAATGACCTGTTCTTCACCCAGGATGAATTCCTGTACGGGCCATTTTCGAGCAAGCTCAAGGCGACCAATGCGTTACGCTCGATTGCCGATGAAAACCAGTTATGCCCTGCCCTGCTGGGGCTCGACAAGACCAAGCCGGGTAAGCCCTGCTTTGCAAGCCAGGTAAAACGTTGCCTCGGCGCTTGCTGTGGAAAAGAAGCCAATGCCGCTCACACCGAACGCGTTCTGGCAGCACTCAAGCCACTCCAGTTGCGGGCATGGCCCTACCCAGGCCCGGTGGGAATCCCAGAAGGGGCAAGCTATCACATCGTCAACAGATGGGGTTATATCGGCACGGCAGACAGTATCGACGCTGCACGCGAGATGATTAGCGTACGCGATGCGACATTTGATCGGGATGTATATCAAATACTCCGAAAATACATTCGCACCGTAGAGGATGCGCTGATTCATTTGTGAACTGCATGCAGCGGGGCAATGTAGAAGCGGTTTATTCGGCCGCCTTCATTTCCGCATTCTGCAAGTAATAGCGATACAGGCGCAGCGCGGATGTTGCCAACCCTGCAAATGCAATCAAAAAAGCGACGATCGCCAGCGGCTGGGGAAGCACCAGCGGACAGGCAACAGCGCGATCCGCGAGGTTTTTGAAGCGCACGCACAGCGGGTACAGAGTCTTGTCGCCAATCCAGAAAAACATCAGCGTAACGAACGTGACGATTAGTGGACTTAATGCGTTCATAAGGGTTTTTTGCGTGCGAATCGTCATGTTCTTGCTCTGCCAGTTTGCCCGCCGGAATGCAGCGGGTTGACAAGGAGTATGAATAATCGGGACGAATCGCACTATCGGCGTATCGGCGCAATCGTTGTAGTCAGTCACCTACAACCGTGTAAGAACGGCGACTGACTGATGCCGGAATATTGGTCAGCTGGTTACCGGAGATTTTTCTTCCTCCGCGGCTTTTTCATTCTTGGAGACACCGCGGATGTTCATCGCAGCCAACGCGAGCTGTAATGTGATGAGGGCATAGGCTTCATCGTGAAAACCCCAGATCACCCATAAAATATTACTCAAAAGAAAAAGCCAGAAGCCAACAGTGCGGCGCTTTTCCGACAGCGAACCGACTAGCCACGCGGCCACCACGGTGATGACCATCGCCGGCCACTGAACCAGATCCAGTATTTCCATAGTACGGCTTCCTTTTAAAAAGTATGTTGAATGGTTTAGCTGCCTTTGCGTGCGCCGGCGATCCAGTGTCTGCTGACCGCGCGTTGCTGCCGTGCAGAAGCCGTATCGGCATCCGGATCGCCGGCACGATTTGCAGAGTCGATGGCGGCCATAACCTGCTGGGGTACGAGGTGATGCACCATGTGGCCGGCACCCGGCGCCAGCCGCAAGTCACTTTCCGGCAGAGCCTCATGCAGGCGCACTGAATTGTGCTCGGCACTGATCAAGCGGTCATTTTCGCCGCACATGATCGTGACCGGCATGCTCAATTCCTGATAGCGATGGCGCAGTCTGAACGCAGCAGGAATCATCAACGCGCTTTCAGCTGCGCTAGCGCGTAATTGCGACGGCCGCAGCGACATCCAGACCGGAAAGCGCGCGAAGCGGCGCGGCACCTCGGCAGGACCGAACAGCTTGCGCAGCACCAATGGCCACATCATGCGGCCGATTAAAGGCGACACTGTGAAACGCATCAGGTCGCCGATCAGCGGGATCGCCGGTTGCGCCGCAAGCGCGACATCGAGCCGTACCGATGGGTAGTAGTAACCCGACAGCAGAACCAGGCTGCGCATGTAATGCGGCTGATACAAGCCGAGTTCGATGGCCACCAACGTACCCCATGAGTGGCCAACCACGATCGGATTCTGGATATCGAGTCGCTGAAGTGCCTTGTACAACAGCTCGGCCTGCGCCTTCGGTGTCCATACATGGCTGCGCGGCCGTTCGCTGTAGCCAAACCCTGGCCGGTCGAATACGATCACGCGATAATTCGCGGAAGCCATGTCGACCACGCCGCTAATGTCGAAATCCTGCAACATGGTGCCGTTGCCGTGTACAAGGACCAGAGGCTGACCTTGACCGCGTTCGGTATAGTGCAAGCGGACGCCGTCGACTTCGATAAAACGGCCTACCGGTGGATTATCGCGTTCTGCCTTGCGGGTGCGATATTGTACGAACGCCGCCATGAGCGCCAACGTCGCGCCGACCGCAAGCAAGGTCTTGCCATTGCCCGACACAGCCCGGGGAGTGGCAGATTTGATCCGATCTCGGAAAGAATTGTTCATTGGTTGCAATCGAATTGGATAAAGCCTTATGAACACAAGCCCGCGAACGAAGTTCCTGCCAAAACGACATTGAATTTGCGGCAACTGAATGGATGCCAAAAAAAAGGGAGCCCGCGATGGGCTCCCTTTTTGCATCAGACAGGCGACAAACATCGATTCGATGCTGCGCCGTCCTGCAAGATGTTACTGAACGCGGCGCTCGATCGTGATCTGCTCCACTTCGACGCGACGGTTCGGTTCCAGGCACTTGATCAATTCAACACGATTGCGCTGGCTGCACTCGACTACCGGGTTCGATTCGCCTTTTCCTTCAGTGCGCAAACGGCTACCGTCCACGCCCTTGCCAACGAGGTAATTTTTTACCGCATCCGCGCGACGCTGCGACAGTTTCAGGTTGTACTGATCGGAACCGAGGCGGTCAGTATGGCCGCTGATGACAATGTTTGTCAGCTGTGAATTGGCCATCAGTGCAGCGGCGACTTCATCGAGCTTAGGCTGTGGCATGCGCAGATTTGCCCGATCGAATTCGAACAGTTCAGTCGCTGACAGCGTGGTGCGCTCGAAACGCAGTGCCGGTGCCGGGGCTGGCATCGGCGCCGGTGCTGGCGGCGGTACATACGCTGGTGCTGGTACCGGCGCCTGTGCCATGCGCTCGACCGGACGCGATGGCGCCGCGCCGAATGCATAGTTCAAGCCGATGTTGACATAGTTGTTCTGCGAACGGTTGTCGCCGAAGGCATTGTCGCGGATAAAGCCCTGCACGCGGCGCACATCGGCCTGGACCGCCAGACGGTCGTTGAAGGCGAACTGGAAACCGACACCGGCATTGATATACGGCGAGGTCTTCGTGGTTTCGCCGAAACGTGCGTTGACTTTGTCATGCTGTGCGCCGGCGCCAATCAGGACGAACGGGCGGAACTGCTTGCGTGAAAACATATACAGCGCGTCGGCGCCGAGCGTGGTTTGCTGATACCGTTGACCGTTATCGCGTGCACGCGAATAAGTGCTACCGAACTGGACATCCCAGTTCTGCGAAATCGGCTTGCCGAAACGCAGGCCACCACCGATGGCAGTCTTGTCGACGCCGAAGTCCGAATCCGCATACATCGCATTGACACTCGGCGCGATGTACCACGACGGGTTGTAGTCAGTTGTTTGTGCCAGCACGCCAACAGAGGTGGCGGAGCACAGAATTGCAATCGCGATGGCAATCTTGTTAAGTTTTTCCATAGTTGTCTTAAGTAAAGTAATGAGGAATTGAATACCGCAATTGGTAGGACACGAACCTCACCCAGCTTGATTCTGTAACACTGTTCGCTAGCGAACTTATCAATCCAAAGGCTGCAAATGCAACAGTCGATGCAAAGTAACGACGTGATGGCCGTGGTGTCGTAAAGCCGACTGGCAAAACCTGTGCGCCAAACTTTCAGGCCGTGCATGGCATAATCCCGGCAGCGTTGTAAAACGCGCCCTTCATTTCTTCAACGATGACCGCTGGCCCGATGTCTACTCACACTTTTCTCTGGCACGATTACGAAACGTTCGGTGCGCAGGCGCGGCGCGACCGCCCGGCGCAATTCGCCGCAATCCGCACCGATGCCGAACTGAACGAAATCGGCACGCCGGTCATGTTGTACTGCCAGCCAGCCCCGGACTTCCTGCCCGATCCGCAAGCGTGCCTGATCACCGGCATCACACCGCAGATCTGTCTCGAAC
>JACMQD010000372.1 GCA_014377155.1 Herminiimonas sp.
GCCGCTGGTACTCATATTGTTTCAACAGGTCGAGCGCAGCGATATCGAGGGCGGAAAAATTACAACTCTCGAGCACCACGAACGGCGCCGCATCTGCCTTGACGGCCTCGATCCAGCGCAACGCGCACAGACACCACTGGTCGCCTGCTTTTAGTCCAGGAAATCCCCACTGCGCCACCGGCGTACTCAGATCGTTGCCACGGCTCTTGCTAAAAGCCAGGAATTCATCGGTCATGATGGCGCAGATCACATGGGTGCCGACGTCCTCGTCGTTGGTTTTGCAGCAGCCGTCGCGAAAGAATCCGGTCAACGGGTCGAACGAGCAGGGTACCAGTGGTTGGCCGAAAACATTTCGGGCCGGTGGTGTGGGGATAGTCATGACCGCATTATAAGTCGTTCGCGCGCTATGTGAATAAAACGGGAATTTCGGCAAATGCGGCTAGGAATTACAGGGCGCTTGTACTTGTGAAGCATGGTTCAAATTCACTGACCTGCGCGAGCGCGTCAGATTTTTTGTGTATCCGGGGTCAGAAAAAATACCGAGAGGGAAAATCCGTGACGAACTGCAATCGCGGTGGGTGCGGCGCCTGTGCCACCGTCATGTCGAATTGCCACGGCACACATTGCCGTCCCCACAGGCTTTTGTCGCAGCATCGCTTGCCGGAATGGGGTGGGGAATGCATCCGCAGCCATTAATCAGCCACCATCTGAAGAGCGGTTCCCTTCAGGAGTTGGTACCGCACACGCCATTGGATGTGCCTTTGTATTGGCAACAGGCGCGGGCTGCTCCGTCGCTTCTGGATCGCCTGACCCGCGAAGTGCATGCAGCGGCGCAGTCCGCGCTGTTGCGGCGCCAGAATGGAGTCCGGCTGTTGTTGCGCGATGCGGCTCAATCGTCCTGCGCGAGCACAAGATTATCTGACTGACTGCTCGTTCATCGCCACAGTGCCATTGTCATGAATTTGCACGACAGTCGATACCCGGGTGCCATAATTTGGCGTGTCGATACAGACCGCCGACAGCACGCGTTCGAGTTCGATAGCCACGCCGGTCTTTGGAAGGCGGCAATCGGATGCGATGGTGGTATCGGTGAGCATTTCGAAATACGCGGCCTCCGGTGCACACTGGCATAGCAAGCTGGCGAACTGCGCTTTGGTCCTGACGACCTTCGGCCAAGGTGAGTCGAGCGACGCATTCGACAAACCGTACACGCCGGGCGGCAGCGATTTGCCATTGCGCGGGTCTTCCTGCATGCGGTTCGAATACCAGATCAATTCGTGACGGTCACCGACCAGCAAGTTGTAGCCATTGAATTCGTCGGCGCGATCGCCGAGCCCGGCGACATAGTCGCGCGCCGTCATCGATCCGGCTAGGAAGTCGGCAACCAGGGCGCCGCGGCTGGTGGCATCGGTGCGCCGTTCGGACAGCGCGCGGATATTGGTGATGGCGGCAAAGCGGCCGTCGCGAGTGACCCCCATCCACGTACCGCCGCCCTGCAAGTCTCGTCCGGCATAAATCTGCGGATGATCGTCCCACCAGCAGGCCGATGCCGCCGGACGCTTATAGAATTCGTCGCGGTTGCCAGCGGCAATCAAGGACGTTCCGGGAATAACTTTCCACGCGAAGACAATCAGGCACATGGTGTAGGCTCCACAAAATATTCGGTGTGGCGCTTGCCGACGATTAGCAACGACAATCCGGACTGCGCGACAGCGCGCTCCAGTAACGCTTCAAACCCGGCCGGCACATCGGGATAGATTTCCATCCAGGTATGCAGGCCATCTGTCGTATCAGGGCGGCGCCTGAGTGCAGCCGCGACCGGTAGTGTTGTCTGCAATGAGGCCTGCATCATGCGTACTTTCGCCTGCAGTGCATCGGCGTGGGCGAGGTCAGCCTCATAATAGATATACAAATCCATATTGGTTCGAGGGACAGGCCGTCAGCCTGCTTGAGCGAGGCTGGGGTTAGCAGCGGCACTTCTACATCCTGTCGCGACTCGGATCATCAAGTGACGTCGATCAATTCGTAAGGCAACGGTGTAAAGCGAAGCGCCGGACCGCTGGCCGAGCCGAGGTGAATCGTGCCGCCTTCGAGCGCCGCCGATTTTACCTCGACCAGACAGAGCGCCTGATTGGGCGAAACCACTTCGGCATTGACCAGCATGCCGCATGGCTGCTGCGGATCGCCGGAGGCGAACACGTCCATGCCGGGCCTGGCGTCGATGCTGTCGACAGTGGCGATGTACATGCGGCGCTTGAGCTTGCCCAGATACTGGCTGCGTGCGACGATTTCCTGCCCTGGATAGCAGCCTTTTTTGAAATTGACGCCACCGATGACTTCGAAATTGATCATCTGTGGCACGAACTGGTCTTGCGTGGACTGGGCCACTTGCGGTAGTCCGGCACTGATCTCGGCCACGCGCCATGCGCGCGCACTGCTCACGGTCAATACGCCAGCGAGTTCATCCCAGGCCTCTGCAGCCATTGCGTGGCTCGTGATCCATTGATAACGCGGTCCGCTTGCGCTGTCGACGCAGCGGATCAGCGTACCGGCCGGCGATTCGGTCACCGCATAGGGCGTCGCCGGCATCGAGGGAAACCATTTGGATAGTAAGATCGCCGCCGCTGGACCGGCCAGACCGAGCACGGCATGCTGGTCCGATACGTCGGCCAGTTTTGCCTTGGCACGCAGCACGAACATTTGCAGGCGCTTTTGCACGCCTTGCTGGATATCGCCGGACAACTGCAGCATGATGGCGTCGGGGGTCTTCCACATCATCATCGTGGCAAGTAATCGTCCCTTCGGCGAACAATATCCGGCAAGGCGCGCTTCGGCCAGACCGAGATGTTCGACATCGTTGGTTAGTTGATTGTGAAGGAATGTGGCGGCATCGTCACCCGTGGCCGCGATCAGGCCGAGGTCGGCGAGCGGCGTCACGAAGTTCGTAATGGGCACGGTATCCGCCATCGGTCTTGCGCGGCTTTGCTCGACTATCCGAAGCCAGGTAGTTAACATTTCAGTCATAAAATCCAGGTGGTTTGCTAGACATCCATTATTATTACGGCTCGATTATAGTAGCGTCAGAAAAACGCGTTCGATCCGTGCGCGATTTCCCCATTCGACCAGGCTTCGTTTTAATGAAAAGATTTTTGATTTCCCTTATCGTACTGTCCTTGCTGGCTGGTAGCTTGCTGTTTTACTGGGCGCGTTCGCCGATCATCGGTACTGCCCAGACGCCTGTTGCCTTTGTCGTCAAGCCCGGCAGCGGCATACGCGGCTCGGCGCAGCAGATCGCCGCTGCTGGCGCACCGCTCAATACGCTGCTTTTCGAGATGCTCGCGCGATTCTCTGGCAAGGGCGACAAGCTGAAAGCCGGCAGCTATGAGCTTAAACCCGGGACGACGCCGCTACGGCTGATCGATCAACTGGTGCGCGGCGAATTTGCCCAGGAATCGGTAGCCATTATCGAAGGCTGGACTTTCCGGCAGATGCGGCAGGCGATCGACGGCCATCCGGCCTTGAAACATGATACGACGCAGCTGTCTGAAACCGAGTTGCTTGCCAAAGTGACTTCTGATTTCAAGGCGGCGGAAGGGCTGTTTTTTCCCGATACCTATTTATTTGCCAAAGGGTCGAGTGACCTGCAAGTATTCAAGCAGGCCCACGATTTGTTGATCAAGCGCCTCAACGACGCCTGGGCCATTCGCGATCCGACGCTGCCCTACAAGACGGCCTATGATGCCTTGATCATGGCATCGATTGTCGAAAAGGAAACCGGCCAGAAGTCCGAACGTGACATGATCGCCGGCGTTTTTGTCAACCGGCTACGGCAAGGCATGTTGCTGCAAACCGATCCGACCGTCATTTATGGCATGGGCGACAAATACGCCGGAAACATTCGCAAGCGCGACCTACTCACCGACACCCTTTACAATACCTATACGCGCGCCGGCTTGCCGCCCACGCCAATTGCCTTGCCAGGTTCGGCGGCACTGGCGGCGGCTTTGAAACCGGCGCGCACCGATGCCTTGTATTTCGTATCGCGCAAGGACGGCACCAGCCAGTTTTCCAACAACCTTGATGACCATAATCGCGCGGTCAACAAATATCAGCGTGCCAAATAGCGCCGGACCTGTTTGGCTGAACATATACGGATAAACAACAGATGACACGCGGTAAATTCATTACGTTCGAGGGCATCGACGGTGCGGGAAAGTCGACCCATCTGACATTTGTGGCAACGTACTTGCGCGCATGCGGGCGCACCGTCGTTACAACCCGCGAACCAGGTGGCACCGTGCTGGGCGAAAAACTTCGCGAGCTTGTGCTGCATGAAAAAATGCATCTCGAAACCGAAGCGTTGTTGATGTTCGCGGCTCGGCGCGAGCATATCGCGCAGGTCATCGAACCGGCACTCGCGCGCGGCGATTGGGTCATTTCCGATCGCTTCACCGATGCCACGTTTGCCTATCAGGGCGGCGGTCGCAAGCTCGGGCTGGACAAGCTGGCAGCGCTTGAGCGGTGGGTTCATCCGGAATTGCAGCCCGACCTGACTTTGCTGTTCGATGTGCCGCTCGATATCGCACGCGCTCGCCTGGACAGTAGTCGAACACTCGACCGTTTTGAGCAGGAAAAAGAAGATTTCTTTAGTGGCGTCAGAACAGAGTACCTGCGCCGCGCGAGTCGGTTTCCGCAGCGTTTTCGGGTGATCGACTCGGCCCGGGCCGTCGATGAAATCCAGGCAAGCATCGAGGCTATTCTTGGCCAGCTCTGAGATGTCCGGCGTCGTCTATCCATGGCAGAACGACGCCTGGCTGGAACTGCAGCGGTTGCGCGCGCGGTTGCCACATGCGGTCTTGTTCCACGGCGCCGAAGGCACTGGCAATGCCCACTTCGCCGAACGGTTCGCGCAGTCGCTCTTGTGCGAGTCGCCGGCCGCCGATGGCCATGCTTGCGGCACGTGCATTTCGTGCGGCTGGTTTTCGAACTATGCGCATCCGGATTACCGCCGGGTCAGGCCGGAAGCGCTGGATGACGAAGACGGCGTCGATACCGATGAGGGCGCCGACGCCGTTGAAGAGAAAAAAACCGCGAAGACTGCCAAAGCACCGTCCCGGGACATCAAGATCGATCAGGTTCGCGCACTCGCGGGCTTCACCAATATTTCGACGCACCGGCAGGGCAAGCGGGTGATCCTGATGTACCCGGCCGAAGCGCTTAACGGCCCGGCCGCCAATGCTTTGCTCAAGACCCTCGAAGAACCGCCGCCGGAGACGGTGTTTTTGATGGTATCGAACAGCCTTGATCGTCTGCTGCCGACCATCTTGTCGCGTTGTCGCAAGTTTGCCTTGCCGATGCCGGGTGCCGACGTCGCGCTGGCCTGGTTGGCTAGTCAGAATGTCAAGGACGCCGACGTCTGGCTTGCGGAACAGGGTGGCGCGCCGTTACTCGCGGTGGCTGCGTCCGAGGCTGGATCGCGCGCGACCATGGACGACTTCCTGGGTCAGCTTGCCAAGCCTGATATCGAGAGTGCGCTTAAAACTGCCGAGCGCCTGCAAAAGGTGCCGGTCACCGAACTTGTGGCGTGGCTGCAAAGATGGCTCCACGACGTGTTTTCGCTTAAAACTTCGGGCAGAATCCGGTATTATCCGCGGTACGAGTTGCACATTACCGCCGTGGCCGGCCGCACCGACCTGACGCGACTAATGGCAGCGATCAAATCGGCTGCCGATCGCCGCGCCATTGCGGAGCACCCGCTGTCTGCCAAGCTCTTCATCGAAGACATGTTGCTCGAATACGCGTCGCTGTTTACCTGAAAGGATCGTAATGGCTGAACTACCTGCCGCTGCCAATGCCAGTGCGCCGGCTGTTGCGCGACCGTCGGTGCTGTCGCTTCCGATAAAGGAAAAGGCGGCTCTGTATGCGGCGTACATGCCTTTCCTGAGCAATGGCGGCATCTTCGTGCCAACCAACAAGCCTTACAAGATCGGCGATGAAATCTATCTGATCCTGACTCTGATGGACGACACCACCAAATATCCGATTGCCGGCAAAATCGCCTGGATCACACCCGGTGGCGCCAACAACAACAAGGCGCAGGGCATCGGCGTGCATTTTTCGTCCGACGAAAGCGGCGTGCGCGTCAAGCAACGCATCGAAGAACTGCTGGGCGCGGCCATCGGCTCGTCCCGCGCAACTCACACTCTGTAAATACATGTACTATTCGCACCGTCTTGCCCGCTTCGACGATCTGCCGGCGATTGTTGCCATCTACAACAGCACCGTCGCTTCGCGCGAAGTTACTGCCGACACCGAACCGGTGAGCGTCGAATCGCGCCATGCGTGGTTCGCCGACCACACGCCGGACAGGCGGCCGCTGTGGGTCGTCGAAAAAAACAACGAGATTGTCGGTTGGTTGTCGTACTCCAATTTCTATGGGCGTCCGGCCTACGCCGGCACCGCCGAACTCTCGATCTACCTGCATGAATCCGCGCGGGGCAAGGGCCTGGGGCGTTACTTTTTGACAGCGGCGATCGAATTCGCGCCACAGGTGCGCGTCCACACACTGCTCGGCTTCATCTTCGGCCACAATGTCGCCAGCCTGGCGCTGTTCGAAAAATTCGGCTTTGCCCGCTGGGCCACCATGCCCGGCGTGGCGACCCTGGACGGCATCGAGCGCGATCTGATCATCGTCGGCAAGCGCGTCGCCTGATTGGGCCGTGGCGGCGTCCACCGTCGGTACAGCGTACAATCCGCCCATGTATATCGATTCCCATTGCCACATCAATTTTCCCGAACTGGCCGCGCGGCTGCCTGAGATTTTCGGCAAGATGCAAGAAAACCAGGTTACGCATGCGCTGTGCGTATCGGTCGATCTGCCCGACTTTCCGCAGGTACTTGAACTGGCCGAAACCTATCCGCATGTGTATGCGTCGGTCGGCGTCCATCCCGATTATGTCGAGACACCGGAGCCGACTGTGGAACAGCTGGTCGCGCTGGCCGACAATCCGCGCATCGTTGCCATCGGCGAAACCGGCCTCGATTATTTTCGGCTGACCGGTGACCTGGAATGGCAGCGCGAGCGCTTTCGGGTGCATATCCGCGCCTCGCGTGCGACCGGCAAGCCGCTCATTATCCATACTCGGGCCGCATCGGCCGACACCATCCGCATCATGCGCGAGGAGGGTGCCGGAACCGATGCCGGCGGCGTCGGTGGCGTCATGCACTGTTTTACCGAATCGCTGGAAGTTGCCGAAGCAGCCATTGCCATGGGTTTCTACATTTCGTTTTCGGGTATCGTCACTTTCAAGAGCGCCAAAGACCTGCAAGCGGTCGCCCGCGCCGTCCCGATGGAAAGCATGCTGATCGAAACCGATTCGCCTTACCTGGCACCGATGCCGCATCGCGGCAAGATGAATGAACCGGGGTTGGTCAAGCATGTTGCCGAATACATCGCGACGCTGAAATCGATTCCGCTCGAACAGGTTGCGAAACAGACCACCGATAATTTTTTCAAGCTGTTCAACATCGCACGCTGACAACTTGGTACTGAGACATGATCATGACGAACAATATTCCCACCTTGCGCAGCGTGGCGATGCTTGGCCTCTTCTTGTGCAGTATGGCCGCTTTGCCACGACAAGCACTGGCCGGCGCATACGACGACTTTTTTAAAGCGGTACAACTCGATGATGCCAGGACCATCAACGCACTGATCCAGCGCGGTCTCGACCCTAACATCATCGAAGGAAAACGCGGCGACACCGGACTCATCCTGGGCTTGCGCGAGGACTCCAAAAAGGTCATCGCCGCGCTGATCCAGGCGCGCGACATCAATTTTGAAGTGCGGGCGCGCAATGGCGATACGGCCCTGATGATCGCCGCCTACAAAGGCAACCGGAATGCGGTACTGGCCTTGCTGGAGAAGGGCGCCGAGCCGAACCAGACCGGCTGGACCGCATTGCATTATGCAGCGGCAGTCGGCAACAACGATATCGTCAAGATCATGCTGGACCGGTCAGCCTACATCGACGCCGAATCGCCGAACAAGACCACCCCGATCATGATGGCGGCGCGCGCCGGACACATCCTGACGGTCAAGCTGCTGCTCGACGAAGGCGCGGACGCGACCTTGAAGAACGACCAGGGCATGACGGCGATTGACCTCGCGGTGAAATACGAGCATCCGGATATTGCGGAGGGGTTGGCGTATCAACTCAGGAAAGCCGGCAAGTTCTAAGTTCATGATGACCGATCATTCGTCTGCCGCCTTCGGCGCGTTGTAAAGGCAGGCCGAATGCGGAAATTCGACTAATATGCTCGTCTTTTATCTTAAATGATCGTCGTCCCACACGTCCCACACGTCGCCGCGTTTCTCGGTGTTCAATCGATTCAAAAAGTCTTTCAGGGTTGCCAGCTCGAGCGCAACCGCTGGCGGAAAACCCTGTCGTCCACCACGCTGATCGAACGTCAATTCGTCGAGATATTGTCGACATGCCGCAGGACGCTTCCAAACTTCCGCTAGAAGGTCAGCTATACGGGGATACTGTTTCACGAGCCAGTTGGGCCGTATATCTTGTGGCAGGGCGCCAAGCCACGTACGGGTTGCTGTATCGATCCGGACTTTTTGCGTTGCCGGTAGCGTGCTGCGCAAAGTTTTCCAGTCCAGGTCCAAGGCGTTGAGCGGCTTGTCCTTGAGGTCGTTGATCGCTTCCTGTATCGATACTTTTTCGAAATTGAATTCTTTCATGTTCGACCTCGCCGATGCGTTGGATGACCGAATTCACGAAAAGAATTGAATTTCGGTAATCGATTGTACAAGGGTTGCGGGCTTGTGCACCCTTTTCATGCGATCGTCTGTCGCCGTTAAGTCAGCGCGTCGTTTGTTTAGTAAGCGAAGGGTTTGCCGAAGCTGGCCGTCATGCCATTCATGCAGCGCCTGTCGACGAACCCGGAGGTTTGGTGGTTACACAGCGCTACGCAAACCGGTTATCCACAGTATGAGTACCGTCAGCAGGGCGGTGGCCAGTGCGATTGCGGCCGACCCTGCGTGGCGTCGCCAGTATTGTTGTTCTGCTCCGGGCAATTGGTTTTCACCCGCTTCGCCAACGATCGCGTGACGCCGCTCGTGCGTTTCGCTGCCAGTGGTGTTTTCCAACTGCTGCAACAAATCCGCATAGCGCTGGCTGGCCGCCTCCAGTCTGTCAGCTTGTTCGCTCAGCCGGTCGGCTGCGGCATTGATGACTGCCGCTTGCTGCGCGACGCTGTCGTCGAGCACTGCTTCATTCAGCGCCACCAGCGCAAATACCGGGTCCATCGTGTCGATACGGATGCCGGTTTTTTCGAACACCAACGTGCGCAGCTTGTTCTGGTCCATCATCAGTCGCTCCCGCTCACCATTGAATGTTGTCGAGCTGTTCATACACCTCGCGATAAACGGTTTTGATACGCTGCTTTTCCATGATGTTGAATTTGTCGCTCAGGATTACTTCGTCCAGTGTCAGGCGCGCAGTA
>JACMQD010000373.1 GCA_014377155.1 Herminiimonas sp.
CTTGCTCGACCGGCTCAAGAAAATCGCGGTGCAGGTACCGCAGCCGGAAGTGCATATCCGCGGTGATCAGGATGTACGCTACGAATTCGTTGGCCGTGCGATCCTGACTGCACAGCGAGCCGGCATTGCCAAGGTTGGCTTCATCACCGAACCGCCAGCGCGCGGCGGCTGACATACGGGCCCTGTCGTTCGGCAGGGACCACTAACACGAAGGATATCTTTATGGGCATGAATCTCGGCTCGGGCAGCAGTTCCGGCGATCCGGAGCCAATGATGGAAATGAACATGACGCCGCTGATCGACGTCATGCTGGTGCTGATCATCATGCTGATCATCACTATCCCCATCCAGAACCACGCCGTTAACCTGAACATGCCGGTCGGCACCCCGCCGCCGCAGACAGCGCCGCCTGAAGTGGTCACCATCGACGTCGATTTCGACGGCACCATCATCTGGAACGGTACGGTCATCCCTGACCGCGCCACGCTGGAAAGCAAGCTGCAAAATATCGCTGCCATGCCGGTCCAGGCGGAAGTGCATCTGCGCCCCAATAAACTGGTGGCCTACAAATCGGTTGCCGCCGTGATGGCCTCGGCGCAGCGGCTCGGCGTGACCAAGATCGGCATGATCGGCAACGAGCAATTCCTGAAATAAGAAACGCGAAAGGGACGGCGTCGCCGTTTCCTTTACGCTCTTGACCAACGAATTTGATTGAACACCTGGCGGGATGATTCCCGCCTTTTTTTCAACCCACAGACTGGATACCTAACAATGTCCCCATTTCGATTTGTCCCAATCGGCCTACTGTTGGCCGCCATCGGGCTCAGCACAGCACCGGCGCTGGTCGGCATTACCGCGGTTGCCCATGCCGCTGACCCGGCACCGCAAATGCGACCTGAAGTCGCCAAGCCACTGCAGGCGGCGCAGGATCTGATCAAGGCACAAAAATTCAAGGAAGCCCTGGCGCGGGTGCGCGAGGCTGACGCCGTCGGCGGCAAGACCGCCAACGAGCAGTTCACCATCGACCGCATGCGCGCGTCCGCTGCCTATGGCGCGGGCGACTACGAGACTGCGGCGAATGCATTCGAAGCCGTGATCGCAACCGGCAAGCTAGCGCCGGCCGACCAGCAACGCATCGTCCAGGCGCTGATCAGCATCCATTACACCGCCAAGGATTATCCGAAAACGATCAGCTGGCTTAACCGCTATTTCAAGGACGGCGGTGACGACCCGAAACTGCGTGCGCTGCTGACCCAGACCTATTACCTGAGCGGCGATTATGCCCGTGCCGCCAAGGATCTCGATGCCGACCTGCGTGCCGATGAAAAAGCCGGCCGCAAGCCGACCGAGGATCAGTTGCAACTGCAAGCCAATATCGCCTCCAAGCAGCAGGACAAGGCCGGCTACGCGGCCGCACTGGAGCGCCTGGTCACCTATTATCCGACCAAGGAATACTGGGCCGACCTGCTCAACCGGGTGCAGGCCAAGCCGGGCTTTTCCGATCGCCTGACACTCGATGTGTACCGCCTCAAGCTAGCCAGCGGCCAGATGAAGTCCGCCGCCGATTATATGGAAATGGCGCAACTGGCGATGCAGGTCGGTTTTCCGGCAGAAGCCAAATCCATCGTCGAACAGGGCTACAAGGCCGGCTTGATGGGAACCGGCGCCGATGCCGCTCGCCACAAGCGCATGAACGACCTGGCAGTCAAGACCGCCGCCGATGACCTCAAGACCATGGAAAAAGGCGAAACCGATGCCAACGCCAACAAGGACGGCACGGCGCTGGCCAATTTGGGTTATGCGTTCGTAACTGCCGGCCAGGTCGACCGCGGCATCGCGCTGATGGAAAAAGGCATTGCCAAGGGCGGCATGAAGCGTGCCGACGACGCCAAACTGCATCTGGGGATCGCCTATCTGCATGCCGATAAAAAAGCCGATGCAATCAAAACGTTCAAGACCGTGCAAGGCACCGATGGCAGCGCCGATCTGTCGCGGCTGTGGGTAATGCAGGCCAACAACCCGATGAACTGATGATCCAGGCGGCGGGTTGAAGAGGACGACCTCGACGCCGCCGCTGGCTACGCTATGGCTATCGTGCGCAGCGCCCGGTGCCAGCACGGCTGCAAAACTTCATGTGAAAACAATAACAATGAAACGACCTGCAACGATTGATCATTTGCTCTCCAATGCCGCTATTACCGAACGCATTGCAAAGACTTATAGTTCCTTCACATTGGCCCACCGCAAGGCGGCAGATTACGTGTTGGCCAACCCGTTCCGTGCAGCGACCATGACGATCGACGAACTGGCGCACGCGGTCGGCATGTCGGTCGCCACCGCCAACCGGTTCGCACGCGCGCTGGGCTTCGACGGCTTTCCACAGTTCCGGGCAGAGCTGGTCAAAGCATTCGAATCGACGTTGGCGCCGGTCGAAAAACTCCGCACCGAATTGCTACGCGAAGCTACCAGCGCGCAAATTTTCGCAGCATCGCTGGAAGAAGATCTCGACAACATCAATGGCACGCTGCATCAGTTGAATCATGCGGCCTGCGAAAAGGCCGTCGAGATGATCCTCAAGGCGCCGCGTATCTTCGTGCTGGGTTTCAGTACAAGTGCTTACCTGGGTTCGATCCTGGCGCATCGGCTCGATCCGTGCTGCCCGACCGTACAGACCATCGCCAATGATGCCGGACCTTCGCAGGCGGCGCGACGCCTGTTCAAGCTCAATGCGGATGACCTGGTGATTGCGATTTCATTTCCGCGTTATAACAAGTTTACGGTCGAGCTTCTTGAGCTGGCCCGCGAGCGCAAGGCCAGCGTGCTGTCGATTACCGACAGTACGTCGTCGCCGCTGGTGCCGTTGTCGGACTTGGTGCTGTACGCCAAGAGTGAACGTCGACTGTCGGCAAATTCCGAAGCCGCGGCATTGGCATTAATCGAAGCGTTGTGCGGCGCGGTCGTACACCGCTCGACCAATTCGCTACGCAACGCGACCGAATTGACCGAGCGGCTGTTGCCCTATTTGTATCATGCGCATGACTCGCAAAAGAAACCGGATGGCGCGGTCAAGAAAAAATCGGCCAAGGCAGTACGCTGAGCACGCTGGGTGGTTCAAATCCTGCAGAATATGGCGGTTAGCGCCGATGTTGGCCTCGGAGTTGTGCGCTTGTGTATCTGCTGTTTTAAAAATGGTAGACTGCACACCATGCTGTGGTCAGGGGCGTCAAGCCAAATCATTGATTCATATGGCAATTTCACCTGGTGTAGGCGTGGCACGAACAGTGATTCAGCCCTATGCGCGTTTCGTGAATCGCTAGGTGAATGCTTTTTCTGGAAGGGGGAAGCTGCGAATGGGGTGAAGCGTTCGCGTCAGAACCGTTCTGGCCCGACCCGTCTACCCTACTTGCCCTCGCCATCATAGGTGGAAGCAACAGGTCGGAGAACTGTGTACACCGAGGTAGCTGGCAGCTTCCCAACGCACTCTTTCGACATCATTTCTATTAACCGAGAACAACCATGTGGATTCGACGTCTTTTCATCCTCGCTCTGTTGGCCACGACGGCACTGTCGGCGGCCGCATTCGAACGTACCTTTCCGGCTTCCGCCAAGCGCGGCAAGATGACCCCTGCGAATTTCCCGGCCATCGTCATCGACGGCAAGCAGCGTGCATTGTCGCCGGCGGCCCGCATCTTCAATCAGGATAACCTGATCGAAATGCCTGCCTCCCTGCGCGGCAGCAACATGCCGGTCAATTACACTGAAACCGGCGATGGCGATATCGACCGCGTCTGGATTCTGAGCGCCGAAGAAGCAAGCCAGAAATTGGCGCCACAACCGCAACCCCTTCCCTTCAAATAACGCAATGCAGAAAAAAGTATTCATCAAGACCTTCGGCTGCCAAATGAACGAGTACGACTCGGACAAAATGGCCGATGTGCTCAACGCCGCTGAAGGCATGATCAAGACCGATAGGCCGGAAGACGCCGACGTGATCCTGCTGAACACCTGTTCGGTGCGCGAAAAAGCGCAGGAAAAAGTGTTTTCGGATCTGGGCCGCCTGCGTGAACTCAAACTTATCAAGCCAGACCTGGTAATCGGCGTCGGCGGCTGCGTCGCCTCGCAGGAAGGTGACGCGATCATCAAACGCGCGCCCTATGTGGACCTGGTGTTCGGCCCGCAAACCCTGCACCGGCTGCCGGCGATGATCGACATGCGCCGCGCCACGGGCATCTCGCAAGTCGACATCAGTTTTCCTGAAATTGAAAAATTCGATCACCTGCCACCGGCCAAAGTCGACGGCCCGACCGCGTTCGTGTCGATCATGGAAGGCTGCAGCAAATATTGCAGCTACTGCGTGGTGCCTTACACGCGCGGCGAAGAGGTCTCGCGCGGCTTCGACGACGTGCTGGCCGAAGTCGCCGGACTGGCCGCGCAAGGTGTCAAGGAAGTCACGCTGCTGGGGCAAAATGTCAATGCCTACCGCGGCGTCATGGCCGATGGCGAGATTGCCGACTTTGCGCTGCTGATCGAATACGTAGCCGAGTTCGACAACATCGAGCGTATCCGTTTCGTCACGAGTCATCCCAAGGAGTTCTCGCAGCGCCTGATCGACACCTACGGCAAGGTACCGAAACTGGTCGATCACCTGTACCTGCCGGCGCAGCATGGATCGGACCGCATCCTGGCCGCGATGAAACGCGGCTATACGTCGCTCGAATACAAGTCGATCGTGCGACGACTGCGCGCGGTGCGGCCCAACATTTCGATTTCATCGGACTTTATCGTCGGCTTTCCGGGCGAGACCGAGGCGGATTTCGAAGCCATGATGAAGCTTATCGCCGATCTGCGGTACGACAACAGTTTCAGCTTCATTTTCAGTCCGCGCCCCGGCACGCCGGCGGCCGGCCTGCAGGACGACACCCCGCATGACGTCAAATTGGCGCGCCTGCAGCGCCTGCAGGCTGCCATTGCCGACAACACCCGGCAGTACAGCCAGGACATGGTCGGCACCGTGCAGCGCGTGCTGGTCGAAGGTCCTTCCAAGAAAGACCCGCACGAGCTGCAGGGTCGCAGCGAAAACAACCGCGTCGTCAACTTCAGCGGCGGCGTCAACGGCAGCAAACTCATCGGACAAATCATCGACGTCAGCATCACCGAGAGCTACGGTTACTTCGTACGCGGCGAGCTGACTGTCACGAACCAAGGACACGATACGACGCTTGCCCTGCAAGCGCCGTATCCGGCACACAATTGAAATCAAAAACCATCGCACAACCACTTCACTTCATTCCTGAACCGCTCGACAACAAGCGCCTCGCGCACCTGTGCGGGCCGATGGATGAAAACCTGCGGCAAATTTCCTCGGCGCTCGACGTCACCATTTTCCGGCGCGGCGAAAAATTCATTGTCGGCGGCACCAATGCCGAACGCGCGGTCGAAATCCTGGAGCAGTTTTACGCGATCGCCAACCGGGTCGTATCGATCGAAGACGTGCAACTGGCATTGGTCGAGCAGCGCACCAGCCAGGCTTTCGTGGCCGAGCCCGTGACCGTCCGCGCCAGCAAGAAGAAAACGCCGGAAATCGAGATCGAAAGCCCAGTCCTGAAAACTCGCCGCGCCGATTTGCGTGGCCGTACGCCGCACCAGGTCAGTTATATCAAATCGATCCTCGCGCACGACATCACGTTCGGCGTCGGCCCGGCCGGCACCGGCAAGACCTATCTTGCAGTAGCGTGTGCGGTCGATGCGCTGGAGCGCGATGCCGTCAAGCGCATCGTGCTGACGCGCCCGGCGGTAGAGGCCGGCGAGCGTCTGGGCTTCCTGCCCGGCGACCTGGCGCAGAAAGTCGATCCTTACCTGCGCCCGCTGTACGACGCGCTGTATGACTTGCTCGGTTTCGATCGCACGCAAAAAATGTTTGAAAA
>JACMQD010000374.1 GCA_014377155.1 Herminiimonas sp.
AACCATGGGTGCAACTTGCCTCGCGCCATGTTGTAAATGCGTGTTGACGTGCCTCCCGATATGCCGAAGCCGAGGTGGGTATTCTGGACGAACGTGACCGATCATTCCGGTTGAACGTGTCCTTCCGGTGAGGCTGCATGATTTTTTTTGATTCGCTTGGTATCGTCAATTCCGATATCAATCAGACGAATGGGGCAAATGATGAAGACGGTGACGAAGTCGGCGCATGCCGGCGAGCATGGCGAGAGTCTCGATCAGGTCAAACAACGCTTTGCACTATGGCGCGAGAGCCGCACGCGCGGCGAGCACATCTCCGGCGCCTTATGGGCGGCGGCAGTGGGCATGGTGGAACTGCATGGTCTGCAACACACTGCGAAGGAACTGCGCGTCGACCATGGCAGGTTGAAGAAACGACACGAGCGTGGCGCCGGTGCGGCGCCGGCCGACAAAGTCGCGCCCAAGTTTGTAGAGATGTTTGTGCCGCCCGTATTTCCTGTAGCACCGATGGCCGCATGCGTCGTCCTGATGGAGAATGGTAACGGCGGCAAGATGCGCGTCGAGCTCAACAACCTGGAGGGTCTGGCCGCATTGAGCAGCGCCTTCTGGAACGTGCGGTGATTCAACTTACGCCGCACATGCGCATTCTGGTCGCCATCGAACCCGTTGACTTTCGTGCCGGGATCGATGCGCTGGTCGGCGTATGCCGGCAACGGCTC
The DNA here is from genome assembly GCA_014377155.1 of Herminiimonas sp. Next base: position 717 of record JACMQD010000374.1, read on the forward strand.
GATACCGATCCATTCAGCGGCGGCCTGTTTGTCTTCGCAAACCGGCGGCGCAGCGCGATCAAGATTCTCGTCTATGACGGCAATGGATTTTGGCTGTGCCAGAAGCGATTGTCTTGCCGCCGGTTCATCTTCTGGCCGGATGGAGTGACGCCAACCAAGGTGCTGGAAGCGCACGAACTACAGGTGTTGTTAATGGGCGGCGATCCGACCCAGGCAAACGTACCGCCGCCATGGCGGCGATTGCGTGTGACGCAGTGATGGACTTACGCGGCGCAGCTCAGCGCCGACTGGTAATTCCAGGGCAGCCATTGCTGCGGCATCGAAGCCACCGCCTTGACGTGCTTTTGCAATGTTTGCAAATACGCGAACGGATTGGCGCCGCATGACTGGCAGGTATAAATCAGACTCATGTAAATATCGCCGACTTCGGCCCCGTGTTGGCTTCGATAGAACAGCGAATTCTTGCGATGGATGATGGCTTTCTTCAAGCACCTCTCGCAAATATTATTATCCAGTGGGGCACCCGCTTTCCGGAGAAACAGCGTCAACGTCTTCCAGTGCTTGAGCATGTAACGCAAAGCCTCACCAAGACCGGAGTTGGGCTCGACCTGTCGCTGTTCCAGCTGCCTGAGCATCCAGATCTTGAGACGCAGCAGCAAGGGGCCGCTGCGGTCCTGATGATAGTCGAGGCGCTGTGCATCCGGCATCTTCTGGTCCTTGCAATGCGCGTCATGCCGGTAGACTGTGGCGAGATCCTCGATCACGCGCAAGCAAGGCGCGGGGAAGTGCACCGCGACTTCGACGAACTTCCTGCGACCGTGAGCGATGCAATGGCTGAGGATCGTCTCGAAGTCGCCCTTGACATTGGCCGATAGCGCGTCGCACATCTGGATCGGTGGCGCCAGTTCCGTGGCCCGATGCGCCAGCACCTGCGCCAGATTCCGGCCGGCGTGCGCGGGACCGGTAAAGAACAACATCACTTTCTGCGTCCCCATCAGCGCGACGATGCCCGAGGTGTTGATCGCCTTTGTCTTCGACATCTCGCCGCCCGCCGCCTCTGCCTTGGCGCGACGACAGCCCATCAGGTCCAGGATACGTGCCGGGGTATCGTCGTTGTGCAGTACCTCTGCCTGCGCGGCCTGCCGGATCATCTCACCAAAGACGTGACGCGGGCCGGTCGCCGCACGGTCGACGATATCCCACTGCGTTGCATCGGGCAGCGGAACACCCAGGCATGCCTGCAGTCCTTCAAGCCGGTGGAACGGCATGCCGTTGCCGTAGCGAAGCATGGCGATCATGCTGGCGCAGCTCTCATCGTATTTGCGGGCGTCGACGCCGTCTGGCATGGGGGCGGTGAAGATGGCCTCGCATAGACGGCAACGCCAGTTATCGAGTTTGTAGACGATGGCGCCGATCGGTAGTTGGCCGCTCATTTTGACGATGGTCCTTGGCTCGGCCAGGTAGAGCTTGCCGACCTCGCACGCGGGGCACGGGGCGCCCGGCTGCACATTCGGATGGATGCACGCGACGACGCCAGCGCCGCGATACATGTCGGCACCGTTGCGGCCGTGTCCTTTGCGCTTCTTACCTTCTGTGCTGTCGGCCGCCCGCATCTGCACTTGCGTCTGCGGTACAGGTTCATTTGCCGCAGCCGCGACGGCACGCTCAGCCTGATCCGTGGCGCTCCCGGCATCGCAGCCGATCTGCTTCTTGATGGCGGCACGGTTCTCGGTGCGTTTGCCAAACAGCCTATGGCGAAAGCGCGTCAGCGTCATCTTCGCATTCTGCAATGACTGCATCACGTACACGAAGGTCCCGAGCACGCCTTCGAGTAGTTCAAGCTGATGCTGCGGAAATGACGCGGCCCGGGCCAGCGTCAGCAGCGCGTCGAGTTCCTCCTGCGTTGCGTCGACCAGTTTCGGTTGTTTCATTCGGCAAGCTGCGCCAGGCGCTGCCGGAAGTCCTTCACCAGCGGATAGCCCAGGATTTCCTTGATCGGGCGGGTCGGTTTGTTGCTCGGCGCATCTTTGCCGCGTCCTGTCGTCACGCCCAGTCGTATCCAGTTGGCCGCCCGGTAGCAGGTCCCGCGGAAACGCTGCGGGTCGACAAACGTCTCAAGGTAATAGATCGGATGGCCATACAGGCGCTGCCAGTCGGCCGACAGTTCGCGCGCGATGCGCCCCAGGAGATGGGAAGCAAGATGGGGGACGACCACCCAGGGCAAGATGAGGAATCGGGTGTTGTACGCGAGCAGGCGGATGTTCTTGAGGCGCGCCTTGGCCGACCAGCCAATGAAGCGGTCGCGCTCGCCTATATGACGCGGCGCCGAGCTCCACGCCGCGCAGGCGATCGGGCGGCCGCCGGCGAAGACCATGTATTTCAGATGCTCGCCGACCGGCTGCGTATAGCCGAGGTAATGATGCTGCTCCATGAGGCTGTTGAACAGCGGCTCGTCCGGCGTACGCCGCACCTGCCGCAATTCGAGCGGGCCGATCTCGGCAAAGCGCGCGTGCAGTGGCGCCTCATCGACGTCGACCA
>JACMQD010000375.1 GCA_014377155.1 Herminiimonas sp.
CTCTTGAAAGTGCAGCATCGTTCTTGAGATGCATCCGCTCCAATAACGTGTCCAGCAAGCGATTGGGGTTGTAACTTTCCTGTGCTATTTGCTCATGTTCGATCATGACAGCGTCCTCCGTTGTGATTGAGAAACGAGATTAAGTATCAAAGTGTAACCAAGTGACACCCCATTTCTATTTAAATTCCATCCTCGACATCAATTTCATAAAAATAATGAAATTATTAAATAGAAACGTTATTCAATAATGCAATGAAGACAAGTAGATAGGTTTCGTTTTGACAGTCAATTTGGATACGGAATTTTTAAATGGTTCGATTACCTGCATAGCATATATATCAACATTTACGCGGATATGCGGAATTGCACTTTCTCTGCGCGTGATCAGAGGACTCGATCAGGAAGTGCAGATAAATCGCCACCATGTGTAACGACGTGTAAGGAGCGTCAACGCTTGTTTTTCGGCTGGCGTTTCTGCCTTAGTTTCACAGATTCATCTTTTAATCGAATTACTCCATAGGAATCACCATGTCCAAATTGATCGCTATTCTGGTTGCAGGCTTGCTCACTACTTCCGTTTTCGCCCAAGCAACTGCGCCTACTACACCGGCTGCACCTGCCACCCCGGTCGCCGCCGCCAAAGTCGTCAAGGCAGAAGCGAAAGAAGCCAAGGCTGACGCGAAAGCGACTGCCGCTGAGGTGAAGACCGATGCCAAGGCAGACAAGAAACTGGCTGTCGCTACCGCAAAAAACACGGAAACAAAAACCAAGGCCCACGCCAAGAAAGTCACGGCACACACAAAAGCCAAAGCCAAGACAGACGAAGTCAAAGCAGACGCGTCGACAGCAACCAAGTAATCAAGTAATCAAGCAGAATGAAAAAAGGCAGGGGATTCCCCTGCCTTTTTTATTGGCCATGCATTTTTGTCAGGCGCCGAATCGTTAGGTAGGCCCTACAATCCACGCGCAGCCTGTTTATAAATTACAAAAAACGATCGCGACCCATCCCATGAAAAAATATGTCGGCATCCTTGCACTGACACTTGCCTTCAGTCCACTTGCGCAGGCCCAGGTTTATTTTGATTCAGGCAGTGCGCAACCGAAGAATGCGCAAGGTGCCTACCGCAACAGCGCCCGAAAAAATCCACAGCCGGCGCGTCGCGCAGTGCGTTGCCGCGATGGTTCGATCACGTATGCGCGTCAGCATATCTGCCGTGGACATCGGGGCATTCGTTACTAAGATAATCGAGCCCATGCAGAACCTTACCGGCGTCCGAAACTAAGGCGCAGGGCCAGCGGCACTTGACACTGCCTGCGCAGTCGTGAATGACCATCCCCGATTGACCGCGATACCATCGACCGATCCCGCGAACTGGACATCGTATGTGGTAGCTGGCATCAGCACGTCGAGCGGCACGATGGATGCAGCCGACACGGGCGTGTCGCGATCGAGCGCATTGGTCAGTAATCTGGTGCGTAACTGTGCGCCATTGCGGGGCTTGATCGTGAAGGTCTGGACCGTGACCTTGGAGGTAATATCCGCATGCACGCTGACCGGATAGCCGACTTCGTTCAAATCCGGCACCGGATCGGGGGATTCGAAATCGCTATAGAAAACGACTGGCACGCGTTGCTGATCGGCAAAAGGATAGACCACGAACTTGCCGTTACCCAGCGCGGAACTCAAGCCGTTGACCGTGAAATCGGTGGTGTAGTAGGTGTAGCCGCTCGGTGTCGCCGCGGTCGCGGTGCCGGCTTCCTTGAAGCTGGGATCGAAAATCGCAAAACGGTGATAGATCGCCGCGATCAGTCCTTCAGCCGCTTCCGGTCCGGTAGTCCTGCCGGTGCTTGAAATGACTTCACCAAAAGCATAACTGCCTTGTGAAAACCGGTAGCCCGACGCCGTCAGCCGGTCTGAAACCTGGGCGCCGGTAAATCCTGGCTTGCCGACCGTCTGCACATGCGTGATCGTGTTATTGATGCGCTGGTAATTCGAGTGACCGAGCGCCGCGTTGTCGATAGTGGCATTGCGCGTCAAAGCGCTTTCCCCCATTTGCCGACGCCGGTAATTGAACCAGTTGAAACCATCGGTGGCGACGTCATTCGTCAGGCGCGGCTCGCCCGGATCGGCGGTGACAATTGACGGTACTGACGGCGCGGCGACTGCTGACGACGCAGTCGCTACCTGATTGCTGCCATTGCCGCCGCCACCACCGCATCCGGCCAGAACCAGTGCCACCAGCAACGCCGATACGGGAAACGTAAACTTAACTGCCTGGATCATGTCAACTCCCTGAAAACACTGTCTCTAAGGCCAACCATATCGGTTGATCGACTGTCGATCGTCACCGCAAAAGCTATTGGAACGCGGCGTGGTGATTCGGTTTCATTTCATCGGCGACGGGACCCGCTTTGCGCCACTATACCGCAGGTGTTAAAACCCGGCTGGCAGGAAAAACCACCCGGATACGCAGACCGCGGCCATCAGCACCGCTATCAAGCGTCAGGTCGGCATTATGCAGGGCGACAATATCGCGCACGATGGTCAAACCGAGGCCGGCGCCGCCCGGATTGACCTGTTGCGAGGTCGCGGCCCGATAGAACGGCGCAAAAACCCGCTCGCGCTCGGCCGCCGGAATGCCGACGCCGGTATCGTCGATCTCGAAAGCAGGTTGGGTACCCGCCGTAACCCGCAACGAAATCGTGCCGCCCGCAGGGGTATAGCGAATTGCGTTGTCGAGGAGATTGACGATCAGTTCATGCAACAGCAACGCATTACCGTTAATGATGGCGTCGAGTGGCGCATCGAGCGACAGGTCGATGTCCTTTTTCACCGCCGCCAGTGCCAGCTCTAGCCCGACCTGGCGCACCACATCGACCAGCGATACCGCCGCCATGCCGCCTTCAGCTGCGCCGTGCTCGGCGCGTGCCAGCGTCAGCAGGCGATTGGCCAGGTGGACGGTGGCATCGGTGGTGCGCGCGATACTTTCGACGATTTCGCGCATGGCTCGTGGATCGTTTTCGCGCAGGGCCAGTTCGGCCTGCGTCTTCAATACGGTCAGCGGCGTGCGCAATTGATGCGAAGCGTCGGCAATGAAGCGCCGCTGGCCGTTAATCAGTCCTTGCAGACGTTCCATGTAACGGTTCATGGCGGCCACCAGCGGCCGCACTTCCTTGTGCACCAGCGCCGGATCGAAATCAGTCAGATCGGTGCTGGCACGCGCCTCGACTTCGTTGCGCAAGCGCATCAGCGGGCGTAGCACGAAGCGGACCGCGAACCATGCCAACAGTGCCGCCGCCACGACCAGCACAGCCTGGCGCCACAAGGTATCGAACAGGATCTGGCGCGACAATCCGCGCCGCGCATCGATGGTTTCGCCAACCTGGATCAGGGCAATGCCGCGCATGGTGTCGTCGTAGACCGGTTGATGCAATGCGGCGATGCCCACCGGCTGGTCGCGGTAACGCGCGTGATAGAAACGCACCAGTGCCGGATAGGCATCCGAGCGCGGCACGTCGGGCGGCACGCCGGGCAGGTCGTCATAACCGGAAACGAATTCGCCATTGATGCCGGTGACCTTGTAATACAGCCGTCCGAGCGAATCGGTTTCGAAACTGTCGAGCGCGACATACGGCACGTTGGCGACCACCTTGCC
>JACMQD010000376.1 GCA_014377155.1 Herminiimonas sp.
GAACAGCGGCAGCAGATGTTCTTCGCTTGGATGATTCCTGATCGCCTCCGGCGCCAGTGTCCGGTACGCGAGCAAGGCCGCGTGGTCATTTGCTACCAGCGACTTGCGCATCCAGACTTCGAAGCCGATGACCCATTCCGGCGCCGGGGCATCGATGGCCTGGCCGCGAATTTCATGCAGGTTATGGGTCAGCGAACCCGAGCCAATCAATAACACCCCTTCGTGACGCATGGCCTGCAGCGCGCGGCCGAACTGCTGATGCGCCGTTGGACCGGCGCCGCGAACCAGCGATATCTGGAACACCGGAATGTCGGCCTGCGGATACATCAAGTGCAGCGGCACCCAGGCGCCGTGATCGAGCCCGCGATCGCCTGTGCGTTGGACGCGCATGCCGGCAGCCTCGAACAGGCGTGCGGCCTGCTCGGCGCTTTGCGGGTCCCCAGGCGCCGGGTAGGCGAGATCGAACAGCGCCTGCGGGAAGCCGCCGAAATCGTGAATCGTTTCCGGATCGGCAGCCAGCGACACGGCGGGTGCGCCAACGGTTTCCCAGTGGGCGGATACGACAGCAATCGCGCGCGGGCGGGGCAGGCTGGCGCCGAGTCCTTGCAGGAAGCGGCGCGCCGGACTGTCCTGCAACGCCAGCATGGGGGAGCCGTGAGAAACAAACAGGGTGGGTAGGGAAGACATCGTGCACCTCCGATCGCGCAGTTTGGATACCTGCGGTTTATAAAGTCGGCGAGGCTGGCTAGCCGGTCAGAGGTCCGTGAGCGCTGTGTGGCGGCCATCGACGTGGGCAATTGCGCCGCAACGTATCGGTAGCCACTGGCATACAATGCAGGCGCTCGGGGTGGCGTGCGCATGCCGCCGATGCTCTGATCAGGCCGAACAGCGGCGATGCCCTTTCGACGCGTTCGATCTGATTGCCTCGCCTGTCTCGTAGTATCGCGCTTCTTTTGCACTTCGTTTGCATTGGAAGAGGGTGGACCGTCGGGCAGGCCCTTTTTCCTGTAGGGATTTCAAACATGACCGTGATCGTCTACTGGTTTCGAAACGACCTGCGCCTGGCCGACAATCCCGCATTCACCGCAGCCTGTAAAGCCGCCACCGGGGTCGTGCCGGTGTACTGCCATGACGATGCCAGCGAGGCAATGACGCAATGGGGCTTCCCGCGGGTTGGTTGTCACCGGCGCGCGTGGTTGGCTGCGACGCTAGCCGACCTGCGCAGTCAACTCGAATCGCTCGGCAGTGGACTCGTCGAGCTGGCCGGCGCACCGGCTGCGGTGTTGCCGGAACTTGCGCGGCGACTGGGAGCGCACACAGTGCATTGCGAAGAGATCGCAGCGCCCGAGGAGCGTGCCATGGTCGCGGCACTGACGGCTGCCGGCCTGAAAATAACCACCGCATGGCAGTCGAGCATGCTCGAGCCGGATCGCCTGCCGTTTCCAGCTGCGCGGCTGCCGGATGTGTTCACGGCATTTCGACATGCGGTCGAGAAAGCGGGTGTCGTGCCCCTGCCGCCGAGACAGGCGCCAGAGCGCGTGCCGCCGATGCCGCCCGCAATGCTCGATGCATGCGCGGATCTGCTTGCTGCACAGGACGCCCTGACGCCGGCAGCGCATGACGCGCGCGCATCGTTTCCCTACTGGCATGCAGCATTCGCCGGCGGCGAATCGGCCGCAACCGCCCACTTGCAACGCTATTTCGGCGGCACCCTCGCGCAGGATTACAAGCTGACCCGCAACGGCCTGATTGGCGCCGGCTATTCGAGCAAGTTCTCGCCCTGGCTGGCGACCGGCGCCTTGTCGCCACGGCGCGCCTATGCCGCCCTGAAAGATCACGAAGCGGAGCAGGGCGCCAATGAGGGCACGTACTGGCTCTGGTTCGAGCTCATGTGGCGCGACTACTTCCGCTTCCTGCATCTGAAGTACGGCGCGAAGTTATACCGCGGGCGCGGCCTGCATGATGGGCCGTCGCCCACCCACAATGCACGGGGTTTCGCGCGCTGGTGCGAAGGCCGCACCGGTGAAGCGTTCATCGATGCCGGCATGCGCGAACTGGCAGCCACCGGATACCTCTCGAACCGGATTCGCCAGAACGTGGCCAGCTACCTGGTGCATGACCTCGGCGGCGACTGGCGTGCGGGCGCTGCCTGGTTTGAATCGCAACTCATCGACTACGACGTCTACAGCAACCAGGGCAACTGGCTCTACGTTGCCGGTCGGGGAACCGATCCGCGCGGCGCGCGCCGTTTCGATCCTGGCAAGCAGGCGCGCGACTATGATCCGCAGGGGCGGTATCGTGAACTCTGGAAGGCAAGCACCGCATAACGCTTACAGTACAACTTTAAAATGAGCAGAGGAGTAAGTGAACTGTAGAATCTGACAACGCACGTCATGAATGATGGCGTCGCTGGAATACCTTTTAAAAAACAGACGGAGACCACAATGAAGAAAACGATCATCGCTGCCGGACTGCTGGCCGCCCTTAACCTTGCCGGAACTGGCAATGCCTTCGCCCAAATTTCCGGCGACGCTGTAAAAATCGGCATGATCAACGACCTCTCGGGTAACTATTCCGATGTCGACGGCATGGGTGGCGTCGAATCGGTCAGGATGGCGATTGCGGATTTCGGCGGCACGGTACTCGGCAAGAAAATCGAGTTCGTGATTGCGGATCACCAGAACAAGGCGGATATCGCGGCCACCAAGGCGCGCGAATGGTTCGATCGGGATGGCGTCGACATGCTGATCGCGGGCTCCAATTCAGGCACCAACCTGGCCATGGCCAAGGTCGCGGCAGAAAAAAAGCGGGTCTATTTCGCCGACGGCGGCGCGACTGCACGGCTGACCAATGAAGAATGCACGCCGTACACCATCCACTATATTTACGACACCGTGGCGCTCGCAAAAGGCACGGGTGGAGCGCTGGTCAAGCAGGGCGGTAAGACCTGGTATTTCCTGACCGCCGACTATGCATTCGGCACCTCGCTGGAAAGCGACACGACCCATGTCATCACATCCAATGGCGGCAAGGTATTGGGCGACGTGAAGCATCCGCTTGCGGCGTCGGACTTCTCCTCCTTCCTGCTTCAGGCGCAGGCCTCCAAGGCACAAATTCTCGGCCTGGCCAATTCCGGCGGCGACACGATCAATTCGATCAAGGCAGCAAATGAATTCGGCATCACCAAAACGATGAAGCTGGCTGGCTTGTTGATGTTCATCACCGACGTGCATTCGTTGGGATTGAATCTGACGCAGGACATGTACCTGACCACCGCCTGGTATTGGGACACCAATGACCAGACGCGTAAATTTGCGCGCCGTTACTTTGAAAAGATGAAGAAAATGCCGACCATGATCCAGGCCGGTCACTATTCGGCGGCAATGCAGTACCTGAACGCGGTCAAGGCGACCGGCACCGATGATGCAGACAAAGTCATGGCCTACCTGAAATCACACAAGATCGATGATTTCTTTGCCAAGGGATACATCCGCGCCGACGGCAGCATGGTGCACGACATGTACCTGATGCAGGTGAAGAAGCCTTCGGAATCGAAGTACCCATGGGACTACTACAAGCTCGTCCAGATCATCCCTGGTGAAGAAGCCTTCACAACCAAGAGCGAATCGAAGTGCGCACTGTGGAAATAAACTGATGCGGCGCCAGATCGCGATGCGTGCGAAGCGGTCTGGCGGCTATGTGCGTGCCCGGGAAATCCAACAGAACCGGTTTTCTGAGGCGGGCGATGCACTGCGGCGATCACGTCGCCCCGACTTGTTCCATCAGATTCGAATCACGGTTTCGGCTGAAGTTCCGACGGTTGCATCGGTTGTATCGGTTGTATCGGCTGCATCAGTACCCGCTCCAGTAAAGGCGGTGGTACGTGATGTTCGACTAAAAACGAGATGGCGCTGCTTTTTCCTATTGATTTCTTGAATTCGATTGCCTGGTCGATGACGGCCCGGAGTTGGGGATCATGACGCCGTTCGGTGGTGATTTCCATGAAGTCTCCAATTCGAGTTTTTTGCGGAAAAGTGCACGCTAAAGTCTACACCACGCGATGGATGTTCGCGGTTTATTCAGCTCGCCTTTAAAGATTACCTATACGATGCATCAAATTCAACGCACCACGGCACTTCCTACGTTGTCGCTTCTACAAGTTTCGGCAAATGCGAGAGCGATGATCGCCTGCGCTCTTTTATTTGGCATGGCACAACCGGCACAACCCGCGGAGATTGGCACATCGCAGTCATCGACCGCAGATCGCGTCGAAGTACCACAAGAACGCTGGGCACTGCACGGGCAGGCAACCAACGTCACGCAGTCTCACTCCCGTTTCACATCGCCCTACAGCGGCACGAACAGCCTGGTCGCGAATGGCCGGACCGAGGAAACGACAGACGTCACGCTCTTCGCAGGTGTGCGCCTGTGGCACGGCGCCGAGGTCTGGATCAACCCCGAAATCGATCAGGGTTTTGGGCTGAGCAATACCGTTGGCATGGCGGGATTTCCAAGCGGGGAAGCTTACAAGATCGGGGCAAATGCGCCGTACTTGCGCATGCCCCGCGCCTTCCTCCGAAGTGTCATTGACTTGGGTAGCGAAATTGTCAAGACAGATGCCGCAGCCAATCAACTGGGCAGCACGAAAGCAGCCCACAATCTTACGCTGACCGTCGGCAAATTCTCAGTTACGGATATCTTCGACACGAATAGTTATGCGCATGATCCTCGAAGTGATTTTCTGAACTGGTCGATCATCGACGCCGGCGCTTTCGACTATGCCGCCGACGCCTGGGGATTTACCTACGGAGCGGCAGCCGAGTGGACGCAAGACGCCTGGACACTGCGGGGCGGCGTCTTTCAACTCTCCAACGTCCCGAATGGAAAAATCGTTGCAGTCGATTTCAGCCAGTTCATGCTGGTCACCGAACTGGAACAGCGGTATCGGATCGACGGACACGGCGGCAAGATCAAGCTGCTCGGCTTCATCAATCGCGGCCGGATGGGGGCGTACAGCGACGCCGTGCAACTCGCGCGGCAAACCGTCAGCGCACCCGAAACGGGTCTTGTCCGGCACGTCGGGTCGCGGCCAGGCATATCCATCAATCTGGAACAGGAACTGGCGCCAGACCTGGGAATGTTTGTCCGTGCAAGCGTCAACGACGGCCGCAAGGAAGCGTACGAATTTACCGAAATCAACCGTTCGATCTCCGCCGGCTTGTCATTGAAGGGTGAGCGGTGGGGCCGTCCGGACGATACGGTGGGCGTGGCGGGCGCTTTCAATGGTTTGTCCAGCGAAGCGCGCCGCTATTTCGCCGCCGGCGGGATCGGCATCCTGATCGGTGACGGCCAACAAACCTACGGCGCCGAGAAAATCCTTGAAACCTATTATTCGATGCGCGTGAATCCTTACCTGACGCTGGCAATGAATTATCAACACGCAAGCAGCCCTGCATACAATCGTGATCGCGGACCGGTCTCGATTATTGGGGTTCGCGTGCATGCTGAATTTTAATGATCCGAAAAACCAAGCGGGTACTTCGCGTACGCCGAAATCCGTCGCGGTCCTTGACGAGGTTCGGGACCTCACGTACAGCCAGAAGCGCTTACGGTAATCGTGCTCGCGTAAGCCTTCCCGTAACATTATTCTGGGCAGGGACTTGGAGCCCATCTCGGTAGGCCAGATCGCCGCGGCAGGGCGCTTTGCACGCATACCCGCGTTGCGCCTGCTTGCCATGGGCCGCCATGTCGCGTCGGCACGCGTTGATCACCGTGCAAACCCCTCCTGCCACAACGACCCGGACTACCGAGATGGGCGTTAGCACGATAGCAACATCTAATCGGGGATTTCCGCTTGTTTATCCGGGGCGATTCCCAAAAAAGCTAGAATCCGGTTCTGTTGGATGTAACCCGGCCAAAACGGACAGGACGCCGAAAGACGTGTGCACGGCGCGGGAAGCAGCGATGATCGCCAACAGCCAGGCCGGCAGGATGCCGGAAATAACAGGAGAGACAACTTGTTCAGTCACATCATGATTGGTTCGAACGACATGGATCGCGCCAAGCGGTTTTACGACGCGGTACTCGGCTCACTCGGCGCCGGCGAGCCGATTCTCAACAAGGCCGGTTCCGGCCACACTCGGCTTTTTTATCGGCATGCGGGCAGCACCTTCTGCATCACCGAGCCGATCAACGGTCAGGACGCGACCTTTGCCAACGGCGGCACGATCGGTTTTCAGTGCGACTCGGCGGAGCAGGTCAAAGCGTTCCACGACATCGCGGTCGCCAATGGCGGCAAGTCGATCGAAGACCCGCCTGGCCTGCGCGCCGGTGCCATGGGCGCAATGCACCTGGCCTATGTGCTCGACCCCGATGGTCATAAACTCTGCGCCATTCATCGGGAAAAGTAGGGAACAGGTACGCGTCAGAAGGTCTCCCAACCATCGGCGCTGTTCGTCACCAGTTGGGCGGACACAGGCGGGCGTGGCACGCTTGCAGCCACGGCCCGTCGGATCGTTTTCACGCTGGCCGCTACCGGCTTGGTGCGGCTCGCCGAAACGGGTGGGGTGACGGCGGCAGAGCTGGTCTTGAAAACGCCTACCACCTGTACCAGCACACCCGCCTGATCCTGCAACGATGCGGCCGCTGCCGCCGCCTCTTCCACCAGTGCCGCATTCTGCTGGGTGACCTCATCCATTTGCGCGATCGCCTGGTTGATCTGCTCGATTCCCGCGGTTTGCTCGTGACTGGCCGATGTAATCTCGCCCATGATGGTAGTGACGTTCTCGACACTGTCGACGATTTCCTTCATCGTCGCGCCGGCTTGGCCGACCAGCGCGGTACCCGCGCCGACCTGCTCGACCGAGTCGCTGATGAGCACCTTGATTTCCTTGGCCGCCGCAGCCGATCGTTGCGCCAGCGTTCTGACCTCGCTGGCCACGACCGCGAAGCCGCGTCCTTGCTCGCCGGCGCGTGCCGCTTCCACGGCTGCGTTGAGCGCCAGGATGTTGGTCTGGAAGGCGATGCCGTCGATGACGGCAATGATGTCGACGATCTTGCGTGCTGAAGCATTGATCGACCCCATCGTCTCGACCACCTGCGCCACCACCGTGCCGCCCTTCATCGCGACTGCCGACGCCGCACCGGCCATCTGGTTGGCCTGGCGTGCATTGTCGGCATTCTGCTTGACGGTCGAGGTCAGTTCCTCCATCGAGGATGCGGTTTCTTCCAGCGCGCTGGCCTGCTGCTCGGTGCGTGAGGACAGGTCGAGATTGCCGGCGGCGATCTGGCCGGAGGCGGTGGCGATGGTGTCCGTGCCGGAGCGGACCTGGGTGACGATCTGCACCAGCGCGTCGCGCATCCGGGCCATGGCCGCCATCAGGCTGGTCTGGTCGCCGGTTCTGGAATGGATGACGACGGTGAGGTCGCCGGCCGCGATTTTTTCGGCGACTTCCACGGCATGCTGCGGTTCGCCGCCAAGCTGCAGCAGGAGCGTCCTCGTGATCAGCAGGGACGCGGCAACGCCGATCAGCAGCGCCAGTGCCCCAAGGACGATCAGCAGGCGCTGTGCCGATTCGATCTGTTGCTGCAGGGTGGCACTGCTGTCGGCCACCGTCTTTTTCTGTAATGCCGCCATTGCCGTAATTGGCTCCTGCAACGCGTCCAGCGTTTGTAATGTTTCGGCGTTCATCAAGCGGATGGCATCGTCTCTTTTACCTTCTCCAAACAGTGCACTGACCTTCGTGAAAGAGGCGACGTAGCTTGTGCGGGCCGCCTTGATTTTGACCAGCAGGGTTTGACCGTCGCTTTCGGCGATCAGTGTTTCCAGGGTCGCAAATGCGTCGTTGATCCGCTTTTTGGTGGTCTCGATCCGGGTCTGGATGGTTGCAATCTGGGCGCGATCGGACGCCATCAACAGTTCCATCGTGTTGCGCGCGTTGCTGCGCGTAAGTGAATCGATGGTGTTGATGGCATCGGCCTTCACCCATTCGTTTTCAATCAAGTGCTTGTTGATATCGGCGACGACGGAGAACCGGGCCAGCGCAATCAGGATGATCATCGTCATCATCAACAACACCAGTCCGAATCCGGTCGCCAGGCGGCGGCTGACCCGCATTTTCTTGATTGCCATTTTCTCTCCAAAGTCACATTGAACAAGCTGATGCCGTGTCTGCGAAACGCGGCGACGCGCGCCACGATCCGGCTGATAACAATGGTGCCTTGGTAATGTTTCTAAAAATCATTACTGGGGATGTGGTCAAGAAAGTTGAGCGCTGCATGCACACCGAATAGGCATGACGGGTGCGAGGGCGTTACGGCTTGCGCACCAAAAGTTCGCGGCACTGATCTTTTGCGACGCAAAAGCGCACTCCAGCGAGGCGCCGATCTAGATGCCCAAATTACAACCTGTTGCTGCCGTGTCGATTTCCTGCGAGTCGCAAAATATTTTTTTAAGGAAATATCGTATTCTTCAAGGATTCTCATCCTTTCGCCACTGTCGATGATCACCGCAAACACCGTGTCGCAACGGATCGCCGCTACCGTCGTTGCCCTGCTTGGCCTGGTGCTTGCGGTTCGGTCGCTGTGGCATGTGCCGTTCATCGATCTGGCGATGCCGTCGGCCCGGTTTTTCGGGCCAAATGCGCCGCTGATGTTCGTGGCAGCGGGTTTGTTCCTTTACGGCTCGACGGTTCCGCGCTTCCGCCAAGGCCGCGCGCTTGCGGTATCGCGCATCCTGCTGCTGCTGGTCGGGGCGTTGTCGATGCTGATCCTTGCAGAGCATGTGTTCCATGTCAGTCTGGGCGTGGATTTCGCCCCGAATGCCAGCGCCCCCACACCGGAGACGCCGACCCCGGGCCGGGTCGCGCCGAACACCTGCGTGGCATTCCTGCTGGCGGCAGTCAGCCTGTACCTGGCCTCGATGCCGGCACGCCACCGATGGCAGTCGCGCACGATGGTCGTCGCGTCAGCCGGGGTGATGCTGATTTCGATGACCGCCCTGGCCGGAAACTTCTTGCAGCTGCCCTCGCTCTACCAGTTCGCCAGTTATAACCGCATGCTGGCGCCGACCGCGGCCGGCCTGTTCATCCTCGGCATCGGGCTGTGGTTCAAGATGCAGGATCTGCTGGACCGGGAAGACCAAAGTGTCGACGCTTTCGAGAGCCGGATTACCCGTCGCTCCGCCGGCATCCTGGCGCTGGTTGCCATCAGCACCGGCGTTGCGGGGTTTTCGATCGTGGAAGCAGGGGTCGACAATTCCAGCTCGCAGAATTTGTTCGATACGGCCGTGACCAACGGCGCTGCGGTCGCTGCCACACTCGAAGCGCGGCTGTGGTTTTCGCAAACCGCCCAGCACAGTCCGAGCGTAATTCACTCCTACACAATCCTTGCGCGCAACCCGGCAGATGCACAAGCGCGTGCACTGCTGCGCGAAGTCGGCGAGAGTTTGCTGCCGACCGGTGTGCGCAATATCCGATTCCTGGACGCGAATGGCCTGACCATTTCCGAGGCCGGGCAAGCGCTGGCAGCGGACGGCACCATGCGCATGCCTTTGAATCCGAGCGAGCAGGTTGCCACGCTGCTCTGGCGCGACGGCTTTTATCTGCATACGGAAAACATGGTCGTCATCGATGACCGCTTCGTCGGCAAGATCGTGATGGAGCAGGCGCTGACCGGTTTCCAGAACCAGATCACGGAAATCGAAAAGAGCAGCGCCTCGACTGAAGTGCTGATCTGCGGCCGCACGGCGACGCACGTCCTCTGCGCGCCGAGCCGTTTCTACCCGAAGCCACGCACGATTCCACTTTACAAGGCAGACGGCACGGTCAACCTGCCGTTCATGCCGACCGAACTGAATGTCGCAAAGGTCTCGCGCATCAAGGATCTGCGCGGCGTGCCTTCCGTGATCGCCTATACGCCGATCCGCAATTTTGGCCTTGGACTGGTGCTGAAAGTCGATGCCGACAGCCTCTACGCATCGATCCGTACTTACGTCCTGCAGCTGATTGCCGTGATCGTGGTGCTGGTGGGGCTCGGCGCCTTGATTGCCCGGCTGCAGATCCGGCCGCTGCTGGCGCGACTGGTGTATGAACAAACGCGTAACCAGGCGATCCTGGCCGGCTCCAACGATGCATTCATTGCCATGGACAGCGATGGCCGGGTGACCGACTGGAACGCCCGTGCGGAAGCCCTCTTTCATTGGCCGGCAGAGGAAGCGACAGGCCAGCTGCTGTCGGACCTGATCGTGCCGCCCGAAGAGACCGCGGCGCATGTTGCCGACATGGCCGAGTTCAAGCGCACCGGCCACAGTCCGACCATCAACACCCAGCGCGAGATCGTGGCGATGCGTCGCGACGGCACCCGGATTCCGATCGAAGTATCGACGACCGGCTTTCACGATGGCACGGCATTCATCTCCAATGCCTTCATCCGCGACATCAGCGACAGGAAGGAAGCCGAACGCCAGCGCGAACGCAGCGAACAGCGGCTGCAGGCGATTACCGATAATCTGCCGGCGCTGATCACGCATGTCGATCTGGACGAACGCTACACATTCGTCAATTCCAATGTCGAACGGGTGTTCGGCATAGCGCCCGAGGCGCTGATCGGCCGCACCATGCGGACGATTTGCGGCGAGGCTTTTTACGCAACGCTTTCGCCCCACATCAAAGCCTGTCTCGCCGGTCAGGAGGTCGCGTTCGAGGGCGTCGTTACAACGCGGGAAGGCGTACGTCATTTTCAGGCGAATTACATTCCGGAATTTAATCGGCAGGGTGAGATCAGCGGCTTTTATGCGCTGACATTCGATATTACCGAACGCCGCCGCGACGAACTGCAGCGCGCAGAGAGCGAAGCGCGGCTGCGCCTTCTTACCGACAACATTCCGGCCCTGATTGCATATGTCGATACGTCGCACCGGTTCCGGTTCGGGAATGCGACCTTCGAGGACTGGCTCGGGGTCGCCCCCGGCGCGCTGATCGGCATGTCGATTCAAGAGCTCGTCGGCGAGCAGGCGTACCGCGAGCGGCTGCCGTACTTCGAGCGGGCGTTTGGCGGCGAGACCGTGCGTTTCGAAATGAACACCGATACCATTGGCATCAAACGCATCCTGCAGACGGTCTATGTCCCGCACAAGCTGGCCGACGGCCGTGTCGATGGCCTCTACACCATCAGTACCGACGTGACGGACCTGAAGAAAATCGAGCAGGAACTGGCGGTCCTGGCGCGGGTCGATTCGCTGACCGATTTGCCGAATCGCCGGCAATTCGAAGAGCGCATGGCCGAGGCAGTCGCCCAATGCGGGAGAAGTCCGCATCCGATGGCGCTGATGTTCCTGGATATAGACAAGTTCAAGGACATCAATGACCGGCTGGGTCACGCGGCCGGGGACGACGCGCTTCAGCAGTTTGGCAATCGCGTCAGGAGCAGCGTGCGCAAGACCGATTTCGTCGCCCGCCTCGCCGGTGATGAATTCATGATCATCGTCGGCCCTGTCAGATCCCCCGATGAATTTGCTCTGGTCGCCGAAAAAATCCTCGCTGCGGTCAGAGACCCGATGCGCATCGGCGACACGACGCTGCTGATCACGACCAGTATCGGCGTGGCCGTCTTTGACGGGCGGGATACCGATTCTGAGGCAATCATCGCGCGGGCAGATGCCGCCTTGTACCAGGCCAAAGGGGCGGGCCGGAATGTGGTCCAGCTGGCAAGCGCTTTGAACGCCTGAGTCGCTTCAACCTTCAGTTTTGACTGGCCGTGCGCCTGCAAGCCAAACCGCATGGGGTGGTGGCGCTGGTGAGCCGCTGCGAGGCGATTGGCGTGTGTCGTTGCCGGGCTTGCCGCGGGCATGACTGATCGGCATCGTCAACCGCAGCGACGTCATCAAGCCTTCGCTGGCCTTGTTCGATGAAGAACAGCGGCGCGTGAAGTTCCGCCGGGTGTCGTTCGGTGTGCGCCGCGAATAGTCTGCAGCGTACTCAGACGCATGTATCAGTGCGCAGTTTGGCTGTAATCAAACATAAAAAAATAGGTCGCGCGCTTCGAATGTTTTTAAGATCGGAATGTGTGTAAAGGAACAGCCATGAAATCGATCGTCAAGACCGTCGCCGTCCTCGCAATAGGATCCGCATTCCTCGGTGGGTGCGCCGTCTACGGACCGCCGCCGTCGTATTACGGTCAGGGTGGTTACTATCCGGCGCAGCCGGTGTACGTGCAGCCAGCACTTGTGTACGTGGGGCCGCCGGTGTCGATCGGCTTCGGATTCTGGGGTGTGCGACGCTGGCGTTGAGCGGCGCCAGCTTCGCCCGGCTCAGTCCGGTTCCTGGAACGCCTTGAGCGTGTTGAAGATGACTTCCTGTTGTTCATCGAAGCTCATGCCGAAATGCTGTTCCCGCACCCATTCGTGCGGCGCGGGCGCCACGATTCCGGCGACGCGGATGTCTGCATCGTCATGAACAGTAATGGTATCGACCACGTGGTAACCCCGTTTGATAATGTTGCCGCAGAATAACATTGATGTTGGTTTTGCGCAGATTCCGTGTGAAAACCAATGTTAATTTACGGGCGAATCGACCACACCCAGTCGCAGTGAACAACGGCGGATCAATCGGATTCCTGATACGAGGTCAGGATGCGAAACAACGCTTCCTGTTGCTGCTCGAAACTCAGTTCTTCAGAAGGTGGCTCAGGAGGGGGCGGCGCAACGGCAACAAGCTGATAGCCGGCCGGGATGGCGACGGCTGAACAACAATGCTTGCAAATCAGGTCTGGCACAGCGCCTCCGGTAGGGTATGCGTAAAAGATAACATATTGCTGAAAAGCATATTTGTCAGGATGGTTGGTTTGTTGCAGATTAGATACTTATAATCGATCTCAGGAGGCGGGATTGCGATATTGATTGCCCCGGTTGCTGCGATGCGCATCTTCGTGCGGTTGTCCGGACTTTGCCGCATCGAAATCCGCATTGTTGTCCGGAGAAGCGAGATCCTCGGGCACGATCAAGTCGATCCGGTCGAACCCGATATCGCCCCCGAGTTCGACATCGTCGAGTCGCACGGCAGTCGAATCATCGCCGGTACCGGGTGCGTCGCCGCTGGCATAACCGGCCGGCAATGTGTGCGTGTCCGAATCTTCATTGGTGCCGCGGTCGAGGCCCAGTTCGGCTTCGTCGATTGCCCGATAGCCGCCTTGAACGTCACTTCCCGTGTCGGAAATATCGCTCGGCCCGAGCGCGTCGGTGCCATGGCCGGTGCCGAGCCGGCGATCGTTCTCCGGCAAGTTGTCAGGGTCAAGTGTGCCGGGAGGCATGACGCTTCCTTTCTGTCTGGTCGGTAGGTAGACATAAGGTCACGAAATGCAGTACGAGGTTCCGCAAAATTACGCGACGCGCGCGGAAATTTCATGCGTCGCCGCGCCGCGGACATGCTCCGCGACCTCGGGGCAAATTTCGGCAGGCGGAACGAACCGGGCATTGCGCCCGGTCCACATCAAGGCGAAGGTGTGCCGATGTTCTTGCGGAAGAATGCCTCGATCGTGCCGAACACATGGCGCTGCGGAGCCGGGCCGGAGATGCCGTGCTTGGCGCCCGGATAGGTCATCAGGTCAAAGCGGATGTTGCGATTGACCAGCGTGTCGATCAGCCGGGTCGAGTTGGTGAACAGGACATTGTCGTCCGCCATGCCATGGATCAGCAGC
>JACMQD010000377.1 GCA_014377155.1 Herminiimonas sp.
CCAGACCAAACGCCTGGTATTTTCGGATGGGCTGGATTTGCCGACAGCGTTTACCCTGTACCGTCATTTTGCCGACCGCACGATGACCGGTTTCGGCATCGGTACCAACCTGACCAATGACACTGGCGTGGCGCCGCTCAACATCGTCATGAAACTGATGCGCTGCAATGGCCAGCCGGTTGCCAAGCTATCGGATTCTCCGGGCAAGACGCTCTGTACCGATGACACTTTCCTGACCTATTTGCGGCAGGTATTTAATTTTCCCGCTACCGGACCCGCACAATGAGAACTCCGCCCATGACCAGCCCTGCCCCGTTCGAACTCGCCGTCTTGATCGGGCGCTTCCAGCCGTTTCACAATGGCCACGCCGGATTGCTGGAAATTGCCCTGGCCAATGCGCCACAAGTAATAGTCGTGCTCGGCTCCTCGTTTCACGCGCACAGTGCGAAGAATCCGTTCACGTCGGAAGACCGCGCCGCGATGATCGCCGGCACCCTTTCGGCCAGCGATCGGGAGCGGGTATCCTTTGTCGCCATCCGCGATTACTATGAAGATACCCGCTGGGCCGCAGCCGTGCGTGAAAAAGTCGAGGCGCGCGCAGGCGGTCCGCGGCGCACCGCGCTGGTCGGGCATCTCAAGGATTCATCGAGCTATTATCTGAAGCACTTTCCGCAATGGGATCTGATCGAAGCGGAAAATATGCACGACCTCGATTCCACGCGCATTCGCCGTATCTTGTTCGAGGCCGAGGATATCTCCGTATCGCTCGATGTCATTGCCGGCCTTGTGCCGGTGGCGGTACGGCAGTATCTGAAAGGTTGGTCGATGCTCAAACCCTTCACGGTGCTGTCCTGGGAACATGCGAAGGTGGCGGGCTACAAGGCGTCATGGAGCAGCGCCCCTTTTCCACCGATCTTCTCGACGGTCGATGCGGTCGTCAAGACCGCGCATCATGTGCTGCTCATCAAGCGCGGCGATTTTCCGGGCAAGGGTCTGTGGGCGCTGCCCGGCGGCTTCCTCGACCAGCGCGAACGGCTGATTCAGGGCGCGATGCGCGAGCTGATCGAAGAAACCAGGATTGCCGTGCTGATGTCGTCGCTGTCAGACGCCTTCGTCGAGTCGAAAGTATTCGATCATCCGGACCGCAGCCAGCGCGGTCGCACGATCACCCATGCGCACCTGTTCGACCTGAAGACCGAGCACCTGCCGGCGGTCGAAGCCGCGGACGATGCGGCGTTGGCCGCGTGGATTCCGATTGCGCAGCTGGCATCGATGGAAGACCAGTTCTTCGACGATCACTTCCACATTCTCAATCATTTTTTGCGAATTACCGACGATTGACGCCGGGCTCTTCGGTCAACGTACCGGCCGCGCCCTGCCTTCGAAAAACCGCCGCAGGCGTGCCACCGCTTCCTGCAAGTTGTCCATCGAGGTTGCATACGAAATGCGCACATAACGGTGCGCCGTAGCCGGCCCGAAATCAAGGCCGGGCACGATCACGACACCGGCTTCATTGAGGATATCGATTGTGAGTCGATCGGCGTCGTCCGACAGCGCCGAGCAGTCCGCATAAACATAGAACGCACCATCCGGCGTCACCGGCACGGCAAACCCGAGCTCGCGCAAGGCCGGCACGATGTAATCGCGGCGTCGCTTGAATTCTGCCTTGCGCTGCTCGTAGATTGCGATCGACTCGGGTGTAAAGCAAGCGAGCGCCGCATGCTGCGCGATGCTCGACGCACAAATGAACAAATTCTGCGCCAGCTTTTCGACTGCCGGCACCAGTGCATCGGGTACCACCATCCAGCCCAGCCGCCATCCGGTCATGTTGAAGTATTTCGAAAAACTATTGATGACGACGATATCGTTGCCCAGCGATAAAGCCGAGAACGGCGCAGCGTCATATGTCAGTCCTTGATAAATTTCATCAACGATGGTGAAGCCGCCTCTTACAGCGACAAAATCGGCGATCCGGCGCAACTCGTCATGTTCGATGGAGGTTCCGGTCGGATTCGACGGGGACGCCAGCAACACACCACGTGTGGCGTCGGTCCAGTTGTCACGCACCATCTCTTCTGACAACTGAAACCGCTCGGCCGGTCCGCTGGGGATCATGCTGGCGCGGCCTTCGAACGCTGCCACAAAATGCCGGTTGCAGGGATAAGAAGGATCGGGCATCAAGACTTCCGCGTCTTTTTCGACCAGCGCGGCACACGCCAGTAGTAAGGCCGCCGAGGCGCCGGCCGTGACGATGATCCGCGAAGGGGCAATGTCGAGTCTGTAGACGGTGTGATAATGCGTGGCGATCGCCTGCCGCAGCGCAGGGATGCCGAGCGCCGACGTGTATTGCAGCTTGCCGTCCGCCATCGCGCGTGCTGCCGCATCCACCACAGGCTGCGCCGCGGTGAAATCCGGTTCGCCGATGCTCATGTGGATCAGGTGGCGCCCCTGTGCTTCCAGTTCGGCGGCCATTTTTGCCAGTTCCATTACATGAAAAGGCGCGATATTGTCCAGGCGGGAGGCGAGATTCGACAGGTTCATGGCTCAGGATTGTAGGGGGGGGGGGAAATTCGCAATGCGACAGGTAGGTGGGCGATAACCGGTGACACCGCAATCGGTCCCGCCGGTCGTCCAGGCATCAACGAAACCGGCGACTGCGCGGGTCGCCTCGAAAGCGTCAGCGCCGTGCGGCCAGGACTTCCGTTTCGCGTGATTTCAGGGCCAGCTTGTCGAGCACGCCGTTAACATACTTGTGGCCGTCGTTGCCACCGAAGGACTTGGTCAGTTCGACCGCTTCGTTGATGACGACCTTGTATGGGATTTCGATGTGATTCTTAAGTTCATAAGCACCGATCAGCAGCGCGGCATGTTCGACGGGCGACAGCAACGCAATCGGACGGTCGATCAGCGGCGTGATTTCGGCGCGCAATGCGGCACTGTCGCGGATCGCGCCGTACAGCAGCGCGTTGAAATGCTCGGCATCGGCTTTGTCGAAACCATGGGCCTCGCGAATATGCGCATCGATAGCGCCCGGATTTTCATTATTCAATAGCCACTGGTACAACCCCTGCAGCGCAAATTCACGCGCCCGGTGACGCGGCGTACGGTTCTTGCTGGGATTGGCGTGGACAGTTTTCTGGTTCATGGC
>JACMQD010000378.1 GCA_014377155.1 Herminiimonas sp.
CACGTCTTCTTCGGCAAAAATCGCATTGACCGGACATTCGGCGACACAAACCGCACAGTCGATGCACTCGTCGGGATCGATCGTAAGGAAATTGGGTCCCTCGCGAAAGCAATCTACCGGGCACACATCAACGCAGTCGGTATAGCGGCAGCGGATGCAGGATTCGGTAACAACGTGGGTCATGACAATCCAATCTAGTGTGATAAATTATTTCGAGGCGTTGCCGGGGTTCGCTGGCCGCACTATACGCGCATCGCGTAAAACGCCTCGGCCTCCTGCCATGGGCTGATGCAAATTCCCCAGCTGCAAAGCCCTGTATTTTAAGGCAAATCACACTTTGGAACAAACCGAGTCTTAGATCGAATACGCATAAGTAAATTCGACACCCTTGCGCTACCGGCAGGCGCACTGACCTGTCTACCTAGGCAACTTGGCGTGCGCGATCGAAAATCAGGGTGTTGAATGCCGTAAGGGCGGCAAAAAAACCGGTGCTGCACACCATGCGCACACCATGCGTTTGCCTGCTTGAAAAATTTGCGGCGGGGCTTTCAATTTATATCACCCGTCGCGTAGCTCGCGCCGCCGTCGAAATCAGCTAAACTCAACCATCAGATAACGAGGTCACCATGGATACTTCCGCCGCCCGCCAGGCCATACTCAAGCGTATCCGCACGGCGCGCAATGCCACGCCCCAGCCCACCCAGGCCGAACTCGACGCCGTGCAGCATTATCTGGGCAGCGGCTCTCAAGGTCCGCGACCCGATATCGGCGCCGACTTACTCCAGCGCTTTTGTGAACAGGCGGTGCGCATGTCCGACACGGTCGCCGAAGTCGCGTCGATGGCCGAGGTGCCGACTGCAGTAGCGCGATATCTGGAGCAGATCGGCGTCGCAAAACAGGCGATTGCCTGGAAAACCCTGACCGGCCTGCCGTGGGCTGAAGCCGGTTTGCAAGTCGAATTTCGGCCGCCGCGCAATGAGGACCTGGTCGGTATTACCGGCAGTTTTTGCGCTGTGGCCGAGACCGGTACCCTGATGATGCTGTCCGGCGCCGATACGTATGCCTCGGCCAGCCTGCTACCGGAAACCCATATTGCGATCGTGCTCGAATCGCGCATCGTCGGCGCCATGGAAGATGCTTTTGTCCTGGCGCGCGCCGAGCGGGGTGAACTGCCGCGCGCGACTAATTTCATTTCCGGCCCGTCGCGCACGGGTGATATCGAGCAGACGATTGTGCTGGGCGCACACGGCCCGTACCGGGTGCACGTCATCATCGTACGCGGCGCCTGACCACTTGGCAGGTGGTTACCGGCGCCGGCACACTGACCCGAGCGTGCGCGCTTCGTAGCGCTGTCTGTCAACCGAACAATTCAACCACCGAACCCCATGCGACCCAAAATACTGATTGCCCGCGCCATCTTCCCGGATGTCATCGAACGGCTGGAACAACACTTCGAGGTTGAAGCGAATCAGCAGGATCAGGTGTTCTCAACTGACGAACTGGCGTCGCGGCTACAGGACAAGCACGGCGTCATCGCCACCGGCAGCGAGCGTATCGATGCGGCCCTGGTCGCTGCCGCTCGAAGCCTGAAAGCGGTGTGTAACATGGCGGTCGGCTACAACAACATCGACGTCGATGCCGCCACCGCAGCCGGCGTGATGGTCACCAACACGCCCGATGTGCTCAACGAGACCACTGCCGATTTTGGCTGGGCGCTGCTGATGGCGGCGGCGCGCCGCATCACCGAATCGGAACACTGGCTGCGCGCTGGTCACTGGGACAAATGGCGTTATGACAGCTTTCTGGGCGCGGACCTGCATGGCTCGACTTTGGGCATTATCGGCATGGGCCGCATCGGACAGGCTATCGCGCGCCGCTCGATGGGCTTCGACATGCAGGTGATTTACCATAACCGTTCACGACTGCAGCCGGACCTGGAGCAGCGCGCGAACCAGGCCCGTCTGGTCGGCAAGGAAGAATTGCTGCGTAGCGCCGATCACGTCATGCTGGTGTTGCCGTACTCGGCGGCAGCGCACCACACCATCGGCGCCGCAGAGCTGGCCATGATGAAACCGACCGCCACGCTGGTCAATCTGGCACGCGGCGGCATCGTCGACGATGTTGCATTGATCGCCGCATTGCGCGAGAATCGGATTGCGGCGGCGGGACTCGACGTGTTTGAAAACGAACCAGCCCTGCATCCGGGATTCCTGGCGCTGTCGAACGTGGTGCTGACGCCGCATATTGCCAGTGCGTCCGAGCACACTCGGCGTGCCATGGCGAACCGTGCAGCCGACAACCTAATTGCTGCGTTGAGCGGTACACAGCCGCGCGATCTGCTAAACCCGAACGTCAAATCAAAAGGATGAACGCATGGCCGACATCAGCATCACGCAAGACCACAAGCTGACACCGAAGAAAGCCAAGGCCGCAGCACAAAAGGTCGCCGACGAGATGGCCGAGCAATTCGATATGGTCACTGCCTGGGAGGGCGATATCCTGACATTCAAGCGCAGTGGCGTGAACGGTACGCTGACCTTGCTGCACAAGCAGGCACAGCTCGACATTACGCTGGGTTTCTTGCTCAAGGCGTTCGCTGCCAAAATCGAAGAACAGGTCGCCAAGAACATGACGAAGGTTTTCAGCGGCAAGGCGTGAGCGCCTTGGGCTTCACGCTCCCGCCCAACCGGCGCGGGATTGTGGTTTTTTTGCCCACTAGAGAAGGTCGTCTAATCAGTCCTTCAAGTCCGCGATCAGATCTACATACTGCTGCATGGCGTCGTCTTTGGACGTTCCCTTCATCGCATCCCACGCATCCCATTTGGCACGTCCTACCATGTCGGTAAAGCCCGGGCGCTTGCCTTCGGCGTCGCCGGTGCTGGCCTGCTTGAACAGCGCATAGATTTTCAGCAGTGTCATGTTGTCGGGGCGTTCCGGCAAATTCTTGGAATCGGCCAGTGCCTGATCGAATTGGGCCTGCAATGTCATGGTGCTCTCCGGGTAGATCAAACGTTAAGGGTGTGATAGTGTCGCTAAAATTGTTTCGTGATGCGCAATCACGCAAAACATAGCATACAAAAAACCCCGATAAAAGCAAACGTCTAGAGGAGACACTCCATGCAGGTTCAAGCCTTTCCGGCGTTGCGCCGCGAAAAAATGTCGACCGTCGACACCGCCTGGCTACGCATGGATTCCAGCGCTAATCTGATGATGATCGTCAGTGTGCTGATGTTCGACCAGCCGCTCGACGGCACCCGGTTCCGGCAGGTCATGGCGTCCCGCTTCCTCACCTACCGGCGCTTTCGCAGCCGCGTGGTGCAGGATCTGGCAGGCGCCTGGTGGCAGGAGCAGGCGGTCGATCTCGACCAGCACATCGTGCATCTGCGCCTCCAGTCCGACCTGGGCAATAACAAGGGCGAGCTGGAGCAGTTGGTCAGCGATCTGTCTGCCACGCCGCTGGATGCCTCGCGCCCGCTGTGGCAGATGCACCTGGTCGACAACTGCATCGGCGCCGATGGCCGGACGCGACAAGCGGTGATCATTCGTATCCATCACTGCATCGCCGACGGCATTGCGCTGGTTGGGGTATTGCTGTCGATGTTCGATGACACGCCGGTTGCAGAAGCGGTTCCGGCCGTACCGCAAACGGTCGAGCAGGCAGATGACAACCCGTGGCTGCAATTGCTCAACCCGATTACCCGCACCACCATTTCGGCGATCAATGTGTCCACCACGATGGCGACAAAATACTTGTGGATGCTGGCCGAATCGAACAAGCTGGCCGCGAAGATCATGGACATGGGGCACATGACGACGCAATTGACGCACGATGCTGTCAAGCTGATGACCATGGCCGACGATTCGAAGACGCGCCTCAAGGGCAAGCCCGGCGGCGTCAAGCATGTGGCTTGGAGCGAGCCTCTGCCGCTGTCGGAGATCAAGGCGGTAGGGCAGGCACTCGGTAGCTCGATCAATGATGTGCTGATGTCGAGTGTGGCCGGCGCGATCGGGTCGTACTTGCGTGCCAAGGGCGACCACGTACCGTTCGACAGCGATGTGCGCGCCATGGTGCCGGTCAATCTGCGCAAATCGAGTCGCGTGCAAAAGCTCGGCAATGCGTTCGGACTGGTGCCGCTGGTGCTGCCGGTCGGAATCGAAGACCCGATGGCGCGGTTGCATGAAGTCCGGCGGCGCATGGATGAACTCAAGGGAGGTTATCAGGCACTCGTGGCGATGGCGGTGCTAGGCGTGCTGGGGGCGACGCCGAAGCAGGTTCAGGGCGAGATTCAGACGTATTTCTCGAAAAAAGCCACAGCGGTGATGAGCAACGTCCCGGGTCCGCAGACGCCGCTTTATCTGGCTGGTAGTCAACTCGACCAGATCATGTTCTGGGTGCCGCAATCGGGCGAGATCGGGGTCGGTGTTTCAATCCTGAGCTACAACGGCGGGGTACAGTTCGGCATCGTCATCGACGA
>JACMQD010000379.1 GCA_014377155.1 Herminiimonas sp.
AAGGTATTCTGGACTGGCGATCCGTCGCGTCCATGGTTGCCGCTTTGCATTGGGATTCTCGGTGCAGCGGTCGGTTGGATTGGCAGCATGGCGCTGACCCGGCATCCATTGGCAGAACAAATGATTTCGGTTCTACAAATGTGGCGCTTCGCTGCCCAGGCGCACACACAAGAAAATAGTGCAAGTGGCCATGCCAATGCGATGGTCAAGGTGATTGCTTATCGGTCAGGCATGTTGGGTGCTTACCATCGCTTTCGCAACCGCGGGCAACTAACGGTTGCAATGTTTCACAGGATTCTGCCGGTCGACGATTTACGTTATTTAGGCGCAGATCCGGAATGGACCATGACGCCGAATTCATTCGCGCGTTGCCTTCAATTTTTCCGCAGCCACTACAATGTTGTCAGTCCCGAACAGGTCTTTGCTGCGTTGCGCGGAGAAGGGCATCTTCCAAGGCGAAGTCTCCTGGTCACATTCGATGACGGTTGGGGTGATACGGCCGAATACGCGCAACCTATTCTCGACGCCTATTCGATCCCGTCCCTGGTATTCGTAGTTGGTAGTGCGATCGACCGATCGACGCCATTTTGGGAAGAAGCCATTTATGCGTTGCTTTCTACCCATGCTGAAGGCTACGCGCAATTAAGGCAGGCGTTAAAGCCCTTCGGTGTCATATTACCGGAAGTTCCGCCGACCCAAATGAATGAAAAAAGCATCCGGGCAATCATCAGCAGATTGTCCGAGTCCGACCGCCTCACCTTGGAGTCAGTTACCGGTTCGCTGGGTGCAGCTTACGGCAACAATGCTGCGATGCTTGATTGCGAACAACTGGTTAAGCTTGACGCTTCAATCCATACCATCGGCGGACATGGAATGAGCCATCAACCGCTGACCAGCGTTATGGATATCCAAAACGAAATGATCAGCGCGCAGGCGTCAATCTCAGCGTATTTGAATAAGCCGAAGATTGAATCCATGTCCTTTCCGCATGGCGCTTATTCCGATTCCGTGATCGCGCACTGTAGATCGGTCGGGTACAAATATCTCTTCAGCAGCGATGCGCATTTGAATACGCTTGACGACAAGACCGGCACCTATTCTCCTGTCGGTCGCATTCACATTTCCGAGCGGTGGATCACAAACAAAGAAGGTGAGTTTCAGCCGGCACTGCTTGCCACATGGCTGTTCCTGCGACCAACAGTAAACCTGCACTGATCGGATAAATTAAAAATGGATAATGCCGGTTTTTCGGCGCGTATTGCCACGCCGGCCACGCTGAGTGCCGTTGAAATTAGTGTTTGGGAAACACTCTGCGCGACCGTTCCTCATCTGTTTTCGCCATTCTTGAGTTTTCATTATGCCCATGCGGTAGCCGAATGCGGAGTCGATGTCAGGGTTTGTATTCTGTCCAAAAATGGCGAAATTTGCGGATTTCTGCCGTACCAATTTGGCAGCAGGATCGCCGTATGGAGCGGTGTAGCAGAACCGGTTGGCGCTGGAATGACCGACTATTTCGGCTTGATCGGCGCAGCGGATTTAAGGATTTCGTCAAAGCAGCTTCTACATCACGCAAATATTCGCTATCTCGGTTTTTCCCACTTGGATGAACCTCAGCTAGGTTATGGGTTGCGCGGTGAGCAGCCACGCACAGGATTGCGCATTCGCCTATCACCAGATGCCGTATGTCCTCTAGAAGCTGTGCTCAAATTAAAACAAAAATATCGCAAAAATAGCGAGCGTTGCGCGAAGCTGCTTGCGTCGGAAATAGGACCAACAGAATTCATCCTCGATGTTCAGGACCAAAGAAAAAGCGGGATCGATAACCTGATTCGTCAAAAACGTGCGCAGTACGAAAGGACCAATGTGCCGGATTCACTCGGTCATGCGTGGACACGTGCGCTTCTTCACAAGTTGAGTAATAGTCGATCTGCCAGTTGCCGCGGCATGCTCTCAACCTTGACGGCGGATGGCCAGTGGGTTGCTAGTCATTTTGGCATCGTCGGCAATGGCGTCTTGCAGTACTGGTTCCCGGTATATAACCAGGAATTTGCCAAATATGCCCCGGGGCGACTACTTATTCATCAGGTGATCGAATCGAGCCGGGAAGCCTCGATCCATCTGGTCGATCGTGGTGAAGGTGATACACCGAGCAAAAGGGTGCTGGCCAACGAAGAGCATCAGTTTCTACGGGGCGTATGGCATGACGATTCCTTCATGAGTTACGCTTCACGCGGCTTTCATAGCGTGAAGTGGCGACTCAAAAAATAAGACAATTAAGGCTCGTCGCTGGACTCGATTTAATCGAAGCAATGAAGCTGCTTCTTATCGCTAGCATTACGAAGCACTGCCCTGTTCGGTAATAATCGGAAACGGTCTTTTCAACGTCATTTCCGAGCGGTGGATCACAAACGAAGAAGGTGAGTTTCAGCCGGCATTGCTTGCCACGTGGCTGTTCCTGCGACCAACAGTACACTTGCGCTGATCGGATAAGTTAAAAATGGATAATGCCGGATTTTCGGCGCGTATTGCCACGCCGGCCACGCTTAGTGCGGTTGAAATTAGTATTTGGGAAACACTCTGCGCAACCGTTCCTCATTTGTTTTCGCCATTCTTGAGTTTTCATTATGCCCATGCGGTAGCCGAATGCGGAGTCGATGTCAGGATTTGTATTCTGTCCAGAAATGGCGAAATTTGCGGATTTTTGCCGTATCAATTTGGCAGCCGGACCGCCGCATGGAGTGGTGTCGCTGAACCGGTTGGTGCTGGGATGACCGACTATTTCGGCTTGATCGGCGCAGCGGATTTAAGGATTTCGTCAAAGCAGCTTCTACATCACGCAAATATTCGCTATCTAGGTTTTTCCCACTTGGATGAACCTCAGCTAGGATATGGTTTGCGCGGTGAGCAACCACGCACAGGATTGCGCATTCGCCTGCCACCCGATGCAGGATGTCCCCTGGAAGCTGTGCTCAAATTAAAACAGAAATATCGCAAAGATAGCGAGCGTTGCGCAAAGCTGCTTACGGCGGAAAGAGGACCAACAGAATTCATCCTCGATGTTGAGGACCAAAGAAAAAGTGTGATCGATAACCTGATTGGTCAAAAACGGGCGCAGTACGAAAGGACCAATGTGCCGGATTCACTGGGTCATGCGTGGACACGTGCGCTTCTTTACAAGTTGAGTGATAGTCGATCCGCCAGTTGCCGCGGCATGCTCTCAAACTTGACGGCTGACGGCCAGTGGGTTGCTAGTCATTTTGGCATCGTCGGCAATGGCGTCTTACAGTACTGGTTCCCGGTATATAACCAGGAATTTGCCAAATATGCGCCGGGGCGACTACTGCTTCATCAGATGATCGAATCGAGCCGGGAAGCGTCGATCCATTTGGTCGATTGCGGTGAAGGCGATACACCGAGCAAGAGGGTGCTGGCCAACGAGGAGCATCAATTCTTCCGTGGCGTATGGCACGACAATTCGCTGATGAGTTACGCTTCACGCGGCTTTCATAGCGTGAAGTGGCGACTCAAAAAATAGGTTAGCGAAGGCGCGCCGCCGGACTCCCTAATTCGACCCGATGCAGCTGTTCGTATCACGTGTATTACGAAGCACTGCCCTGTTCGCTAATAATCGGAAACGGTCTTTTCAATGTCATCAGATACTGGACCAGCAGGCGCCGCGGCGTTCTTGCCCACGGGTCGAAACGCGGTAGCTGGAATATCGGCGTGCGCGGTGAAGCCGTGCCGAGCGCTGTGGTCACCGCACCTTGAAATCCTGCTTGCTGCACCATGCGGATGTGGCTCGGCTTGATATCCCGACCCGGCACGCCATTCGGATACGAAAACAGCGTGACAGGCTCGCGCAGAATGTCCTGCAATATTTCCTTGGAACGCATGATCTCGGCGCGTGCCTCGGTATCGGTGCAGCAGGCCAGGATGGGATGATTAACCGTATGCGCACCGATATCGAAGCCTCGCGAATGCAGATTTGCGAGGTCGGCGGCGTTGAACATGCGGATGTCGTTGTGTAGCCCGAGCGCGTCTTCGCAGGCGCCGATCAGGCTGTCGCGCTGGGCCACCGGTAAATACTTGACCATCCTGAGCACATCGTCGCGCCGCATCGCGGCAATCTCGTCCGGCACGAACCCATGCGCCAAAAACGCCGGCACCAGCGTGCTGTTATCGTCGCCCGTCAGGTCGAGTACTTTGTACAGACGCTCGAACCAAAGCGCATTGCCCTCGAGCTGGCAGGTCGATATGAAAAACGTCGCCGGGATTGCATCGCGCTCGAGGATCGGCACTACGCCGGTCAGCCAGTTCGGATAGCCATCATCGAACGTGATGGCCGCGGAAAAGCGCGGCAGGTCATTGCGCGGCAGGCGCGCAATGCCTTCCTGCAAAGGCAGAATGCGGAAATTGTTCTGGATGATCGTAATCAGCTTGTGGAACTCGTGCACGGTCAACTCTTTCGTGACCTGCATGTCCGTATCTTCCGGCACCTTGTGAAAAGTAAAAATCGTCAAGGGTCGTTCAGTGCCGCCGGTTAGCGTCGCCGACAGCATGCGCGCCCAAAGCGGCGTATCGGAATCAGTCGACGCCGGTGTCGCGCGCGCTGGGCGCACCTGAAATGGCTTCAGTGCCGCTGTCGTTGCTTCGCGGGCTGGTTGCGGCAGGCGCGGTGTGTCCGGCGTCCGTGTGACTTGCGGGCGCAGCAGCGACGCCGACGATTTCAGTCCCGACAGCAGGCAATACGAAAAAGAGCGTAACGGCCGTTCCCCACCTGCCAGCGCCTTGCCGAACGCGCGCATCGCCACGTGCGGGTCGCCACGCCAGAAATGAGAGTAACCATGACTGAAATGGGTGCGCGCCAGCCGCGACCGGAATGCCTGGCGCGAGATGCCCGTACCCTGGGCGCTCGACAAGCCCCAGCGGTCATGTGCGCTTTCCAGGAGCGCCGCCAGATGATTGTCGCGGTCGAGCCGATGCATGGCGCTCGCCGTATGGATACGGTACAA
Source organism: Herminiimonas sp. (assembly GCA_014377155.1). Next base: position 5,013 of record JACMQD010000379.1, read on the forward strand.
GGCAACCGGTCCGGCCAGTGAATGCATTTCCGCGATATGCGATGCCCGTAGCCAAAAATCATAGTCTTCGCCAATGCGCATCGACTCGTCGAAGCCGCCGATTTGCTGGTATATCTCGCGCCGCACCACCGCCGTATTCATGCCCACCAGCAGGCCGAGCAAGAGCTTTGCATAAAGCCATCCCGACCGTGCCGGATCAGACGCCGAGAGTTGCGAACAATCGGTGGCAAGCTGCGCAGCCGGTACAAACCGGCCCGACTCGTCACACGTCCAGGCAATGAACTGGCCGAATACGATGCCGACATGCGGCGCACTTTCGAGATAGCGAATCTGCGCCTTGAGCTTGCCTGGGAACCAGACGTCGTCGGCATCGAGAAATGCCAGGTAATCGCCGCGCGCCAAGCGCATGCCGGTATTGCGAGCGTGCGAAACACCGCAACCTTCAAGGCGCGTCACGCAGATGCGCTCGTCCTGAAGTGGGAGCGTCTGGTAATCGAAATCGTCCGATCCATCATCGATGACCATTATTTCGATCGATGGATAATCCTGGTTAAGGACACTATCGATCGCTTCCTGAATAAAATTCTTAGCATTGCGAACCGGAATGATGACCGATACCAAGGGGTGGGTAGAAGAGGGATTCAGCAACACGGTCTCCAATGCAACATTTTCGATTTCAAAATACTCGATGTACAAAATGTAGAGGCAGAGGATGGCATTCGCTATCTCTTTGCCGGAATTATCTTAGGCGCGATTACGGTGGAGAGAGCCTGTGCACCATAGTAGTTAAGATGATCGGCGTTCTGCCAGAGTTTCGGGTTGTTAAGAACGTCGTCGAATGCAATGACTGTCCCGAACGTCCGAAGTCGATTATATTCCGCGGGCATGACGGGGGCATCAAGATACGGGAGGTAAAGAAAAATCAGGTTCACTGAATGACTTTGTGCCAGTTCGATTATTTTACGCAAGTAAGTATTGTTATACCTATAGAGGATATTTTCTCCAAGAAACCCGATATCGAATTTTTTGGCAAGCTTCTGTTTTTGCTCAAAATCGATACGTATGTTGTCTAGTTCTTTCTTGAAATAGCTCCGCTCATTGACCATCGTCCTTGGTGTGTCGATGCCATGCAGATAATAGGTATCGTTAAAATGCTGCCCTTCATATTTTTCGGGCTGAAAATGCTCTGAAAAACCGAAGTGGGCAGGCCGCATGGTGCGATCGAAAAGCGCAAGCTGGCGCAACGGAAGACGCACGAAATTTTCGACCAGGCCGGTGTTGACGATCAGCGGCGCGTGCAGCAAATCGGGTATCGAGGCCAGCCGCTGGAATCCCGGATGCGGTGCCCTGGCTTCGATTTGCTGTAACTCGATCACGAGCGTTTTGATCTTTCGGTGTTCGAGCAATTCCCGAGCGAGCAAAAACTGGAGATCTCGTCCCAAATGCGGAACCGCAAAATTGACGACGTGGGATGTATCGCCGCTCGCTCGTAAGGTTTCCTCGGTCTTGTTGCTATCGATTCCGCTCTGCGTATGCGAGGTGCCGATAAAGGCAATTTCAATCGGCGTGGCATCGAAATGAATTCGCTCGTAGATCCATTTGACGCGCAGGTAATGAACGCTTTCACTGGCAAGCTGTTGAAACCGGATGTAATTATCATGTGGCAGACAAATGATGCCGACGACGATCGCCGCCGCACTGCAGGCTGCGAGGACCAGGAACTGTATGGGCCGTAAATAAGGTTTCATGGCGCTAAAAATTAAAATATAAAAACGTCGTCGGTCGAGAAATGTGAATGATCGCCACTGCCGCGATGGCGCCGAGCGCAAGTGCCCAGCCGATGTTGACTTTATCCCACACCACGACGTCGCCGTCGACGTACGATTCAAGCAGGTAATCGCGCTTGGCGATCAGTCTGGTAATGATTTCCTGAGAGTTCGGCGCAAAAAGCGCAAGCCCCAACAACGGCACGATCCACAGCAGAGCGGCCGATATTTTGATCGGTGCAGCGGCTTGCTGGGCGATCTCCCAACTGCCGGCACCCTGAAGTCCGATCATTGCTGCCATCATATGGAGCGCACTGTCGAACGATGTCGAGCGAAACAGTACCCAGCCGAACACAACGCCGAGAAACGTCAGTAGCCAGTAGCCGATATCGAGAACTTTCGGTAGCCTCAGGGCGAATCGATCGACCAGATAACGCCACAGATGATTGATCGACAGGTAGGCGCCGTGCATGGCGCCCCACAGAATGAAATTCCATCCGGCGCCATGCCACAATCCTCCCAACAGCATGGTGATGATGATATTGATGTAACGGCGTGTGTTGCCATAACGGTTGCCGCCGAGCGGAATGTAGAGATAATCCCGCAAGAACGTCGAAAGCGAAATATGCCATCGCTTCCAGAAGTCAATGATATTGCGTGACTTGTAAGGCGAATTAAAATTAAAAGGCAGGCGAACATTGAGCATCAGTGACAGGCCGATCGCCATATCGGAGTAGCCGGAAAAATCATAGTAGAGCTGCAGGGTATATGCCAATGCCCCGGTCCACCCACCGCTCATTCCAACTGCAACGCCAGCCTCGGCCATCGAAAAGATCGGGTCCGAAAACGTTGCGACGCTATCGGCGAAAAATACTTTTTTGAACAAGCCGATGGTAAACATCGCGATACCGATGGTGACGTTGACTTGGTTGACCCGTGTCGCACCGGGACACGAAAACTGGGTCATGACGTCTTTATGATGAATCACCGGCCCGGCAACCAGATGCGGGAAATACGTCACGAAGAGAAGGTATTTCGAAAAGCTGGTTTCTTTCGCCTTGCGTTGATAGACATCCGAAAGATACGCAATCTGGGTAAAGGTAAAAAACGATATGCCCAAGGGTAGGGCTACCGCGGCGATCTTGGTATTGAGGCCGATGGCCGACACGAATGCGGTGCCGAAAAAGAACGCATATTTGAAATAGCACAGGACAGCAAGATTCAACGCAAGCGACAGGATGAACAGCTGCCGTCTACGGTTTGCGCTGGAATGTCCGATCCGATCAATCGCGAGGGCCATCATGAAGTTGATGCCGATCGACGCAAGCAGTAGGAGCGTATGGGGCGGATACCACCATGCGTAAAACACCAGTGACGCCATTCCCAGCCATGAAATGGCTGCGCCGGGATATTTTTTTCCTATCAAAAAATAGGTGAAGATTACGATAGGCGCGTACCCGAACAGGAAAGCCAGGGAATTGAAAAGCATGGTTTTACGGTCTCGGGTACGTATTTAGATGCAAAAAATAAAACCGATCGACGACAATCGGAACAAGGATCGCAGCATGTTTACGGCGCCGCCCGACATGGACAGCTCACGCATGTTTGATGAGCCGTGAGAACAAATCGACTGAGCGTTGCGCATTCTCGCGCCAGGTCAAGCCCTGCTCGCCGATGGTGTCGCGTGCCTTGCCGGCGATGCGCTGGCGCAGGGCCGGGTCGGCGCACAGCTGATCGAGCGCCGCAGACAGGCCATTGACATCCTTCGGATCGAATAGCAGTGCGTTCGAATTGTCGGTCAGAATTTCGGCGATGTTGGGCTGGTCCGGGGCGACGATGGCCTTGCCCAGCGCCAGATATTCGAACAGCTTCAGCGGCGATGCATACGCCACGACCGCCGGTTGTAGCGCGATATCGAAGGCCGCCACATAGCGCGCCACGTCGTCGCGGCCGATGACGCCGGTAAAGGTGACGCGTTCACTGATGTTGAGGTCTTTCGCCTGTTTTTCCAGTGCGGCGCGCGCCGGGCCGTCGCCGACCACCAGCAAGTGGCGCCCGGTCCTGGGCGGATCTCCGGCAATCATGTCGACTACTTTGTCGAGGCCGTGCCAGTCCCGCACGAAGCCGGTGAATCCCAGCACCAGCGCGTCTTGCAAGCCGAGCGCGCGCTTGGCCTCGGTGACGTCGATGGGGCTGCCGAAGCGCTCCGAATTGATGCCATTGGGGATGACGACGATGCGCTCTTTCGCTACGCCATAGGATTCGACGATCTGCGCGAGAACGCCGGTCACCGGCAATACGAAATCGGCAGCACGCCAGGTATAGGCTTGCGACCAGCGTGCCAGGCGGCGTAACGACAAACCGTCGTATTTGGCGCGCTCCTCGAAAATTGGTGAATTAATTTCGAGCAGCATCGGTAAGCGGTATTTGCGCTTGAGCCAGATGCCGGCCGGCAGGAACAGGTTGTAACGTTCGTAAAGGCAGTCGGGCTTGTGCTGTTCGACTGCCCGGGCGAGCTGCCGGTATGCCACCAGACTGTAGGCCAGTTCCATCAGCTCATACGAAAATTTCGGCATGAAGCGTTTGAGCCAGGCGACGGCGCCGGCATCGGAACCGAACGATTCGGTTTCGGCCCCGGCCGGCGCGACGACGATGACTTCATGGCCGAGGCCGCGCAGGGCGGCGATCATTTCATCGATATGGACCGATTGGCCATCTTTGGAACGGGTACGGTGGTGGTAAAGAATCTTCACAGGTGACGGTCTTTCAGGATTTTTTTAAACAAACGGATCTGGCCGCTAGTCGTGTCGCTCCAGCTGAATTTTTCGGCATAACGGCGGGTCGCGCTGCGGTCGGGCGGCACTGCGCGCAGCGCCATTACCGAATCGGCGATGCTGCGCGCAGTACGCTGCTCCAGCAGCAGGCCAGCAGCAGGCGATTGCACCACTTCCGGCGTACCCCAGACATTGCTGGCGATGACCGGTGTGCCGCAGGCCATCGATTCGAGCAGCACATTGGCCCAGCCCTCGCGGCTCGACGCCAGCACCAGCGCATCGGCGGCGCCATAATAGTTGCGCAGTTCGGCATGCGGCACCGCGCCCAGAAACCGGACGCGATCATGCACCCCGAAGTGGCGCGCCTGCGCTTCGAGTTGTGCGCGGTCAGGGCCGATACCGGCCAGCAGCAATCGGGTGTCTGGCAGCAGTGACAATGCCTCGATGATCAGTCCCTGGCCCTTGTGCGCAATGAGTTGGCCGACCGATAGCAGCGTGAATTGGGTCAGGCCCAGACGGGCGCGCTGAATCACGCGATCGATCGGCCTGAATGTGGTCAGGTCGACGCCATTGCGCAGCACTACGATGCGCTCTTGCGCGATGCCGAGATCGACCATCGCCTGCTTGAGCGCCTCGCAGACCGTGATCAGGCCGGCGGCCTTGCCAGCCGCGCGGATGATCATTTTGCGCGGTTGGGCAAGCTGCGCGATGACGCTGATGTCGGAGCCACGCGCTGTGATCACGACGGGTTTATTAAGATAGTCGCCGAACTGTACCGCTGCCACGCCGTCCGGAAAAAAATAGTGCGCGTCGATCAGGTCGAAGTCATAGCCTTCGCTGATAATCCGCTCAAGCACCGGTCGCATCGCCGCCGCCATCAGATACGGTGACATGGTCATGCCGAGCTTCGGGATGTGCAAGTAGCGCGGATGGACAATGGAAATGCCGTGTCGTACCTCAGCCACCGGCACGCGCGCGAACTGCGCATACTGGCCGAAGCGTGCATTGGTCGAAGGGAACCACGGAACCGGCGCCACCACGCGGCATTCGACCGTTCCGTCTGCGGTCAAGTGGCGCAGGCGGTTTTCGACGAACACGCCGTGATTCGGTTGTTGCGCGTTCGGGTACAGCGAAGTGAAAGTCAGGATCTTCATGCCTGGCGCCGCGCCTCGTTGGTGCGCAGGAACGATTCGAACATCAGCAGCGACCATAGCGACACGCTGTAATCCTTGACACCGGTTTCGTGACTATCGACCAGATGACGCAGATAACCTTCGTCGAAGTAGCCGGTATCGAGCAGCATCGGACTAAGCACCGACTGCCGCACGCGCTCGCGCAGCGGGCCGCGGAACCAGTCGGCAAGTGGTACCGCGAAGCCGCGCTTGGCACGGTACAGGATGTCGGCTGGCAGAAACGGCGCTAGCGCCTTCTTGAAAATATGCTTGCCTTCGCCGCCCTTGAGCTTGATGCCGGAGGGTAGGCCGGATACCCATTCGACAAATCGATGGTCTAAGAGCGGCACCCGTACTTCGAGCGCGTGTGCCATGCTGGCGCGGTCGACCTTGGTCAGGATGTCGCCCGGCAGATAGGTTTTAAGGTCGAGATACTGAATCAGCGACAGCGGGTCGCCGGTGGGCGAGCTGGCCGCGTGCATGCGCAACACCTCCACCGCCCGATAGCCGTTCAAGCTTTGCCGAAAACGCTCGCTGAACAATTGCGTGCGGACCCGGTCGGGCATGATCGAGACGCCGTGAAAGTAGCCGTCGACGGTGTCGCGCGCCAGCGATTCGAACGTTGTCTTGGCGCGCAATACGCGTGGCGCCCAGTCGGCCTTGGGATAATATTTTCCGAGCGTGCCGAACACCGGTGCGCGTAACGCCGAGGGCAATGCCGCACGGACGCTTTCCTCGGCCATTGCATACCGATAGCGGCGGTAGCCGGCAAAATTCTCGTCGCCGCCGTCACCCGATAGCGCTACCGTAACGTGCTTGCGTGCGAGTTCGCAAACCCGATAGGTCGGTATCGCTGAGCTGTCCGAATACGGTTCGTCATACAGCGCCGCCAGCTTGTCGACCAGGCCGAAATCGTCGGCGTCCACGGTGTCCAGATAATGCCGCGTGTCGTATTGCGCCGCCACTTGCGCAGCATACGTCGATTCGTCGTAGTCGCGGTTGGTGAAACCGATCGAGCTGGTGGTGACTTGGCCATTGGTCAGGCCCGCCATCATTGCCACCACCGCGCTGGAATCGACGCCACCGGACAAGAAGGCACCTAGCGGCACGTCGGCAATCATGTGACTGTCGACCGCTTCGCGCAGACGCACCACCAGTTCTTCGGCTATGGCGTCTTCGGACGCCGGCGCCATCGGCATGAACGGCACGTCCCAGTATTGGCGCTGGACGATCTGGTCGCTGCCGCGCTGCAGGCGCAGCGTACACCCGGGCATGACCTTGCGCGCGGCAACATAAATGGTGCGCGGCTCCGGTACATAGCCATAAGCGAAATAGTCTTCCACAGCACACGGGTCGAGCGCGCGCGGCAGCGACGCAAAAGTCAACAGCGACTTCAGTTCCGATCCAAAAATGAACTGACCATCGGGCAGCATCGCATGAAAGAGCGGCTTGATGCCAAGCCGGTCGCGCGCCAGAAAAAGGCATTGTTGATTGCGGTCCCAGATCGCGAAACTGAACATGCCGCGCAGGCGTGGTACGCATGCTTCGCCCCATTGTTCCCACGCATGGACGATGACTTCGGTATCGCTGCGGGTGCGGAAGATGTGACCGAGCACCAGCAATTCTGCCATCAGTTCGCGGAAATTATAGATCTCGCCATTGAAGACGGTGACGACACTGCCGTCTTCATTGAACAACGGTTGCTGTCCCGAGTCGAGGTCGATGATCGACAGGCGCCGATGGCCAAATCCGAGTCCGTCCTCGATATGAATGCCGCCTTCAACCGGGCCGCGGTGATGCTGCGATTCGTTCATGCGCGTCAATGCATCATGATCGATAGCGCGCGCGCCGCGCGTGTCGAAAATTCCTGCTATTCCGCACATCGCTCGACGGCTTCGTTCTTGATGGCGCGGTCGCCCGACAGGCGGTCGTACAAGCCGAGATAGGCATCGACCGTGGCGTCGATGCTGAAATGCTGCCGGACGTACTGGCGCGCAGCCTCGCCATGTTCAACGACGGCTTGCGGATGGCTGCAATAAAACGCCAGCGCATTGGCCAGCGCATCCGGGTCCGAGGGCGGCGCCATCATCCCGGTGCGGCCCTGCTGGACCACTTCCGGAACGCCGCCGACCCGGGTCGCGACGATCGGCAAGCCGCTCGCCATGGCTTCGAGAATCGTCACCGGCGTGCCTTCGGCAATCGACGACAGCGCAAACACCGAGAACGTCCGCATGATGTCACTGATGTCGGTGCGTGCACCGGGCAACCACACGACGTTGGCAAGGCCGGCATCGGCAATCTGCTGCTCGATGGCACGCATGCAGGTACCGTTACCGACGATGACCAGTCGCAAGCGCTCACGGTGGGCCGGCAGTTTGTCGCGCAAGCGGATGAAGGCTTGCACCAGGCCGCGATGATCCTTGACGGCCTGCATCCGGCCGACTGTGCCGATGACGAAACTGTCTTGCGGGAAGTGCCGGATGCTGCTGGGGCCCGGAGAAAATACAACGGTATCGACGCCGTTGGGCACTAGCAAGGTCTTGCGCGCCGGGACCTTGACGACGTTATGCAGCCATTGCCGCAGGTCGGCCGAAATCGGTACATAGACCTGAATCAGTGGCGTCATCAAACGCCGCAACAGGTTGTGCTTGCGATTGCTGCCGTTCGGGTCCGTGGCGTCGCGCCCGTGTTCGGCATGAATGCGCACCGGTATGCCCGCCAACGTCGCCGCCACATGATACTCGATGGCAGACAGGTTGTAGGTATGCAGGATGGCGGGACGCAAGCGCCGGATCAGTTTCCAGAATGCGCCATGAGTGCCCAGCGAGAGGCCGGGCTGCTTGTGCAACGCATAAAGCTCGACGGCCGGATTGGTGATTTTTTCAGAAAACGGTGTGTAGTCGGTCAGGCAGACAATCGCATGCCGGTAGCGCTCGGGCGGCATGCGGTTGATGCAGTCGATCAGCAGGGTTTCCATGCCACCGACGTCGAGCCGGTAGAGCAGGTGCACAATCAGCAGGGGACGGGCCATGTCAGCGCTCCGCCGTCTGGCTGCGCGCCAGCACTGCTTCCAGCGGCGTCAGGTTATCGGTGAGAAAGCGGCGCAGTACGGCGCGCGCCTGTTGCGGATCTTCGGACAGCGGCGCATAGGCGAACACGGCGGCACTGTCATCGGCGCGATGCAGCAGCTTGCCTTTTGCCTGAAGCAGCTTACCCATGTAGTCGTTTTCCAGGAAAACGCCGTTGATCCAGTACCACTGCCACACCAGCATTGCGCCGCCGGCACCGCGCAACGCCGATTCGCGCACCACCAGCGTGCGCGAACCGATCGGTTCGGCGCGCGTGACTGTGGGGCCCTTAGCCCACAGCGGGTCTTTATCCCGCACCAGCCGATTTTCGGAATTGATCAGTCCGCCACCGCGCGGCCGGTTGCGGTAATACATCACCGACAGGCCTGCCTGGTCGGGTCCGCTGCCGAGAATGCGCGTCAGTGCCGTATTGGGTTTGGAAAAATGCGGTGTCCACTGCGCAAAGGGTGGCGCCGGCAGCCATGTCGGCGTGAAGCCCGCCAGGTCGGCATCCGCGCGGCCGGGGTTGCCTCGGCTGAGCTGGTCAGCCAGCACCGGCCAGATGCCGACGCATAGGACAACCGCTGCTGCCGCCACGAAAAAGCGGCCGTTTCCCGGTGGGTGGATGCGCTTGATGGTGGCGCCGTGCGGTGCGGGCACGACATCGATGTCATCTTGGCGCCAGAAGCCGCCGAGCCAGAACATCAGGAACATCACCAAACCGAAAAACACCCAGCCGTAAATGAGATGATCGACGCCGACGGCAAGCTCCATCCCGCTCAAGTGGCCGATCATTACAATCATGTACGCGCGCGCACCATTGGCGACGATCGGCACGAGAATCGACAGCAGCACGAACAGCAGGCGCCGTCCGAGCGAACGGTAGGTGAGGTAGGCATACAGGCAGCCCAGCGTGAAAGAAGCGATCAGATACCGCACGCCACTGCAGGCTTCGACGACCGACCAGTTGCCGGTCGGGATCGAAAAATTCGGCCCTTCGCGTAGTACCGGGATGCCGGTTGCCTGCAGTGCCCAGACCGTGAAATCCGCTGTCACGTCGATCAGAGGCGCGATGAAGATTTCACCGAACGGCACCGCCAGCAACATGAAGGCCAGTGGAAAGGCCATGGCTGCCGCCATGCGGCCACCGAGAATCACCAGTACCGCACACGGTAGCATCGCCACGAAGGCGTACTGCCGTACCACCTGCACATCGGCCAGTTCTGCCAGCAGCCAGCCGCTGCCGCACATCAGCAGTAGCACCAGGGCGCTCCAGAACGGCGCCGCCGGACGGGCTTGCAGCATGGCGCGCCGCTTCCAGATCAGCCAGGCACTGATCGGCAGGATAATGTAACCGTGGGCGAAAGTTTCTGAGCTGTTCCAGATTGCCACGATCGAATGGGCAGTGTCGAAATACAGCAGCAACAGCACCGTCAGTGCCGCTCCGAGCGCGATCATGGCAGCGGGTTTCTCGGCGCGGTCGGTCGCCGGCATCGGACGCCGGGTGGGCTTGGCTGCGTTAATAGGGGAGTGCATCAGGCAGGTCTTCTCTGGATGTTGGTAGTAACGGCAACAGGTGCATACAGGGATGCGTCGGCATCGAGCCAGCGGTCGACGCGTGCCAGATTGGCGGCCCAGCCATAGTCGTCGATCACCAGCTGGCGGGCGGCGGGGCCGAGCGCCCTATCGGGTCGTGCCAGCTGCGCATTGACCGCTGCCGTGAACGCGGCGGCGTCCGCTGCCAGCACCAAATCGCGGCCGGGTATCGCGCCGATACCTTCGAGTGCCTGGGGCGTGACGATCACTGGCTTGGCCAGCGCCATCGCTTCGAGCACTTTGTTCTGGATGCCGCGCGCGATCCGCAAGGGCGCGACCGAGACGCGTGCATGGGCTACATAGGGCCGTACGTCCTCGACCCGACCGGTCACCGTGACACCGGCATGTTGCGCCAGGGCTTGCACCTGGGCCGCCGGTTTGGAGCCGACAATATAAAACCGCGCGGCCGGATTGACTGCCACGATGCCTGGAAAAATAGCGTTGACGAACCATTCGACGGCATCGATATTGGGCCAGTAATCCATCGCGCCGGTAAACACGATGGCGTCTTCCTCGGCGCGGTACGGATTGACCAATGCATGTGCGGGCGAAAAATACCCGGTGTCGACGCCATTGTTGAAATAATCGATCTTTTTTGCGTGTTCCGGCGCCAGGCTGCGAAACAACTGTGCCTCCGCGTCGGAGACGAACAGCGAAGCGTCGAATGCTTCGGCGATGCGCCGTTCGTAACGCAGCAACTGGCGCGACTCGCGCCGGTAGACCATGCTGGCGGGCCAGGCTTTCTTGGCGGCGTACTGAGACCACTTATCAGAATCGATATCGACGAAATCGATGACCTTGGCACCATCTGCCTCGGGTGGCACGAACTGCGCCATGGCCGATGAAAACACCATGAAGCGCGTGATCGGATACTGTTTGGTGATGCGGTCGACCCAGCGCCGCATCCCGGCGTCGCGGTAGTAATCCAGCGTCAGCGGATGACCGGTCAGCAAGCCCGTCAGGCTGCCGATTTTTGCGCGCAGCGGATCGAGCTTGGCGAAATGCGTTTCACCGCACAGTGCCTTGACGGTGTCGACATGCTGCCAGTCGTCCGGATCGTCGATGAACGTCCCGAGATGGACGTGGTAGCGCGTGCTCAAGTGCCGCAGCAAATGATAAGAACGGATCTTGTCACCCTTGTTGGGCGGGAACGGCATCCGGTGCACGAGATAGAGCAGGTGGTCCACGATATCAGCCGAGACTCTTGACGATGAATGGACCGATCGCGTTCGCGGCGAACAATGGCATGCGTTGCCATACCTTGATGAACAGCTGATATTTCGGATTGAGCGGATTATTGTCCGGCATCGCATCGGCTGCGTGCAACTGATATTCGTAATACAGTTGAGTCGGCTCGAAGCCCCAGTTTTTTTTGAAATCGAAGGCGCCGGTACCGCGCTTGCTACGACCGAAATCGAAAATCCGGAAGCCGCGTTCGCATGAACGCCGCATCAGTTCCCAATACATGAAATCGTTGCCGGCCACGTCGCGCGCTTCTGGCGTACCGCCACCGTAATAAGGCAGCACTTCATCGCGGAAATAAAAGCTCAGGACGCTACAAATGGTCCGACCATCCTTGGTGATGGTCAGCACTTCGCAATCCTTGCCGAAGACTTCCTTGAGCAACCGGAAATATTTCTTCGGGAAGACCGGCGTGCCGAGGCGGTGCACGCTTTTTGAATACGCATCGAACAGGCGGTCGACGTTATCATCGATGGTGCTTTCCAGGCCGGCCTTGATACCCTTGCGCACCATGGCGCGTTGCTTGCGCGGGATCGATGTCAGGTTGACCTCGGGGTCAGGTGACATCTCTTTGCGGAAGGTGACGTACAGGTCCTTCGATGGCCAGTCAGCGTGGCGCGGCACCGTATTGCGATATTCGAGGTGACCGACCTTCAACTGTGCGGCGAGCGTTTGTGCGGCGTCGTCCAGCAATTGGCGCGCAGCTTCATCGGTGACCGCAATCCCGCCGGAGACGCAAAACGGCAGCGAGCTGAGCGAATGGCCGAACAGGCGGCTCTTGACTTCAGCCAGTGCCAGGATGCCGACGATCTTGCCGCCCGACTCGGCGTACAGGAACCAGGTCTTGTGCCCGAAAGATTGTTCGATGATTTGCTTCCAGCCAGCGCGGTGGAAAAACGTCGCCTCAGGACACGCCGCGACGAATTCATCCCAGCGGGCGATATCCTGCGGCTGCATTTGACCGATTACCGGCGTGGCGGCGGGCGCTTGTCCGAGCCCGACGTTCATCGGCGCGTTCAATTCTTCACCAGAAAGATATCGTCCATGCGGCCCCAGCTAAAGTCGCCGGCCAGTGTGCGCAGGCGACTTTCCGTGCGATCGAGGTTCAAATAATGGCGGAAACTGGTTTTCATGCTCAGGTTCGGTTGACGCGGTTGCCCGGGATCGAGCTCCCACGGATGGAAATAGAAAATGCCTGACTGCTGATCGACGCTATTGACGCGGTTCAGAAGCCAGCGCGACACCTGATACGGAAACAATCGGAAGTAGCCGCCACCGCCGGCTGGCAGGTTTTTATTCATCACGCGCACCGTGGTGACCGGCAGTTCGAGCAGGCTGTCGGGGCCGTTGGGATAGAACGCAAAGCGTGGTGCATCCGGCATGCCGTAGTGATCGTGCTGGATCGGATAGATGCTTGAGCTGTACTTGTAGCCGGCTTGATGCAGCGAATCGAGCGCCCAAAGATTATCCGTGCCGATCGAAAAGCTCGGCGCCCGATAACCCAGCACCGCTTTGCCGCCCAAATCTTCGAGGATGGTTTTGCTGACCGAAATATCCTGATAAAACTCGTCCGGCGTCTGGTCCGACGCGCGCAGGTGGCCATAGCCGTGACTAGCCAGTTCATGGCCGCCGGCGACGATGCGCCGGACCATGGCCGGATAACGTTCCGCGATCCAGCCCAGCGTGAAAAAGGTCGCATGGACGCCGGTCGATTCCAGCAGCGCCAGAATGCGGTCGATATTGGCTTCGACCCGGCATTCGATGGTCGGCCAAGTGTCGCGCGAGATGGTCGGCGCAAAGGCCGACACCTGAAAATAATCTTCGACGTCGATTGTCATCGCATTGCGAATTCTGCCCTCGCTGTCACGTGCGCCGGGGATAGGGGCATGCATGTTTTCTCTCAGCATGATGATGAACTCCGTAATGTTTGCTTGAACCAGGCGTAGGTCGCCTGTGCGATGCGGGTGCCGGCATGACCGTCCCACAGCGGGGGAACACGATGCGGCCTGTGGCCGCCTTGTAGCACTGCATCGACAATGCCGAGTGCCTTGTCGCGGTCTTGCGCGACGAGTACATTGCCACCGCATTCGAGTGTGGCCGGGCGCTCGGTAGTATCGCGCAATGTAATGCAGGGTACGCCGAGCACGGTGGCTTCTTCCTGCATGCCGCCGGAATCAGTCACCACCATGCGCGCCGTTTTCATCAGGCCCAGCATCTCCAGATAGCCCTGCGGTTCCGTCACGACGATGGCAGGGTGGTCCAGCAACGCATGCAGGCCAAAGTGCGTCACCATCGACTGCGTGCGGGGGTGCATCGGGAAAATGACCGGCAAGCGGTTGGCGATGGCGCGCACCAGGCCGAGCATGCCTTGCAGACTGACCGCGTCATCGACATTCGATGGCCGATGCGCGGTAAATACCGCGTGCCCGTTGGCTGCGGCAAGCACAGCGCTGCGACCGGCGGTTGCCAGCAGTGTCTGCACCGGCACGGCTTGCCCGAGGTGCTGCTGCAACGAATCGATCATGACATTACCGACCAGGCGAATCCGTGCCGGATCGATACCTTCGCGCCGCAGGTTGTTGTCGCAGGTGGTTTCGCTGGTGAGCAGCAGGTCGGATAACTGGTCGGTCAAAATGCGGTTGATTTCTTCCGGCATGCTGCGGTCGAAGCTGCGCAGTCCGGCCTCGACATGAATGACCGGCACGGCTTTCTTTTTCGCCACCAGGGCGCAGGCCAGCGTCGAATTGACATCGCCCACCACCAGCACGGCGTCGGGCGCAACGCTGTCGAGCACGGGCTCGAAGCGACGCATGATGTCGGCCGTTTGTGCTGCGTGGCTGCCCGAGCCGACGCCGAGATTGAACGCCGGCTCAGGCAGGCCCAACGCAGTGAAATACTGCGCGTTCATCGACGCGCCGTAGTGCTGACCGGTGTGCACCAGAACCGTCTCGATGGGTGGCATATGCTGTGCAAACGCGTCGATGATCGGCGCCATCTTGATGAAATTCGGTCGTGCGCCAACCACGCACAGGACCTTGTACGTCGATTCGGTGCCGTGGCGGGAAGATGTCATTATTGCTTTTCCGATGGCGTGCCGGAGGGCTTGCGCGTATTGAGCATCGATTTAAGTGCGTCAAGCAGCGACACGACCGATCGCTCGATGCCCGATACGCGCGCATCGAGGTGCTCCAGATTGACATCGGCAAGCTCGTCGTGCAGCGGACCGACAGCCGGCTCGGCATCGACGGCTGACTCCGGCAACTCGAACTCCTGCTGGATATCGGCGACGACGGTCTGCACCTCGGCCACGCCGAAATGCTGGATCTCTTCCAGAAAGCCCATCAGAAACAGGCGGTCACACAAAGAATTGATGCGACGTGGAATGCCACCGCTCTCGGCATGAATCAGGGCGAACGCGCCATCCGTAATGGCCGGTGTATCGCGCCAGCCAACGGTATGCAGGCGATGCTCGATATAGGTACGGGTTTCGTCCGCGTCCATCGGGCCAAGATGGTAGGTGGCGATGACACGTTGGCGCAACTGCTGCATGCCGGGGCTCATCAGTGTTTTCTTGAACTCCGGCTGGCCCAGCAGGAAGGTCTGCAGCAGCGACTTGTCAGCAGTCTGGAAATTCGACAGCATGCGCAGTTCTTCGACCGCACGCGCGGTCAGGTTCTGCGCCTCGTCCACCACCAGCAAGACGCGCTTGCCTTGCTTGTCGATATGGCGCAGCAGCTGTTCGATGTTTGTCAGCAGCGCGGCCTTGCTCATGCCTTCGTGCGGCAGTTCGAACGCGGCTGCGACCATGCGCAGGATATCGTCGCCGTCGAGGTGCGTATTGACGATCTGGACCGCATAGATGTCTTCCGATTCCAGCTTGCGAAACAGGCTGCGCACCAGCGTCGTCTTGCCGGCACCGACTTCGCCGGTGATGACAATGAAACCTTCGCCTTGCGACACGCCATAATCGAGATACGCCATGGCACGCTTGTGGCCTTTGCTGCCGAAATAAAAATTCGGGTCTGGACGCAGCTGAAACGGCTTGGCGGTCAACCCATAATAGGTTTCGTACATGATCGATGGCCTTTAGAATGTGCTCGACAGCGATACCGCAATGGCGTTTTCGCGCACATCCAGCCCGGCCAGCGACGAGTCCTGGCGCATGCGCCGCAGTTCCACCGCACCGCGCAGCTTCGGTGAAAAACGATGCGTCAATGCCAGGCTCACACTCTTGACGCGGTCTTCGCGGGAGCCGGTCGACGCCTGGACCTTGCTGAGGCCGCCGCTAAGATTGACGTTCGTATTGGGCGACAACCGCGAACTCCACACACCCTGAATACCGGTTTGCCGGATATTGTCGGATTCGTCCAGCAGCCCTACGAGACCGAACGGCGTCGTGCCGGTATTGAGCCCGCTCTGTGCCGTACGCCGCGTGTTGTAGGCACTCAGTACAACGGTGTTGCGAATGCCGTTGAGAGCGACCGATGCCTGCAGATTTTTTTGCAGGAAGAAGCGGTTGCTAAAAGAATTGGTGCCGCTGCTCAGCGAAGGCGGCAAGCCGCTGTCGCGAATGAAGGCATCGACCGCATCGCGGCGTACTGCGGCGTCCGGAATACTGTTGGTCCACAATTGATTCAGGAAGCCGGCAGAACTGATCCCGCCGCCCCGTGCCTGGGTCTGGGTCTGGGCCTGCGATTGGGTCGTAGTGATGTCTTCGTTATAAGAGATTGTCCACACCGACCGTCGTGCGCGATGGGTGGCCTTCAACGTGTAGGTATCGCCGAAGAAGCGTCGGCCTGCACTGGCCTCGACCATGGTTCGAGACGATGGTTGCCATGAAAAGCCGATCGAACCGGAGCCGCCTTCCGAACGATCGGTGAGTGCGACATAGCCGAATTTTTCATAGCCGGCAGTGGCGGTTACGGCAAATGTCGACGTGACCGCGTAGCGCACGCTGGCCAATGAACTGCTGATATCGACCGATGGTGAATTGCCATAATCATTGCGCTGCTGGCTGTGGGTGATGCCCCAGCCAAGGTTACGAAAGCCACTGCCGCTATTGAGCGTAACGGCAATGCGGTCGATTTTTGCGCTGGCGATCTGCTGGTTGTCGGAATCGAACGTGTCATGCGAGTAGCGTGCTTCCGCGCTGGCCAGATTACCGAATCGATGACGCACATAGGGGCTCAGACTCAAGGTGCGCACTTCCGCCCGGTTGACTGCGGCATTGATGTTGTCAGTAATGGCCGGGCCGAAGGCATTGATACTCTGCTGCGCTATCGAGGCCTTCGCGTCGAAATAGAGCAGGTCGTCCACCAGTTCCGCCCTGGCATCGCCTTGCATGGTTTGCAAGACATTGTTCAAACGGCTGTCGCGCTGGTACAAAAGCCCATCGACGGCATAGTTGGCGTTCACGCGCAACCTGCGCCCGACACCGGTCAGCGAAAAATTCGGCACGATTTCAGTAACGAAGTCAGCGTGCTCCTGGCCGGCCGTCTGCAGGCGCACGTTGTCCGAATACGACTGGCGCAGTTCCAGGCCGGGCTTGAAGGTCCAGTCCGCAGCCTGGGCATGCGGCAGCGCGAACGGCAGCGCCAGCACGGCAATTACGTGCGGATAGCGCATCGAGCACACCAGACCGACGGCGATGGCTAGCGGCGAACGGGAGCGCATCCGCAGTGCGGCATCAGTTGTAGTAGTTGCCATATTGCTCTCTGCCCAGGAACGCTTTCGACTTGTTATAGATCAGATTGACGTTGGCGCATCCTTCGAGCTGGCGTAGCGCATTCTTGACCGCGTGCTGAGTCGTGGTTTCGGCCTCGATAACCATCACGATCTGGCCCATCTGGCCGGCAAGCGCACGCGATTCGGTCGTCAGCAGCAGGGGCGGCGAATCGAAAATGACGATACGATCCTGATAGCGATTGGCGATGTCGTTGAGCAAGCGTGTCATCGCGTGGCTGGCAAGCAGTTCGGTTGCATTGCGATGACTTTTGCCAGCCGGAAGAATGCTAAGGCTATCGACATTCGTACGCATCAGCACGTCCTGCAAGTCGATATCCTCGTTGTGCAGAATGTCCATCAGGCCGACGTCGGAAGTCAGGCCAAGACATTCGAGCACTGACGGCCGTGCAACATCCGCATCGACCAGCAGTACCGTATGATCCATTTCCATGGCGATGCTCATGGCCAGGTTAATCGCGCAAAAGGTCTTGCCCTCGCGCGGCAGTGCACTGGTGATCATGATCAGGTTGCCATGATGAATCGGCGCATCGCTGCGGCCGAAAGCGCGTCCCAGCAGCGGCCGTTTAATGGCGCGAAATTCCTCGGCGACAGCGGTACGACCACTGTCCGGGGTCACCATACCGAGCTTGTGCAGCTTGTCGAGATCGATCTCGTAGCGCGCCATGGTACTACCGGCGTCCGTCGAAACCGCTGGCACATGATCCGGCAGGCGCTCTGCCGTGCGGCTATGGGCCGGCAGAGTTTGCGGCGTTGCGGCCGGCGTTGCGGCCGGCGTTGCTGTACCGGACGCACGGGCGTCCAGTCGGCTTACTGCTTTTTCGATAATGCTCACGAGGCCTCCACGGCGAAAAATTCAGGCATGGCGCGACCGCACTGCGGCACGCCATGGGTACACGGTGTCACGACATTCACACCGAAGTCGCGCCGCATCAAAGCTTCACCAACAGGCGCGTCATCATGGCGCCGTATGCGACAAACAGCAGCAGTAGCGAAACACTGAAATACATCACCATCTTGCGATGCCGTACGCGTTCATGCGGGGTCCAGTTCAAGCCGACCGATCCCAGAATCGGCAAGCCGGTTTCCTGACGGAGGCTGCCGATGCTAACGAAGGTCGGTCGCGCTTTGCTCATCAGGACGGCGACCACGATGCCGGCCGCCAGTGCGGCGGCGAAGGCCAGCGACAGCAGGCGCGTGCGGTTCGGGCCGGTCGGTGCCAGGGGCTTGGTTGGAGGATCGATTACGCGAAAGGTCATCATTTCAGTAGTCGCGCTCAGTTCGCCAGAGAGCTTCGCCGATTCACGGCTGGCGACCAGCTTTTCGTAATTCTGCTTGTTGATTTGATAGTCGCGATTAAGTTGCGCGAACTGCTGTTGTACGCCAGGTGCTGCCGTATTGAGTTCGCGCAGACGCGCGCTGCGAGACGAATATTCTTCGACCCGTGCGCGCATCGAAGCGACGCGCGCCTCCGCGGTGGCGAGCGACATTTTCATCTGCTGCAACATCGGGCTGTAACCGCTAGTTGAGCCGACGCCTGCCTTGCGATTGGCGTCTTCATCGCGCTTGGCTGCTTCGAGTTGGGCGATCAGGCGCTTGGCCGACACGATATCAGGATGTATCTCGGTGTACTGCAGACGCAGGCCATCGAGGTTCTTGTTAAGCGACTGGATACGCAGCTCAGTTTCGGAAGGGGGCAGTGTTGCCTGCGAATCCATCTTGGCGCCTGCTGGTATGCCGGAGATTTCCCGCTGAAGCGCATCGCGCGCCTGCTCTGCTTCGCGCAGTTCCAGGCGTGCCTGGCTCAAAACGTCCGTATTTTCAGCCATCCTGGAACCATACTCGGTGCCTTGCTTCGGTAGCAGACCAATGTTTTTAAGATTGAAGTCCTTAAGTGCGCTTTCCGCTGCGATCAGTTTTTCTTCATAGTTCTTGATCTGGTCGTTGATGAAACGCAAAGCTTTTTCGGAATCCTGCTTTTTGTCACCAAAGCTGCCTTCGACGAAAATAGTCAAGAAAGCTTGCACCACATCCTTGACCGCTTGCGGATTTTCGTTGGTATAGGAAATCGTGTAAATGTCGTTTTGCACAGTACCGGCAATCTTGATCTGTGCCATCAGGTTGGCAACCAGTGCCTCATGTTCCTTGACTGACTTTGATTTCAAGTCCAGATCCACCATGCGAATGACCTTTTCCACATTCGGGCGTGTGAGCAAGGTACGGCTCATGATCGAAACCTGCTGCTCCACGTTCGGCACGGTCGTCATGCCAGCAAGCAATGGCTTGAGAATACTTTCGGTGTCAACGAACACTCGTGCTGTCGCGTGGTACTGGTCGCGCATCGTATAGACGCCGATAGTTCCTGCCAGCAGTACGACCCACGCAGTGATGACTGCCCAAAATCGATACTTCCAGATGCCCTTTGAGAGCGTGACCAACTGCGCAATTAAATCTTCCATCGTTTCAACCTCCAGAACTGCATACCTTTTTCGGCAACATCCGATCTATAATTTAACGGAGCTTGGTTCGGATTATTCGCGAGATTTTTCGCTAGCGCAATGAAAAGATGGTGTAATAATTATAATGTTACAAAGCACTTAAATAAAATTTGAATCAGCTCTTTTATGTGAACTTCCGCGCACAAGCTTGTGAATTAGCGTGATATAGAAGTGCAGGGCTTGAAAATTCGTGAATCGACTGCGAAAGCCGGACCGGTGTTAGAGCACTAATGCCAACAAAAAATCCTGCCATTAATAAAGGAAAATAAGCGTGAATTCTTCCACCAGTACTCTCTTGCGTGCTTTTACATGTACCGTCATCGCCGGTTCGATCCTGACCCTGGCGGCTTGTTCATCGACCGGCATGCGCGCACCCGGAATGGATGACGTTGCAATAACCGCGCCGGACTACAAGATCGGCCCGGGCGACAGTATCAACATCATCGTCTGGCGCAACCCCGAAGTCTCGATGACCGTACCGGTGCGGCCCGATGGAAAGATTTCGACGCCATTAGTGGAGGACCTCTCTGCGAGCGGCAAGACGCCAACCGAGCTGGCGCGTGACATCGAAAAATCTCTGGCTAAATTCATTCAGCAGCCGACAGTGACGGTCATCGTCACCAATTTCGTCGGCTTGTATGACCAGCAGATCCGCGTCATTGGCCAGGCTGCCAAGCCCCAGGCGCTGCAGTATCGCCAGAATATGTCATTGATGGACGTGTTGATCGCAGTAGGCGGGGTCACCGAATTCGCGTCGGGCAACAAGGCGAACATCATTCGTACCACCAATGGACAGCAGCAGAAGCTCGGCGTACGCCTTAACGACTTGATTCGGGACGGCGATGTGTCGGCCAACGTGCGTATGCAACCGGGTGATGTGCTGGTTATTCCCGAAAGTTTTTTCTAAAAATATAATGTTGGTCCGTAGTGATCGATTCGCCAGGCGTCCGGTAGCGCGCTACGGCCGCCGGGCCAGGAGATCGCGGACGAAATTGATCGGTATCGCATAGGCAATCCCGCTAGGATTGGTCACTGCGTTTTCCTTCAAACCTTTGACGTAGACCATGTTGACGACGCCGACGGCTGCGCCCGTATCGACGTCGTACACCGGGCTGCCACTGTTACCCGGGTAAGCGGTGCCATCGAGCTGGAAGACGTCGAACGACGATTTCCGCAGTTGTGCAACAGTCTTTCCATCGAGCTTGTTGGCATCCGGTGCGGCGATCACGATCGGCGTGATCGACGATACCATGGCGCGGTGCGTGACATGGCGCAGGCCGATCAGCGTGCCTAATGGAAAACCGGAAAACGCCACGCTCTGGCCTTCGCGGACCGCGCCAGCATCGCCCAGCGCCATGGCAGGCAGGGCCGAACCCTCGATCCGCAGCAAAGCCAGGTCGTGTTCGGCGTCGATGCGCAGCACGGTGGCGCGGCGAAACTCGGTTGCGCTGTCCTTGATGATGGCGATACCCATCGCCTGGTCAAGTTGGGCAGCGACCAGCGCGCGCACGACATGCGCAGCGGTGGCAATTGTCAGGCCGTCGCCGACCGCAAAACCGGTGCCGACGAACGACAGTGGCGGCGTCCTTATTTTGTCCATCGCGGCGATGGCCACAACGCTGGACTTGGCGGTGCTGACCACTTGCACGAAGTCTGCGCCTTGTGCCACAGGCATCAAAACGACGGAACAGAGTGCCATAATTGTGAAAAGAAGTTGGCGAAACGGCGAGAGCAGCATGAGGTTGGAAGATTATCGCAAAAATGCAGTGTAGCGTTGATTGACGCCAAGAGTAAGAAGGTCTTGCCAGAACAGGTATGTAAAGGAAAAGAATGCACACGATCGATGCAGTCAGAACACTGGTCAGCGCCACGCTGCAACTCGGTGAGCGCGGCAAGATACTGGAAGCCGATTCGCCATTGCTGGGCGCCTTGCCAGAGCTCGATTCGATGGCGGTCATGAGTGTCGTCACTGCCCTGGAAAGTCGCTTCGATATCATCGTCGACGACGACGACATCAGCGCCCGCACCTTTGCCACGCTAGGCAGCCTGGCCGCATACGTCGACCAGAAAACGACGGCGTGAAACACCCGCCTACCACGCCGTTTTTCCTGCCCGGCGCGGCTGGCGGACGTTTTTGCCTGTATCACGCCCCTGTGTCTGCAAGCGCGGCGCGTGGCGCGTTTGTCTACATTCATCCCTTTGCCGAAGAAATGAATTGTGCACGACGTATCGCGGCGGAACAATCGAGGCGACTCGCGGCATGTGGCTTCGGCGTCCTCCAGATCGACCTCACCGGTTGTGGCGACAGTTGCGGTGAATTGCGCGATGTGCGCTGGCACATATGGCAGCAGGATGTGGTGGATGCAGCGCGCTGGCTGACGCAGAACTGTTCGCCAGCGGTCAGCTTATGGGGGCTGCGTGCCGGTGCGCTCTTGGCAATGGACACGCTGGCGCAGCTCGATGCGGTGCCACCGCACCTGCTGTTGTGGCAGCCTGTTACAAGCGGCGAACGCTTCCTGACGCAGTTCCTGCGCGTTGCGCTGGCACGGCGCATGGGCAATGCCGACAGTGCAGGTCATTCGAAGACCTCGGCCATGCGTGCTGCGCTGGCTGCGGGTGATGTGCTGGAGATCGCCGGCTATGAATTGTCGGGTAAATTGGCAGATGATCTGCAGGCGGTACACGCGCCAGATGCGCTGGCGCCCGCTACACGCGTGTACTGGCTCGAGACTGCGCCTGCCGGAGAGGCCTTACCCGCAGCGTCGGCACGCCTGCATGCAGCCTGGCGCGCGGAGGGCGCATCAGTCGACGCCGAGCTGATCGATACCGCGCCATTCTGGTCGGTGCCGGGTCATGCCATTTCGGCGCCGCTAATCGATGCCACGCTTCGCATGTTGGCGCAGGAGGCCGCGTGACGGTCGTCGAGCGTGCCACCAGTTTCGATTGCCGCGGCGATCGGGCAATCGGTATTTTTACCGAGCCCGGGCAACCGGCGCAGGCGGCACAGTCGGCACGACGGGGCATTCTGATTGCGATCGGCGGCGCCCAGTACCGCGCCGGTAGCCACCGGCAATTCACGCTGATGGCACGCCACTTCGCTGAGCAGGGCATGGCTGTCATGCGCTTCGATTATCGCGGCATGGGCGACAGCGAAGGCCAGCCGAGGCAGTTCGACGCGGTCGAGGATGACCTGCGCGCAGCAATCAGCCATTTCATCCGTCAGGTGAAAGGCATCGATGAGATTGTCATTCTGGGTCTGTGCGACGCTGCCACCGCTGCCGGCTTGTATGCATGTGCCGACACCCGCGTCAGTGGTCTGGTACTGATCAATCCCTGGGTACATACCGAACGCGGGGCGGCAAAGGCGACGCTGAAGCACTACTATGTGCGACGCCTGCTGGAGCGGGATTTCTGGCGCAAGATCGTGCGCGCGGAATTTCGTTATAGCGCAGCAGTGCGCGCATTCTTGACGCTGCTCGTGCAGTCACGCGGCAAGGCCACTACTGCCACCGTTACCGCAGTCGACGAGCGCCCGCTACCGCAGCGTCTGTTCGACTGCTTGCGCGCCTTCAAGGGGCGCGTGCTGGTGTTGCTGAGTTCGGAAGATCTGACGGCGCAGGAATTTTCGGATATCTTGGCAGAATCGCCGGCGTGGCGTCAGATGATGCTGCCGCAGCAGTATGAGGTCGTCCGCCTGGACGGTGCCGATCACACGTTTTCTTGTCGCGCCTGGCGCGAACAGGCCAGCACCGCGATTATCGAATGGAATCGCACATGGTAAAGCGTGTCCTGATGGTGGCGTTTCATTATCCGCCGCAGACCGGCAGCAGCGGCGTGCAGCGCAGCTTGAAGTTCGCGCAGTATCTGCCGCAATTCGGCTGGGAGCCGACGGTACTGACCGCCCATCCGCGCGCGTATGCGCGCATCGATGACAGCAGTGTCGCGCAACAGGATGGTGTCAAGGTGCACCGGGCATTCGCGCTCGACGCGTCGCGCCATCTGGCAATCAAGGGCCGGTATCTACAAATGACGGCATTGCCAGACCGCTGGATGTCATGGTGGGCCGGCGCGGTGCCGCTCGGCTTGCGCCTGGCGCGGGCACAAAAATTCGATGCCATTTGGTCGACCTATCCGATTGCGACTGCCCACATGATTGCGGGTACCCTGCATCGCCGTACCGGCATTCCGTGGATTGCCGATTTTCGCGATCCGATGACGGAGCCCGGCTTTCCGCCTGATCCGCGCATGCATCAGGCTTATAGCCGCATCGAGCGCGCTACGATTGCTGCTTGCACGCGTGCCGTCTTCACCACGCCAGGCAGCCGCGAAGCCTCCCTGCGGAAATTCCCTTCCATGCAGGCGGAGCGTTTCGAGGTCATCGAAAATGGTTATGACGAAGAGGATTTCGCCGCGGCGAGCGCTGCCACGCGCACCGACACCGAGCGTTTCCTACTGCTCCACAGCGGCATCGTCTACCCGTCCGAGCGCGACCCGCGGCCCTTGTTCGAAGCGCTGGCCGACCTGCGGCGCGCGGGATTGGTATCAGCGGCCAGCTTCGTACTGGTGTTGCGTGCGTCTGCGCACGAAAACACGTTGCAGGCAATGATCGACCGCTTGCAGATCGCCGACCTGGTCGTCCTGCGGCCACCCTTGCCGTACAGCGAGGCGTTGTCGGAAATGCTCTCGGCCGACGGTCTTTTGCTGTTGCAGGCGGCCAACTGCAACAATCAGATTCCGGCAAAATTATATGAATATCTGCGCGCTGGAAGACCGATCCTGGCGCTGACCGATCCGGTAGGCGACACTGCCTCGACAATGCGGGCGGCCGGACTCGACAGCATTGCCCGACTCGATTGTAAGATTCAAATCGCGGCGGCGATCCTTGAGTTCATGCAGCGCGTCAGAGATGGTCATGCGTCACTGGCTTCGGCGGCGGTAGTGCAGGGCAGTTCGCGCCAAGGTCGCACTCGCGACCTGGCACGCGTGCTCGATGACGTGATCGCATTGCGCGCCGTCTGACCGAGGTAGATGACAGGTCGGAACGCCCGCTTCAGATGCCCGACTCGTTTTTCCGCTGCACCGGCCTGAGCAAAATAAACGCCAGCATCATGTAAAACAACAAGCCCAGCCTTGGAAAATCGAACAAGCTGTCCAGCGTTCCCAGCGCCAGGAAACCGATGACTGCCGCGCCAAGTGCCGGCAACGGAAAATCCTGATCGCCGAAGCGGGAAATCGACCGCAGCGCCGTGCAAACAATTAACGCCATGAACAGCAAAAGCCCCACCGCACCCTGCTCGAAATACAATTGAAGCCACATGTTCTCAAAATGCCAGGCGACGAAATCGTCTACCGAAAAAAACCAGTAATCCATGCGTTGTTCGAAACCGCCGTTGCGGATCAGCTCGATGCCTTGCGACGTCATCGAGACATTATCGATGTCCACGGACGCCGCGCCGGTGTTATGCAGCGCCAGTTTGAGCGGCCGCAGTGCGTGCCATGCGCGAGGCGCGAGCGCGGCCGTTTCCAGCGTCAAAGCGTACTGTTTCCAGCGTCCCTGGGTGTCGCCGATGCGGACGGCGTCGATGAAGCAGGTAGCCGAGTACAGCATCCATTTTTCGCAAACCGGCACCGAGACGGCGGCTGCTTCGTCGGTGGATCGCGCTGAAAATGTTATCCGATACTGATGCTGCGAACGCACGTCGACTACCTGTTCGAAGTACAGTGGCAGTCCCGGCGAAAGTTGTAGATAGGTGTTGCGCGGATCCTGGCCGAACCGGTATCCGGCGGGGCGGGCGTTGGGGCCGGCGGCCAGTGCGGAAAATGACGGATAACGGCCGCTGCCCATGCCCAACAGAACGGTCGGCGCGTTGTGATCCATCATGTTCAGCGCCTGCATCCAGCGCGCCGCACGCGCTCTCAGGTCGACTTGCGCACTCGAGAAGCGGCCTTTCATGAATTCGCCCTGCAACACCGGTACCGCGACCGCGGCCACGACCGAAAACAGCACCGCCATGATAAATGCCTGTACAGGCTTGAGCACGATGGTTTTCATAAACGGGATGATCGCGACGAGCGCCACGATCCCGAGCAGCATCGCGACGTAACCGCCCCGCGCATAGGTGACCATCATGCAATACACGCCTGCTATGAAAACGCCAAGGCAAAACAGCCGCCATGGCCATTTGCGGTGGATCAGCGCACCCCAGGCGACGAAGGGCAATCCCAGCACGAAATAACCTTCGATGTAGGCACCGCCGACGTGCATTGCCGAGAAAGCACCGGTGACCCGATAGCCACTGCCGAAATTGAAGAGTCCCGTGAAAGCGCTGCGCTCCCACAGCACGATGGCCGCTGCAGCGGCGACCCCGAGAGTCATCCCGAGTCCGAACAAGCGATGGGTGGCAGCGGCATCGCGCCCCAGTTCGTGTCGTATCGCCGGCAACAACAAGCCGCACCACAGCAGACCTTTTGCTACGCGCAGGCCATTGAAGCTGCTGTAGTAGTTATTGAATGCATTGATGTCCGGCCATTGCAGCGGCCACATCCCCGAACCGGCGGCGACAACGGTCGACAGAGCAAGGAGTCCCGCGAGTGCGCCAGCCATCGAGGGAAATCGTACTGGTCCGGCGCTGACGTCTGAACGGCATTGCGATACGATTAGTGTTGTCAATATCAGCAGGTCGAATTCGTCGAGAAAAAACCGGCCGGTAAGCGGTGCAAAATCCAGAACCGGTAGCAATGCCGGCAGCAAAACCAGCGGTGCACGCGGCCACTTGATGAGCAGGACGGCGTACAGGGCCAGAAGGCCGAGGATCCACCCCAGAAACGGATATTCGGCCAAACCGAGCCCGAGCATGGCCGCCGTGAGCAAAATCAGCGCCTGCCTTGGCCAGTCGGCGCTGCGTGCCCCAAGAGAGGTGCGGCAATTCAAAGCCTTGTCATACATCGTTAACATCGAAATCGGCGTGTTGGAGAAATGAGGGACTGGATTTTACAGTTGCCTGGGCAGAGCTCATGCGACTGCAAAAAGTTGAGTAAGGATAACAGTGCCCAATGATCGGCTGTCCAATCATCGTTAAAAACCTGTTGGGCACCCCGGCTATCGACTGCCGTTAAGTTTGCGCGGTGATACCGTCCGCGCTGCGCAGCGCACTGTAAGGGAAGGAAAGCCGAACGCGGCGCAGTTCGGCTTGTGCCGTCTTACTGTCACGGGAGGCTATCGATACGCAGTGGTCGGCAGGCTACGCCAGTGTTCTGAAGCGCGTGTGGACAGGTCAGGGCGCGCCGACCTGTTTGAAGATAAAAAACAACGTAAAGAATTTCCGAAATAATTTTACGAAAACAGCTTGATTGAAACTGTAAATTTTCGCAACTTAAAAAATCCACAATTAGCATAGAGGATTAAAAAATTTACAACCGGCGAGATGTGAAGTCAGGTTTGCATCGGTAAATCAGCCAGCACCTGGCGTCGTTATCGCCTGATCTCGGCAACGTGCGTCGATCAAGCGCGGCGCGCACGCAATTGGCATTCGGTAGGTCATGATTTTTGCCTGTATTGACCGTTGTCGCGAGAGTTTTCTAGGCGCTCCGGCTACTTGAATGAACATGAATGGCCACCGTTTTCGACGGGCTCGCATGCAATTCGACAGCACGAATTTCGTGCCTTCGCCTGTAGCTTTTACAAATCCTACAAACACCGTTTTACCGTTACACAGAAAGAGCTCGGCGCAATGCGCTGCAGGGTTGTTTCCTCTGGTATTGTTGCGCTCTCGATGTCGCGAAAATAGAGTCGGCAATGCGCTTTTTGCCAGCCTCAAAGATTCAACAGCGACGCTCCCCGATTTGAAAAACAGCGAAAGTACGAGCGATGAAAATAACGATTGTAGGTACCGGCTATGTCGGTCTGGTTACAGGCGCATGCCTGGCTGAGTTGGGTAATGACGTGTTTTGCCTGGATGTCGATCAGAAGAAGATCGATCTTCTCAATGGCGGCGGCATTCCGATCCATGAGCCGGGCCTGGCCGAACTCGTCAAACGAAACTTGCAGGCGGGACGTCTGATTTTTTCTACCGACCTCGCCGCTAGCGTCGAGCACGGCGATATTCAGTTCATTGCAGTGGGCACGCCACCTGACGAAGACGGCGCAGCAGATCTGCAGTATGTGCTGGCGGCGGCGCGCGGCATCGGCCGCCACATGCGCGGCTTCAAGACCATCGTCGACAAGTCGACCGTGCCGGTCGGTACCGCAGAAAAAGTGCAGCAAGTGGTAGCTGAAGAGTTGCGTCTGCGTGCGTGCGAAGACGATGTGTCATTTTCGGTCGTCTCCAATCCTGAATTCCTGAAAGAAGGTGCTGCGGTCGAGGACTTCATGCGGCCGGATCGTATCGTCATCGGCAGCGACCGCACACCCCATGGCGAACTGGCGCGCGAGATGATGAAACAGCTTTACATGCCCTTCAATCGCAATCACGAACGGACTTACTGGATGGATGTACGTTCGGCCGAATTCACCAAATATGCCGCCAATGCCATGCTGGCAACCCGCATCTCGTTCATGAACGAACTGGCCAATCTGGCCGACGAAGTCGGTGTCGACATCGAGTCGGTACGACAAGGCATCGGATCGGACCCACGCATCGGATACAGCTTCCTGTATGCCGGTTGCGGCTATGGCGGATCGTGCTTTCCGAAAGACGTACGCGCGCTGGACCGTACGGCGCGTGAATTCAGCCAGGAATTGCTGATCCTGCGCGCGGTAGAGCGCGTCAATGATAATCAGAAACATGTTCTTGGAAAGAAGATTGCCGCGCATTTCGGGGACGACCTGAGCGGCAAGCATGTCGCGGTCTGGGGTCTGGCATTCAAGCCCAACACCGACGATATGCGTGAAGCATCGTCGCGAGTTTTAGTAAGGACACTGGTAGCACGCGGTGCTACCGTAGCCGTGTACGACCCGGTAGCGATGCAGGAAGCAAGGCGTGTAATGGCAATGGATTTCGAGGACTCACCGGACGGTTTCAAGAAAGTCCATTTTTGCGAATCGGCAATGGAAGCCATCGACGGCGCTGATGCGCTCGCCATCGTCACCG
Source organism: Herminiimonas sp. (assembly GCA_014377155.1). Next base: position 33,960 of record JACMQD010000379.1, read on the forward strand.
AATGGAAGTCGTTTCGCAGTCCTGATTTTGACGCGATGAAACGACAAATGAAATCCCCCGTCATTTTTGACGGCCGCAACCTGTTCGAACCAGACATCATGCGGCGTGCCGGTTTTGACTACCACGGTATCGGGCGATCCGTAGCCGCTTTATAAGCATCCACCACGTCAAGATGAAAAATTTACAACAAAGAACTATTGCTGAGTGCGACAGTCAACGTTGAATACCTCTCAATTTTCAAATTGCTAAAGTAACAGCGCCAGGAGTGCTTGAAACATTGTGCAATCTCTTGCGCTGTATCATGTCGTTAGTTTGCGAGCCGTGACGGGCCGACAGCGCATTGATTTCATCATCAAGAAAGTCATGAATAACTTGTTTTTCATCGGTATGGCCGGTTGTGCCGTCGTTCTGCTGTGCGCTACGTGTGGCGTGTACTGGCACGGCACGGCATTGCGGATACGGAATAAGCTGCATCAGGCGCAAGATCGAATAGAGGGTCTTGAGACACTCAGTGAGGACCTGAAATCTCAACTCGTCTCCGCCGACGCCAGTCCGGTGCCGACGCTCACCCTGGAAGGCGGCGGGCATACTGGAAAAATACTGCAAGTTAATCCTGCGTTCGAACGGCTTCTGGGTTTTTCGGCTGTTGAGCTCTTGAGTAAGAGTTACTGGCGGCTGCACGACGCCAAGTCCGGTAAAAGCGACGATGACGATGGCTGTAACGTATTGCGAGACCTGCTTGGCAGTGCCAGAGAAGGTAGCGCGCTGGTTTGCATGAGGCACCGAAATGGCGCCGCATTGTGGAACAACGTGCAGATCGCACGTGTGAGCGATGACAAAGGCCAAATTGCTGCCACTGTGCTTGCGCACCATGATATTTCAGACTTCAAGCGCCGCCTGGGGCGTCTCGAACACGAGGCCAATCACGACGCGCTGACCGGGCTTGCCAACCGAACGTTATTGCGCAGCAGGCTAAGCGAAGCAATTGCCGCTGCCAGTCTGCGCGGTCAAAAAATCTGGATCGTGTTCATCGACCTCGACCGTTTCAAGGCGATCAACGATAGTCTGGGCCACAAGGCAGGTGATCATCTGCTGCAAATCATTTCGGAGCGGTTGCTGGGCGTGGTGCGCGATAGCGATACCGTGGCACGCCTCGGCGGCGACGAATTCGTCACGATTCTGCGCAGCAGCGATGACCATCCGGTATCGGCAAACATACTGGGTCGCATCATCGATGCAGTGGCACAGCCGGTGGTACTTGACGGCCATGACTTTGCGGCAACCTGCAGTATGGGCATTTCGATTTTTCCGGATGATGGCAACGATCCTGAAAAACTGGTCGGCTTTGCCGATGTGGCCATGTACAGTGCCAAGGAAAAAGGCCGCAACAATTACCAATTCTACGACGCCGCGCTCAATCAGCGTGCACTGGCGCGGATGCTATTGGAGGCGGCACTGCGCACTGCCGTCGAGCGCAAGGAATTTTGCCTGCATTATCAACCCCAGATCGACCTCAAGACGCGCCATATCGTCGGCGTAGAAGCCCTGATCTTCTGGCGTCGGCCGGGTGTCGGCATCGTGCCGCCAGCAGACTTTATCGGCATTGCCGAAGAGACCGGACTGATCAACGAGATCGGCGCCTGGGTCATCGCGGAGGCCTGCGCGCAAAACAAGGCGTGGCAGGATGCTGGACTGGGTGAACTGCGCATGGCAGTTAATCTTTCGCCGCGCCAGTTCGCGCAGCAAGACCTGGTGGACTCGATCAATCGAACTCTGACACAAACGGGACTATCGCCGCATTGTCTGGAAATCGAAATTACCGAGAACCTCATTATGTACGACGTCGAGCGTGCGGTGAAGATTTTGCAGGAACTGAAAGCCAGTGGTATTCAGCTATCGATCGATGATTTCGGTACCGGTTATTCGAGCTTGTCGTACCTGAAACTGTTTCCGATCGACGTGCTCAAGATCGACAAATCTTTCGTCCATGATATCGGCGCCGATGCGGGCGACGAAGCAATCGTTCTATCGATTATTTCGCTGGCTCACAGCCTGAAGCTGCATGTCATCGCCGAAGGGGTGGAAACGCTGTCGCAAGCGACGTTCCTCGAACGACACGGCTGCGATGAAGTACAGGGATACTATTTCAGCCGGCCGGTTTCGCCGACCGTGCTGGCCCACATGCTGGAAGAACAAAAGATACACGCCGCCAGCGTTGAACTGGCCGATTAATCCGACCGGTTAATAATTCGGTGCGGTCGTACCATCGAGCGCATTCTGGACGTCGACCAGTTGATACGGTTTTGGTAAGAATACCGCATCGAGATTGCGCGCATTGGCCATCGCTCGGCCGTAGCCCGAGGTAATGATGACGCGCATCGTCGGATAGCGATTCAAGGCTTCGCGTGCCAGCTCTGCACCGGTTGTCTTGGGCAGTGACAAATCGGTGAAAAGTACGTCGAACGATTCGGTACCCAGCAGTTCGAGCGCGCGTTCAGCGTTATCGACCGCGACGACCCTGTGGCCCAGCGCTTCGATCACGCTCGCAGTGGTTTCCTTGAGGTCTTCGTTGTCCTCTACCAGCAGAACGTTCAGGCAAGGATTTTGTGTGACGGGCGAAACGGCAGCGTCGTGGGAGGGCCTGGGCCACGCCGATGGGGCGCTGCGTACCTGCGACGCTGGAAAAAACCCGCCGGACATCGACGTCAGTATGCCGTCACTCGATTCCGGTGACGCGCCCTCGATCGCCTCTGTTTGCGTCACGATCCAGACGACACTGCCAGTGCTATCGAACACCGGCACGTGCGTAACAGACCAGTACCACTCCTTTGATGCTTGCCCGTCATCGAGCGATCCGCTATTCGCTTGCATTAGAAGCGCCAACGTGACCGCAGCTTTTTTTGTCAGAACTTCGTCATAGGAAGCTTGGAGCTTGGCGGCGCTCGTATCGTCATCGCCTTGTAGAAACAGCTCGAATAAGCGACGCCCCATCATTGCATCTTTCGTGATCGAAAAATTTCGCAGGCACGCGTCGTTGGCATCCCGGATGAACAGATCGGGATCGACTACCAGATATGCACTCGGAAGCGCCCGGAAGACGGAATGAAAATTGATAGAGCTATCCATGAGGTATTCGGCCTGAAAAATGAAATAGATGACCTGGACGGTACCGCTTGTTCATGCGACTTCGACATGAAGTTTGCAGTTAGCCGTTACTGATGCAAGCGGTTACGGATTTAGTGCTTATTGTGGTTTTAGGTACAAGCTGCCGCTGCGACCAGAATTATTTTCGGCGATAGCGATGGCAAATACAGTCGTACATGCACCTGCAAAAGTAGACACAAGGGCAACCGCGCGTGCAGCAGAAATAGCAACCGGATTTGGCAATTAAAAATATAATCCGGGAAACTATGAGCGTCAAGGCTCAACGATATTTGATGACCGGTAAACGATGTGTTGTGTGTGCTACCACGCGTATTTGGTGTAAGACGGCAACCAATTCATCTTATACCCATTCAGATTAACATTTCGGTAGGCATCGGGTGTCCAAGAAACGCGGTGGGACTGGCGCTCAACCCATATGCTCCTGACTGTAACACGACGACCAGATCGCCGACTTCTGCCACTGGCAACTTCACGTCGTCGGCGAGCAAATCGAGCGGCGTGCAGAGCGGCCCCACCACCGAAACCATTTCGGTACCGTCAGTCGAGGCCTTGCCGGCAATTGCGACCGGATAATTTTTCCGAATCTTCTGCCCCAGGTTGCCGGAGGCGGCAAGATGATGGTTCATGCCGCCGTCGGTGACCAGGAATACCTTGCCGCGCGAAACCTTGCGATCGACCACGCGGCTGACATAAACCCCCGCGGGCCCGACCAGATACCGGCCGAGTTCGATCACCAGAGTGGCGTGCGGCAGTTGCGCTGCCAGGGTCGGCATCCATGCATGCAAATTGGCGGCGATCGGCGCCAGGTCCAGTTCCTGTTCGCCCGGAAAATACGGAATGCCGAAGCCGCCGCCGATATTAAGCAGGCGCAGTGGCGCCGGCGCGGATTCGGCAAGACGCAACGCCAGCTGCAGCGTGCGCGATTGCGACTCGACGATCGCGTCAGCTCGCAGACTTTGCGAACCGCAGTAGATGTGAAATCCGACAAAGTCGACGCCGTGGCTGCCCAGACTATCCAAGATGCGCGGTACGTCCTCGGCGTCGATGCCGAACTGTTTGGCGCCGCCGCTCATGCGCATGCCCGACGCCTTCAGTTCGAAGTCGGGGTTGATGCGCAAGGCAACCTGCGGCCTGATGCGAAGTCGTTTGCCGATCTTGCCCACGCGCGCGAGTTCGCCTTCGGACTCGAGATGAATGACCACGCCCGCGGCAATCGCCATTGCCAAGTCGCGGTCGATCTTGCCCGGCCCCGCGAAACTGACCATGGCCGGCGCAGCAGGGGTGTCGAGAGCGGTCTTCATTTCCGCCGCGGAGGCCACGTCGAAGCCGTCCACCAGGCTCGCCATGTGTTGTACCAATGCCGGCATCGGATTGGCCTTGACCGAATAATGCAGGTGGACCGCCGGCGGCAACGCTGCGCGCAAACGTGCCACGGTGGTGCTGAGTACACTGCGGTCATAGGCATAGAAGGGCGTACTGCCAGCTCGCTCGGCCAGGCGCGCAAGCTCGATACCACCGACCTGCAGGCTGTCGCCCTCCACCGAAAAGGGTGACATGAACTTCGTACCCGAAGCATGCGAGGTTTCAGTGGGTTTCATGTTGTTCCAGTGATTGTGCCAGCAACAGTTCGCGCAGCCCCCTGCGGTCGAATTTGCCGTTCGGATTGCGTGGCAATGCCGTCGCCTGGAGTACGATCGTGGTGGGCATCATGTACAGGGGCAGGCATTTGCGACAGTGCGCTTGCAGGACCTCGATGCTCACGGTCGCATCCTTGTTCGGCACCACGATGGCGGCGATCGCATCACCCGATTCGGCATGCGGCAGGCCGAATACCACCACTTCGGCGACCTCCGGGCAAGAAGCCAGCACCTCTTCGATCTCGGTCGGACTGACCCTATAGCCGGAGACCTTCATCATGTCATCGCGTCGCCCGATAAAATAAAGAAAGCCATCGGCATCCATCCTGACGGTGTCGCCCGACCACACCGCGATTTCCGCCAGCGGCAGCCCCTGTACCGGCAGTGGTCGAAACCGCATGGCCGTTTTCAGCGGATCGTTCCAGTAGCCCAGCGCGACCTGCGCGCCGCGATGCACCAGTTCGCCTTCTTCGTCGATGCCGCATGGCGTGCCATCCGGGCGCAGTACAAGTACTTCCGCGTTTGGAATGGCGCGACCGATCGAATCGGGCCTGCGGGCGATTTCGTCAGGTGGCAGATAGGTCGAGCGGAATGCTTCGGTCAGGCCATACATCAGGAACAGCTCGGCACGCGGTAATGTCGTGCGCAGCAGGTCGAGCGTGGCGCGCGGCAGTGCACCGCCGGAGTTGGTCAGGTACCGCAGCGACGAATCGGCGGGCCACGCATGGCGCGCCAGTTGCGCCCATAAAGGCGGCACGGCAGCCAGTCCCGTAATGCGTTCCGTGCGTACACAATCGATGATGTCGCGCGGCCCCAGATAATTGAGCAGCACCGCCGATGCACCGCTGTAAAACGCGGTGGTCAACTGGCTCAGCCCGTAATCGAAACTCAGTGGCAGTACCGCCAGGATGCGGTCATGCGCACCATTGCCGAGATAGCTGCAAACACTCGCGGCGCCGCTGACCAGATTGCGATGCGACAGCACCACGCCCTTGGGTTTGCCGGTACTGCCAGAGGTGTACAGAATCGCCGCCATGTCGATATCGACGATCCGGTGCGGTCTACCGGTGCCGGCTGCAGCAAGCGCGGCCGGCAGCGACCGGACGTCCCACCGGCACGGGACGGCAGGCAATGCTGACTCGATCACGAACACGGTTTGCAGGTCGGCGCACTCGCCCACCACCGTGTCGAGTGACGCCAGTCGCGCGGTCGATGTCACCAGCATCGTCACGTTGCAGTCAGTCAGGATATAGGCCACCTGGTCGGCGCGCAAAAGCGGATTGATCGGCACGAATACCGCACCGGCGGCTGCCGCGCCGAACATCGCCACGACGTTTTCGATGCGCTTTTCGAGGAACACGGCAACCCGCTGGCCACGCCCGAGGCCCTGTTTCACCAGCAGCGCTGCCATGGCGCCGACTTGCGACGCCAGTTCAGCGTAGCTCAACGACATCGCGCCATGCGACAGCGCCGGCGCATCGGGTGTGCGCCTGGCATGATCGAGGATGCACTGATGGATGAGTTCGTTCATGCGCGGCGCATGGTCATTTGATGCCGTGCCGGCTCATCAGGTCATAGAGTGTCGGGCGGCTGATGCCGAGCATTTCGGCAGCGCGGGCAACATTGCCATCGGCCCTCGCCATGGCCTTGATGAGCGCGTTGTAACCCGCTTCGTCGCGCACCTGGCGCAGGTTGATCGGCTCTTGCGGTTCGGTCGAATCATCGAGTCCCAGATCATCGGGACCGATCTGCGGTCCGTCGGCCATGATGACAGCGCGCTTGACGCAGTTTTCCATTTCGCGCACGTTGCCCGGCCACTTGTAGTTTTCAATAGCGGTGAGTGCCGCCGCGCTGAAATTAAGCGATGACCGGCCTTCCTTGGCGCTGAAGGTATTCTTGAAATGATGTGCCAGCAGCGCCGCATCACCGGCACGATCGCGCAACGGCGGAATTGTCACCACGATTTCCGACAGGCGATAGTAGAGATCTTCGCGGAAGCGGCCGGCAAGCGCGAGTTCCTTGAGGTTCTGGTGGGTCGCACAGACGATGCGCACGTCGACCGGAATCTCGACCCGGCCGCCGATGCGTTCCAGCACCCGCTCCTGCAGGAACCGTAGCAGCTTGGCTTGCAATGGCATCGGCAGGTCACCCACTTCGTCGAGGAAAAACGTGCCGCCGTCTGCCATCTCGATCTTGCCCAGGGTTTGCTTGACAGCGCCGGTGAAGGCACCTTTCTCGTAACCGAACAATTCGCTTTCGAGCAGGTTTTCAGGAATCGCCGCGCAGTTGATGGCAATGAAACGTTTCTGGTTGCGTGGGCTGAGCCGGTGTAGCGAACGCGCCACGACTTCCTTGCCGGTACCACTTTCGCCAAGCAGCATGACGCTAACCGATGCCGGCGCCACTTTCTCGATGTTACGGCAGACTTTCAGCATGCCCGGGTCGCGGCTGACAATGCCCGACATCGGCGAATCGGCCAGCGTCTGCATCAGGTTGCGGTTTTCCTGTTGTAGCGCATGCAGGTAGAACGCCCGTTGCACGACCAACTGCAACATATCCTGGTCGAATGGTTTCTGGTGAAAGTCGTACGCGCCCATACCGATGGCCTTGACCGCGTTCGCGTGGTCCTGATTGCCGGTCAAAACGATAACTTTGGTGTTGGGGGCCATTGCCAGAATCTGCTGCAGGGTCGCGAGTCCCTCCGCGGAGCCATCCGGGTCCGGCGGCAAGCCGAGATCCATGGTCACCACCGCCGGCTCGTGCCGCCGTACATGCGCGAGCGCGGCTTCGCGGTCGCCCGCGATCAGAACTTCGTAGGCATCGAAGCTCCAGCGCAGCTGCTTTTGCAGCCCGGGGTCGTCTTCGATGACGAGCAGTTTTTGTTTGTCCAGATTCACACGATTCCTTTCTTACGATGTGGCATTGAGGACGCTGAAATCATCGTCGTCATGCAAGGGCAGGGCAATCCGGAAGCGAGTGCCCTGGTCGGGCACGCTGGTGACCTCGAGCGTGCCGCCCAATTCGTGAATGTATTCCCGGCTTTCGAATACGCCGATGCCCATGCCTGCCAGTTTGGTCGATTCGAACGGTTTGAACAAGCGCTCACGGATGAATTCTTTGCTCATTCCCTGGCCATTGTCGGTCAGTTCGAGCACGACACTGCGGCCTTCCCGCACCAGGCGGATGGCGATCTCACCATCCCGCGGCGTGGCCTCCATCGCATTCTGAATCAGGTGGCCGATCACGCGCTCGAGTCGCGCCTGATTGGCATAGACGATCAAGCCACGCTCGACCACCTCGATGCTCGGTTGCGGCACGCCTGCCGCTTTGGAAGCGATGGCTCGGGTAGTGACTTGTTCGATCAAGATCGGCGCCGGCCGCTCCAGACTGGACCCGCGGCTGAATTTTTGCAGCAGCACTTTCATGCGATCGACCGAGTGACTGACCGTATCGAGCATATCTTGCTGAAATTCCGGGCTGTCACGATGTCGTTCAGCGTTCAGCACCAATAAAGATAATTGCGAAACCAGATTCTTCAGGTCATGCACGACGAAAGTCGACATACGCGTATAGGATTCGAACTGGCGCGCCACCATCAACGCATCCGATGCAGACTTTTGTACCAAGCTGCCGGCCGCCTGGTTGCCGGCGATCTTCAGCAAGTCGAGCACTTCCCAGTTGAGCTTGATCTTACTGCGTGATTCGGTCAGCACCACGAAGCCGATCAGATCGGCCTGCAAAACGAGCGGCACCACCAGCCAGGCCTCGGGCAGCGATTGCAACCACGACGGCAGCGTCAGCGAATCATAGCGTGCCGGATCGCGTACCAGTTCGGGCAGGTCGATCACCCAGTGCCGTGCCAGCATGAACTGGCTAAAGGCCGTGTCGCCTGCTTCCTGCATCGGCGTCAGTGCAATGTTCCAGCTGGTGGTGGCGCTGAAAACCTGGGCATCGTTTTTTATGAACAGGATGCCCGCGCGGCTTTCGACCAGATCGGCGATGGCGCGGATGGCACGCTGTTCCAGCCCGGGTCCCCGCTCCGAGAGGGTACGGGTAAATCGCAGCCATTCCTCCCGGTAGTCATAATTGTAGTTATAAAAATGCTTGCTGATGAAAACTTTCAAGCGGGAGCGGAAGGTGCCGGAAAATAATGTCCCCATCAGCAGCATGAGGGCGGCGAACAGAAACGCCGCCTGCATGATCGGCCCCCAGCTGCCACCAAAGTAGCGCAGGTAATAGCCCGCTGCCGCCATCAGCAGCAAGTAAGCTGCCGCCCCCGAAATTGTCGCCGAATGCATCAGGATTTGGCGTGATACGGCCAGGCGCGGCGTCCATTGTGGACTGCGCAAAATGGATACGACAATCAGGGGCACGATCAACGCATTGATCATGCCGCGCGCCACCCAGATTTCGATATTCAGCTTGCGAAAGAGTAACGCATCGCTATACAAGTAAAAATCATAAGCAAACAGGCCGCCGATGCCCAGGCATGCGAACTTGATGCCCCAGCGGTCTTCGCTGGCAGAATTGCGGAACAGTTGTTCCACGAAAACCATCCCCATTACCGCACTGGCGATGCGACCCACGACCAGGATCAGTCCGCCGCCTTCGCTTTGGCGAAACGCAGGCTGGGCATAGCCATAAAGCGTTATCGCCAGTAAGAGAAGGTACAAGCTGAAGAATACAAAACGCGCGCTTCGCATCGGTGCAACGGCGGTGACGTCGTCTGAATCTGGCGCCACTAGCCTCAGCAAAAAAAATGTCAAGCTCGCATTGCGTGCAATTTCAAGCACATCGGCGGCAAACGAAAAAGGATGAGACGCGAAAACGCTGAGCACGACGAATCCGGCCCATACAGCCGACATCAGGCAAGCGGTCATTAACAGGCGGCTGTACAACCTGGCGCGCCAGCGTGTTGCCAGCAGAATCGAGATCGCTGCGAACGCGAAAAGCGCCGCAGAATAGCTGACGACGGCAACACTGCCTAACATGCTGCGGGTCCTGCGGCCACCTAACGCGCGCCTTTGCCGAATAGCACTACCTGAAGCGTGTCGATCAGGATCAGGGCATCCAGGAACAGGCTGTTGTTCTTAACGTAATACAGGTCATACTGAAGCTTCTGGATCGAATCATCGATCGAGGCACCGTAGGCATAACGGACTTGCGCCATGCCGGTGATGCCGGGCTTGATGCTATGACGGATATTGTAGAAAGGAACCTGCTCGACGAGCTGGTCGACAAAGAACGGCCGTTCCGGACGTGGGCCGACGAAGCTCATGTCGCCGTTCATGACATTGATAATCTGGGGGATCTCGTCGATGCGGCATTTGCGGATGAAGCGTCCGACCATGGTGGTGCGCGGATCGTTCGAGGACGCCCACTGGGGCTTGCCGGCCTTTTCGGCATCGTTGCGCATACTGCGGAATTTCAGGACCATGAAACTTTTGCCATTTTTTCCTACCCGTTCCTGCTGGTAAAAAACTGGCCCACGGTCTTCGAGCACGATCAAAAGCGCGGTGATGACCATTATCGGAAACGCTACCATGTACAGCAGCGTGCTCATGACGATATCGAAAGTACGCTTGCCGAAAAGACGCACCAGGCTTTGGTCGAAACCGGTGCCGAAAACCAGCCAGCTCGGCTGCAATGAGTCGACCCGAATCTGGCACGCCTCGCGCTCGAAAAATGCCGTCGCATCGGTAACCTTGATACCCTTGAGCTTGCAGTCGAGCAATTCCCTGATCGGAAAAGCGCCGCCTCGGCGGTTCTCGACGGAGACGATAATTTCAGCCACACGATGTTTTTGCGCAGTTGACGTAAGCGAATTGTCAACCAGCGCGATCAGTGCCTGGGGGTCGATCAGGGTCGCGCCACCCGGGGCTGGTACATAGCCTACTATGCTGTATTTGTGTTCGAAACCTGCCACCTTGGCAAGGTCGCTGCATTCTTTGGCAATTGCGCCGGCGCCGAAAAACATGATGCGCGAACGCATGTACTTACTCTTCGATGTTTCGAAATAAATCGTCCGCACCAGCAAAATCACAACGATGGTAAAAACGAATACCAGCCCCAGGATGCCGCGTCCGAAATACAGATCCGGAACCAAGTAAAACAATAGCGTCATGAATCCGAAACCGAGCAGACAGGCAGGCATTAGTCGCAGAAAAGTATTGCGAATGCCGTCGCGACCGCCATTCTGATACAAGCCCATCGCCGTCATGCTGAAACTCATCAATATCGCAAATGCCAGTGCCGACATGCTGTAGTTTTGCGCTTTTGCAGAAAAAAGGTATGCACTATCAAAACGGATAACAGCGCCGGAATAGGCCGCGCCCAGCAAGATGCAAAACTCCGCGCAAAATAGAAGCGATACTGATTTCGAAACGAAGTGATTGCCAATTCTAAACATTTGATTCTCCGGCAAGGATTGCGCCCTTGAGCGCTGGCCTTTTTGTCAGTGCGCGAACAGACGGAAAAAGTTGCGCTCTTATGATCTTATTTACTAAAAGGTAACTTTCATTACAATAGGGAATTTTTCGGCATCACTCTGTTCGCTAAGGCACACTAGTATCGTACTAATTGAACTTAGTATTCGTATGTGGGAATTTTGCGGGGGTCATGCAATCAGAACAAGAGAACAGTGTCGATTTTTATTACACTTGCCTCGGTTGTGATCCGCTACCGTCCATTTTAAAATGTTCCCAGTGTGCGTAAGCTCATAATTCTAAAGGCTATTTGTAAAATTGCAATGCTCTGGAACAAAGATTGCATGAGTCAAACGCTAATCACTGGAAAGTTGCATTTCCGCCATAAATATTGAATTATCGCATTGTTGGAGTACAAAGATATGGAAAAACAACAAGAACCACTTCGACCGTTGAATACGGACGAGCCTGGTACGACAACACAGGGTCATGGGTTACAAAATCCAGGCCGGCGGCGCTTCGGGCATGCCGGTCTTGGCACGTCCGGCGTATTGATGACGCTTGCCTGCAAGCCAGTTCTCGGCGGGGTGGTCTGTAAATCTCCGTCCGGTTTTTTGTCGGCCAATCAGAGCACGCACGGCGGGCAGGTTGCCATTTGCAGCGGTCGCCGCGCGCAATATTGGGCCGCAAATGAAAATTGGCCGATCGACAGGCAAACCAAATTTTCGCAGGTTTTCAGTTCTCCCAGCAGTGGTGCTTTTTCCCAACTTACGTTGGGTGACCTGATTGCGCGAAACGTATCGGATGTCGACGGATTCGGCATGTGCTTGGTCGCAGCCTTGCTTAACTCGCGCATGGGATGGACGCCGTTCCTGCCGGAAGACAGGATCCGCGCGATGTATCTGGAGTGGCGGACAAAAGGATATTTTTCCCCAACGGCTACGGTAAAGTGGACTGCCGTCGAAATCGTCAGCTACCTACAGTCCACGCAGGCCTGACCGTCGACGTTACTGTGGGCTTCGCGCATGCATGATTGCTTCTGGATGCTTGCCGGCGAGCGCGCACTGCTGTCGCGCTGCTGGGCCGGCGAACATGTGGTGTACCATCCCGCAGCAGGTGACACTCATCTGCTAGGGGACGCGGCAGTGGACATGTTGGCATTGCTCGATGGGCAAGCACTCGATAGCGAGGCGTTATCGGATGCGATGCGGCGCTACTGTACTGCAGACGAATCGCGGGACGTGCTTACTCTCACCAATGCCATGCTGGCCGACCTGGAGGCGCTTGGGCTTATCGAACGAACTGCGCTTTGAACATTTCAGATCTCTCCCGTTCGGCCTTGCGAGCGCGACTGTCGGGCGACGGCCTGCGTTTTCGTACCGGCGACTTCACCATCCGGCTTCAGACGCGGTTGCGGCGTGTAATCGACGGCATCGCTTTGCTGTACGCGGATTTTCCGCTGGTCGATGACACCGGTTTCGCCGATTTCCATGTCACGCTCGACAGCCCTTTCAATTTGCATCGCCTTTTTCGCCCCCAAGTGCGCTTCATGCTGGATGGCCGCCCGCCATTTCAGCCGTTGCCGATCGACCAGGCATTTCCGATGTTCGAATGGGGCTTGAACTGGTGTGTCTCGTCGCATGCCAACAGTTATGTGATTATCCACGCCGCCGTTATTGAAAAGGCAGGGCGTGCCGCGATCCTGCCAGCGCCGCCCGGCTCGGGAAAAAGTACCTTGTGCGCCGCCTTGGTCGGTCGTGGGTGGCGCCTGTTGTCGGATGAACTGACGTTGATCCGCGTCAGTGACAGCGCAATCGTGCCGTTGCCGCGCCCGATCAGTCTGAAGAATGGGTCGATCGATGTCATCCTCGGATGGCAAGCCGATGCGGTAGCCAGTCGGCGTGTCTTCGACACGATGAAGGGTACGGTAGCGCATGTCAAACCACCGGCCGACAGTGTGGCACGCGCGAGTGAAACCTGCCCCGTCGGCTGGATCATTTTTCCAAAATACGAAGCCGGTGCTGCGACCTGTCTGGCGCCTTTGTCAAAGTCGCGCGCGTTCGTGCGCGTAGCTGACAATGCGTTCAATTACAGCACGCTCGGTGCCAGCGCATTCGACACGCTGGCCAATGCGGTCGACTCCGCCAGTTGCTTCGATTTTTCCTATTCCGTTCTGGACGAAGCGATTGCTGCATTCGATGCGCTGGCGGCGCAATCCGAGCCGGCATGAAAGCGCTGCCGTTGCTGATACAAATGCTGCGCGCGCCCCACGCAATGCGTGCGCTCGATTTGAGCCAGTGGGATCTGCTGGTGCGGCAGGCGCGCCGCGCTAATCTGCTCGCCAGCTTGCACGGGATGCTGCAAGCGCATGGCTTGCTCGATGATGTTCCGCCAGCGGCGCTGAAGCACCTCGCGTGGTCGCGTTGCGTGTCAGACAAACATATCGAGGCCGTGCGCTGGGAAGTACGACAGATCCGCGCCGCGCTGCGCGCCACGCACGTCCCGGTCATTCTGCTCAAGGGTGCGGCATATGTGATGGCAGACCTGCCGGCGGCGCAGGGACGGCTGTTTTCGGATGTCGACATCATTGTTCCCAAAGCGCGACTCGATGAAGTCGAAGCAGCGCTGATGCTGGGTGGCTGGGTGGCTACCCAGCATGACGCATACGATCAGCGCTATTACCGCCAGTGGATGCACGAACTGCCGCCGATGCAGCACATGCGCCGCATGTCGGTGATCGACGTCCATCATGCAATTCTGCCGGAAACCGCACGCGTGCACCCGTCGCCCGACAAGCTCCGTGCAGCGTCGATGGCCGTGCCTGGCTGCGACGACTTGCGCGTTTTCTGTCCGGCGGACATGGTGCTGCATAGCGCAGTGCATCTGTTTCATGATGGCGAACTTGAACAAGGTCTGCGCGACCTGGTCGATTTGCATCGGCTGTTTGCCCATTTTGGCGCCGAGCCGTCTTTCTGGACGGTGCTGCCGGCACGCGCAGCCGAACTCGGTTTGCTACGACCGCTGTTCTATGCGATGCGTTATGCCAACGCGATGCTGGCAACGCCGATTCCTGCGTCGGCCTTGCTAGCCGCGCGTGCCGACGCGCCGAATGCAGCGCTGTTGGTGGTCATGGATCAGCTCTTTCTGCGAGCTCTATTGCCCGCGCATGCCAGTTGTGCCGATGTCTTGTCGGGGACTGCGCGCGGCATGCTGTACATCCGCGCGAACTGGCTCAGGATGCCGCCCCTGCTGTTGGCGCGTCATCTTTTTCACAAGGCGTTCTTATCGCCCAAGAATGTGCCG
>JACMQD010000380.1 GCA_014377155.1 Herminiimonas sp.
ATGAAAGTGTTCAATGGTTTTGCAATTATCAGTCTGGCAGTAGTAATCGGGTGGCTGATTGCCGGCTTCTTCGGCATTCAGCAGGAAATAGCAGCCATGACGCGGGCGACGCGTTAACGTAGTTTAATTTTTCGGAGAAGATGATGAAGAACCCAAGTTTGAACAAGTCTGCGATGGTGAATTTTTCTTCCAGCCAGCGCGGTGCGTCACTGCTGGAGGGTATTGCCTACCTTGGTATTGCGGCATTAGTCGTGCTGGGTGCGGTGTCCCTGCTGACGGGGGCGTTCAATAGTGCGCAAAGTAATCGGGCGGCGGAGGAAATCGTGTCAATCCGTACGGGGGTGAAGAAGCTGTATATGGGGCAGGCAAATTCGTATGTGGCAGGGGACCTCACGCCGCAGCTGATAACCGCGAGGGTGTTGCCGACCACGCTGCCTCCGAACGGGTTAGGAACGACTTTAACGAATGCGTGGGGAGGTGCCGTCGTCGTGACTGGCGCAACCGCAAATTTCACGATCTCGTACGCCAACGTTCCTCAGGACGGTTGTATCGGCATGCTCAGCGGCGCGAGTGGCTGGACCAATGTCAACAGTAACTCCGTCAACGTGACTGTTTTCCCTGTCACTCCGGCCGCCGCCGTTACGCTGTGCGCTGCTGGTGCCAATGTGATTACGCTGACGTCAGCATAACTGGCAAAAGTAGCATCAGCGAGGCGCGCCGACGCAACATAACCATCTGACAGGAAGAGCCGAATGTGGAACGTGACGGTTTTGACAGTACTGTTGTCGCTGGCGGGGTACTACGCGCTCGGCGACCAAAAGCGCGTCGACGTCACGGCGGCCAGCCTGCCGCGTAATCTGGCCCTTGACATGGCCACTTACCGCGATGCCGTCGTACGCCATTTTTCGTTGCCGGCAAACCGCTCTGCGGCAGATGCCAGCGCGGATTTCAGCGTACTGGCGCTGCCGGCGTGGTACCGGCCGCAGCGGAGCACGTCCGGTGCGCCGCTTTGGCGCAATTACATCGACGGCGCCGGCATCATCTATATTTTTACGGCGACGCCGCTGCCCGTCAGCATAACGGCCGATATCGTAAGGCTGTCAAAGAACTCCGTGATGGCGGGCGACGCGGTGACAGTCGGCGGCGGGCAGCAACTGGCCGCGCCGGCCGACATGCCGACGTCCAGTATTGCGGCCGTCGGCGCCGACATCCAAAACGCCCGGGACTACGGCGTCCATCCGGCCATCGCCATCCCGGCGGCGGTGGGCATCCCTGCCGGTAGTCCGGTCTGGCTGGCAAACCGATCATGAGGCGAACGACCATGAAACAACGACAACGCGGTATCACGCTCATCGAGGTCGTCAGCGCCATGGCCGTCGGCTCCATGATGCTCGCTGGCCTGCTGACCATGATTGACAATTCGCTCGACGATACCAAGGGCCAGCAAGCCTCCCTGTACCAAGCACAAATTGTCAGCGCCGTTTCGAAATACATCGAAGCGAACTATGGCGCCCTCATTACCGGCACCACGGGGGGCGCTTCGGTACCGCTTAACCTCGGCAATCTCAAGACGCCGGCGGCGGGCGGCAATCCGTTCATCGCCCCGGCATTCGCGAACCTGAACGCGTATGGCCAATCGCCGTGCATCGTCGTGCGCCAGACCCTCCCCGGCAAACTCGATGTCCTGATCGCCACCACGGGTGGCGCAAAGATAGCCGAAAAAGATTTGCCCAACGTGGCAGCCAATGCCGGCCAGGGCGGCGGTTATATTTCGACCGATTCGTTTACCGTCGCGCAAGGCGCGAACTGGCGGCTCGATGCAGCGGCTCTGGCACCGTTTCAGGGCGGCGGCTGCATCGCGGGCGCCGCCAGCGATGGTGGCCACCTGACATCAGCCCTGTTTTATGAAGGTACGGGACAACTTTCCACGGATTTCCTGTATCGCAGCGCCGTTCCCGGACGACCTGAGCTCAGCACCATGAATACGCCATTGCGGATGGCGGGGACTGCGGTCGTGACCGAAGGCGCCGCCTGTGCCGGCATCGGCGACGCCATTGCCTTTAATCAGACCGAGGATCTGGTTACGTGCAAGGGATCGATCTGGCGTACGACAAGTTCATGGAAGTCCCCAGTAGCATCTTTCGGGGCATTGCCGTCTACCGATCAGGTGGGCGATGTGCGCATGGTGCTGGAGGCTGGCTATAAGCGCGCCTTCGTGCATGCCGGCGGCGGCACGTGGACCGCATTGGCGGTAGACCAGTTTGGCGACCTCGCGGTGAGCCGGGACCTCGCGGTTGGCCAGGACATCGGTGCTGGCAGGAACATGCTGGCGCAGAACGACATTGTCGCCAGTCGGGACGTCGAGGCAAGACGCGATCTCATCGTGAGAACCGGCAACATATGGGCACTTGCCGATGCGAATGCCGTGAGCAAGTATACGAGCGGGCTCGGCGGCAACGGCAACATCTATGCCAACGAGCTCGAATCAGCCGGCATAAGAAATGGCTGGCTTATCACCGAATCCCTGCAGCCGACGCACGTCCACGCCGTCGGCGATCGATGCAATATTCCGCTTGGCTTTGGCAACCGTTATGGACAGACGCTCTTTCACGATACCATCGGCACCTTCGTCGTCGATGCGAGTCGGGAATGGCTGTATTGCGGCGCAGACGAGACGTTCCATTACCAGGCTGGCAAAGGCTTTGGCGGACCGTGACAACCGTACCCCGCTACGCCGCGTCAGCGCCTCCACAAGCACCGAGCTTACTGCCCGCAAAAGCAGGTCGGCGGGTTGTCATGGCCCGACTGCGACATGTTGCAATCGCCTTGGCTTTCACCTCAGCTAACGCACTGGCATGCTGGGAAGAAGCGGCTGTCAAATACGACATCAATGCGTATCTGCTCCATGCGATTGCCAAAACAGAATCGGGTCTGAACGCGCGGGCCATCAACCGCAACAGGAATGGTTCTTACGATATCGGACTGATGCAAATCAACAGCATCTGGTTGCCGGCACTACGCAAGTTCGGTATCGACGAGCAGCAGCTCTATGACCCGTGTACCAGCATTCAGGTCGGTGCCTGGATTTTGGCGCAGAACATGCGCCGACTCGGCAATTCCTGGAACGCCGTTGGCGCGTATAACTCTGGTAATCGGGAACTCGGGCTGCGTTACGCGCTGAAGGTCTATAAAAACTTGCCTCCTGCCATGCTTGCGGGTGCCTACGTGGAAGAAAACTGACCGCGTTCTTTGGGCTTCCGAACCCCGAGAGTGGGAAAGCGCTTTTAGGTCGCTGTCAGATATTCCGATCCTGTCCGTTACCGCACAACTCGAGCCGGTAGCCCTGACTGTAGGCGGTGCGAATCATCACACCTCGCTCGAGGCCGAGCTCGAGCTTCTTGCGCAATTTATACACATGCTGTTCAATCGTTCGTCCGGCGATTTCACTGTCGACGCCCCAGATCGCGCTACCGATGGTTTCGCGCGAAATATAAATGCCGGGAGTCGAAAAGAACAGCCACGCCATCGTGAATTCGCGCGGCGTCAGTTCGATGGGTGTGCCTTGAAATGAAAAACTGCGTGCTTCGCGGTCCGCAGAAAAACCTGACAGTTCGATCACCCTGCGCATCGAGCGCGGATTGGTACGGCGCAGCACGGCATGTACACGTGCTACCAGTTCGATCGGCTCGACCGGCGTGACGATGAAGTCGTCTGCGCCCGAATCGAGGCCCAAGGCCGCCAGTTCGGCGCTGCGCGCGGCGGACATCATGATGACAGGCGCGCTTTCACCGAACCGGCAATTCATCCAGGAGAGTATGCCTTCGCGGTCAGGGTCATCGATCGCCATTTCGATGAGAATGAGGTCGTAGGTACGGCGACGGACCAGACGCAGCAACGACGTCTCCGACTGCAGGCGTTCGCAACTGAATCCGGCGCGCTCAAGAGCGGCAGTGACTTGCGCTGACATCGTTTCACTGCGTATGTAGCAAGCAATGTCCATTTACACCTTTATAAAAACGCGCGGACCGTTGCCGCCATGGCCGCTCATTTCAGGTCGTTTCCTAAAAATTATTCAAATGCTTCATGCCCGGAAAAGACGTGTCCGCAAACAACCGCCCTGCCCGATTCCGATCCGCCTCGGCAAGGCGGCTGACGGCACATCGAGGCCCATCCCAATGTCAGTTCCACTGATGAAATTCACTTTTCCGTCTGCTCGGTAATACATAAAAATTCCTGCTGCGCATTAAAAATTTCTCATTGTAAATTTGACAAAAAGTTAGCGAAATATTATCGCTTATATTGATGAGGTTTGCCCACATCTATTACCGCATTACGCCAGGCCGGCGCCATGATGCGCCTGTCTGTGCACGACATGGTTCCGAAGCTGGTCTATGCCTCACGTCCTTTTTAATTGCACATCATGATCGGTGGGAACATTTAATTCCCAGATGTATTTTAATAAAGATCGCGGCAAGTTGCGATAGCCGTTTGCGCAAAAACGGCCACTACATACTTCTGTATAGCTTTCCTATTGACATCAAGAAGCTAGGCTTACACATGCGCCACTATGCCTCGACTGGCGTGTGCAAACGCTTATTTGGCCGCGCTCCCGGCTGACGCATTTTTCTTGCCGGTTAATTGGCTGCTTCGGAGATTGCCGAGGATTGGATACAGAGCAAATATCTTATCGATATTCAACTATTTTTATAGATTTCGGTCTGTAACTGATTACAATCGATTGGATTTTCTGATAACTTTGGATTTCTGAACAGAAACCATAAAGACTTGTCGGACCGGCTTGAAATCGTCGTCGATGTGACGGCCGGCCGACTGGCGGTAAAGGCATTTCGCGCATGGGGCAAGCCCGTATGCAATCGCGTTTGTGAACCATTTTTAAACTCAAGGTCCATCATGGGTATCGATACATCGCTGTTGCGCGACTTGCTGAGCGAAATCATCAATCTGGTCAACACGGGACAGACATTTTCGGATATTCATTTCGAGCAGGATATGCCGATGATGATCAAGACGCCGCGCGGATGGCAGCAGCGTTCGCCTGAAATCGTCACGCTCGACGATATGGTGCCGGTGTTGCGGGCCATCGACGAAGACTGGGAAGACAAGATCGTCGAAGCCGCGATCGACCGCCCTTTCCTGCTGACCGAATGCCGCTTGCGCTGTAACGTCTATCGGACGTCGTCGGGCGCCAAAGTGGCGATATCGATCCGACGTCTTCCGCTTAATCCGATCCCCCTTGAAAAAACCGGCCTGCCGCATTACGTCAAGACCATGCTCGAGGCCAGCAAGGGCATCATCCTCGTGACAGGCCCGACCGGCCCCGGCAAGACGACCACGATTGGGGCAATGCTGGACTATCTCAACTCGACACGCAGCGCCCACATCATCACCATCGAAGAACCGATCGAATACCAGTTGCAGCGCAAGCTGTCGATCGTGTCGCAAAAAGAAGTGCCGACCGATACCGCCAGCTTCTCGGCGGGGCTGCGCGAAGCGATGCGGCAAAAACCGGACGTGCTGATGGTCGGCGAAATTCGCGATTTCGATACTGCCGACACCGTCTTGCACGCCGGCGAGTCGGGCCACCTGGTGTTGGCGACGATGCACACTAACAGCGCCCTGAGCGCCATTACGAAGTTACTCGGATTTTTCTCTCCTGACCAGCGTGACCAGCGTGCGACGACTTTGGCCAACTCGCTGATCGGCGTGATTTTTCAGAGCTTGGTACCGACCGAAGACGGTGAGCAATTCGTGCTGGCTAATGAAATGATTTTCAATAATAACCAGCAAGTGGCGCCCTATATTGCCGACCTCAGCAAACTGCACATGATCACCGACTTCATGAAGCGCAAGGAAGACAACATGTCACGCAGTCTCAATGAAGGTCTGTCACAACTGGTGGTGAAAAAGACCATCAGTTCCAAGGATGCGATGCGCGCCGCATATAACCGCCTCGAACTGCACGAAATGCTGAACAGCAAGCGATAGTCGCTGCGGCATCTCGCTGCGACTATCGCTGCCGTATTCGTTGCGCAACTGGTTCTTGCAACGCGTCCATCAGATCGAACGAAAGGACCGACGTCGCCGTTTTTCTAGAAAAAACGTCTCGCGCCACGTAGCGGCCAAGGCCGCGTAATATGCCATCGAACTGGCCAATTCATTCGGTGTCGTTTCGCTCAGTGCGATCGACACCGAGTACCCGACCTTGCCGCTCGTGGCGGAGATGCAAAACCCCGACCCCCTACCCTCGTAGCCGGCGTGATTCTGTTGTAGCAGCGCCTTGAATACCATCGCTTCGCGATCGTGCGGTGCATAGCCGAACACGACATAGAGGAAGAAGCGCTCCGGGTTCGAACGTTCGTTGTAAAGCAGTGAACACATCGTGCCATTGACGCGCATCGGCGCGCCGTCGATAAATGGTAAATGGCTCGGCAGGTTTTTCAAGGCACACAGGCCCGTTACCAACTCTTCAAATTTTTTTTTCATCTGCTCGCGGTTGGCTGTTCCGGCTATTGCACCGGCGATGGCGAAATTTCCCCAATCGATCAAAACGGCACGACAGGCACCTTTGCAAGGCCCACTTTCGCATGCACGAAAGTGACACCCGGCAGGCAGTCGACAACCACCTCGACGTCATGCCGCATGTCGATCTGGTCCCGCAAACCGCAAAGCGGGCATAAACCTACTCGCCACTGCATTTCACCTGACTGACGCCGGGTATGTTGGACTCATCATGAGTAGAGAACTTGCAAGACTAGTTCCGCCATTTTGCGAATATTTCATGGAACCGCATGGACGGAGTCACCACCTACTTTCAGTCGGTACAGGATCCTGGCCGGGAACTGCTGCCGGTGTGTCCGCACATACGATGTCGCGTGGCATGCCACAGCGCTGAATTCGAACATGGAGCAACGATAATGAAAGAACGTTTCGAAAAACTGATCACGGCGTTTTGTGCGGCAATCGAGTTGCCTTGCCCCGAGCGCATGATCGGTGGCACACCGTTTTCCATGAATCAGGTTGTCTGTTCGATTTCCTGCCGGTCGCATGGCAACGACAATCTGCTGCTGATTCATATCGATTTTGGTGAAGTGACGAAAGAAGCGGAAGCAGTTATTTTCTACGCCTTGTTGCGCGACAATTTCCTGGATTTTTCTTTGAAGAATTGCTCCTTCGGAATTTCGGGATTGTCTGGTCATATTGTCTACGCTTCTTCGTATTCTATCGATATAATGACGCCCGATTCGCTGCTCGCGGCATTGACTACGCTGACATGGCAGGCGAAGCTTTGGCGGACCAATCATGCGACCGTGCAGAAAAATTCGATTACCGGAGCACTGACACACCGGCCGCATTTTCTTTCGGCGACATCGAACGGGATGCCGTAGCAAGTCAACACGACACACCGTTTTGTGCTATCTGCAATCGAGTCTAAACGTTGCGGCAATCGATATAAGCAAAGGAAAGCACTGTGAAATTAAATTCGTTCAGCATGCCTTATTCGATTAAAGAATCGCGCGACAATGAGGTTGCAGCCCCGCAAAGCAACTTCCACAGCGCGGCAAAATTTTTTGACACACCGACGCGATTGGCAGGCAGCTCCGACCGCCTGGTGCCGGCGTACAGCACGGCGTTGTCTCCCGGCCAGATCAGCGCGCGCGTTGCCAGTGTAATGAGCTATGACAGGAGCAAGAGCTTTCCTCATTCGCAGGTCACAATCGAAGCGTGGGCAGAATCGGTCTGTGCCTGATACCAAGACGTCAGGCTGACAATGCCGTTAGCCGACGATTTTCGAAGCGGAAGTGAATGTTCGAACTGGCCGAAACAGCCGCCGTGCTTGCTTTATGACTATCTGAAAGTTTCGCGGAAAAATTAGAACCAGGCGTCTTTTCATGCCACTCAAGTGAAAGTAAAACTTTCCTAGAGGACAAGATGAAAATTTCACCGGTTCTGTGCATCTTCGTGCTTTGCCTGCCGTCGATGCAGGTCATAGCGGAAAGCCGAATCACGGCCGATACACCTGCTTTGAATTTCACTGGCAAGAGCGCTTCCTCGGTTGCCTTGCGGAGCCTGCAACGGCGTGCTGCCGAAGGCGACACGACTGCCCAATACGAAATGGGCACGCGCTACTTAAAGGGCAACGGCGTGAAGCAGGACAACGCAGCAGCATTCGCCTGGTTTCGCCGAGCCGCCGACAACGACAACGCCGATGCGCAATTCATGCTTGCAGGAATGTACGATGAAGGCCTCGCAGTTGCGCAGGATTTTCAAACCGCAGCCGAATGGAACCTCAAGGCAGCGCAGCAAGGCCATGCTGGCGCACTCTATAATCTTGGGATGCTGCACACCATGGGAGACGGCGTCGCACGCGACCTGATCCAGGCACACATGTGGTTCAACCTGGCTGCGGCCAAGGGAAATGCGGCCGGCGTCGAAGGCCGCAAACGATGCGAGGTCAAAATGAGCCAATGGCAACTTGGCGAAGCACAGGCACTGGCACGGGAATGGCAAGCAAAATTCAAATAGGCGGTTGCGCTGGTCTGTCTGGCGTGGAAGACCGACGAGGTTGGCGTTAAATTGATGGACGATTCGCCTCGCCTTTTCTACCGGGAATCTGTCTGTCTTGAGACCTCGAAAAGAAAAACCGGCCCGGCGAACGAAGGGTTGGCCGGATGCGCAAAATCGATATGTTGATCATGTCGGCGAATCGTGCGCCATGCATGGGATTTTGCCGCCGATTTTGCCAACCCCTACAAAATGCTGGTGACCGACGGCATGGTAAATGTCGCCACGCTCCCATTGCGTTCCGCGCCATGCACCAAACCTCAAAAAATCTCAACGTCGTTCAGAATTTCCTCGATTTCACGCGCACGACACAATGAACGTCAACAATAGCGTTTTCGCATTTTGCAGACGCTCATCATGTTCGGATCCCGTTACTTCGCACTCAAGCAAAGTCCTGCAACGCGCAATACCGAAGCGTTCGAACCGTTGCTCGGTAAGGCGGCTTTGGTGCCGAGTTCGAGCCATCCACAGCTTGGCTGCGCTGCCCGTATTACCGGCGCCAAAAATGAACACACCGTTCGCAATGCATTGATCGACCTGATTCCTTTCCACCGATCGACGCCGCGCGGAACACCTGCCTATCGAGCGCCTACGCATTCCTGGAACGCCGCCGCCGCCGATATGGCAAGAACCTATTTCAAGGAGATCGAAAAACCGATCTCAGTACCCGCCCTGGCAGAGGCAATCAGCTGCATCGAACTCGCGCGACAGGTGCGAGCCGGCAAGGAATATTCGACATCGCCGCTGCGGCGCTGCTTTCCGCTGATACGC
>JACMQD010000381.1 GCA_014377155.1 Herminiimonas sp.
CCGCGACACCCGTGATTGCTTTTGCGGCGAGGCTGGCGGCAAATGACGACGCACCGGAACCGAGTGCAGTCAAAGCAAATGCGAGCGCCTTCTTCCTCCCTAGCATGTGTTCGCTGCTTGCCTTATTGCCATAATAAAAAAACTTGTCCAGGAACGCATGGGAAACCGATGCGGTGGTGGCACACATGACGACCTCTGCCGCTAGTTCCAAGGAGACTGCAACCGCAGACTGTCGCGCGTCGATGTGGTCGCTGCCCTGCAAAATCGTGGTGGCGATCGTCTCCGTGGCAAGATGCATGGCGGCAACCGGCACAGCGCAGGCCATGCCGCCTTGCAAAGTGGCCAGCAATTTTCTCGAAAACGCCACATCACGCGCACGCACTTTCATTGGCGGGCTGGCGACAGTTCCGGCAACATCAAGTCCTGAGACCGGACCACCCCGCAACGGCGCCGCGTCAGATCCTGACGGAATCGAATCGATCGACGTCGGTGTGTTTGCAGCGGTCTGTGCCAGCGGAAGTGGCATCATCGGCATGTTCCTTCGGTAGCCTTCCAAAAATCACGAGTGTCGTGTTGATGGGTGGCATCTCCCGGCGAACAGGTTCCTTTTCAGCGCGTGGCCTTCGCTACTGCATGCCGCAAGGCTTGCAGGCGTCGTGCGGCCTGTGCAGCGGCGATATCAGAAGCAGTGTTCCGCAGCCGGAAACGTCCGCTCCTTGACTGCCTTGATGTAGGCCTGAATTGCGCCGTCGATGCTGGTCTGCCCCTCCATGAAATTTTTCACGAAGCGCGCCTTGCGACCCGGGAAAACGCCGAGGATGTCATGCATCACCAGCACCTGTCCCGAACAATCCGGCCCGGCACCGATGCCGATAGTGGGAATCGCCAATAGGTCAGTGACTTCCTTGCCCAGCGCCGCCGGAATCGCTTCGAGCACCAGCAGCGCCGCACCGGCCGCCTGCAATAACAGCGCGTCGGCTTTCAGCAGATCGGCGCTCTGGACGGTTTTGCCCTGCACTTTGTAACCGCCTAACTGATGCACCGATTGCGGCGTCAGTCCCAGATGTGCGCACACCGGCACCGAGCGTTCGTTCAGAAAGCGGACGGTGTCGGCCAGCCATGCGCCGCCCTCCAGCTTGACCATTTGCGCACCGGCTTGCATCATGAGCACTGCATTGGCAAACGCGGTTTCGGGCGTGGCATAACTGCCGAACGGCATGTCGGCCACCAGCAGCGCGGTATGGTTGCCCCGTGCCACGCTGGCCGTGTGATACACCACGTCGGCGACCGACACCGGCAGTGTCGACGCGTGGCCCTGACATACCATCCCCAGCGAATCGCCCACCAGCAGGACTTCGACGCCGCAGCGATCCATCATCGACGCGAAACTGGCGTCGTAACAGGTCAGCATCGTGATTTTTTCACCGGCGGCGCGCAACGCGCCCAGTGCCGGTGCGGTGACGGCCTTGGTACGACCTTGCGCACCGCTTGCTTCTTGCAGATAGCCTGCCATATCGTTATTCTCCCCGACTGAAAAATTCCCGCTTGCCGCGCATGTTCTTGACATGCGTGAGCAACAGGTCGAAATCTTCATCCCGTTCCACCGGGTTGAAATGTTCGGTATTGATGATCAGCAGCGGCGCCGCATCGTAATGATAAAAGAAGCGGCTGTAGCTTTCGCACAGGCGAATCAGATACGGTTCCGAGATGCCGTTTTCCATCGACACGCCACGCTTGCGGACGCGGTCGACCAGCGTCTCCGGCTGCGCCTGCAAGTAGATCACCAGGTCCGGCACACGCGTCTGCGGACGCAGGTTGTCGTACATCTGCTGGTACAGGTTCAGCTCATCGTCGGCCAGCGTCAGCCGCGCGAACATCGGGTCCTTGTCCAGCAGGTAGTCCGAGATCACGCGCGTGTTGAACAGGTCGGTCTGCGCCAGTTCGCGCAGCTGGTTCACGCGCTGGAACAAAAAGAACATCTGTGTCGGCAGCGCATACCGCGCCGAGTCCCGATAGAACTTTTCAAGAAAAGGGTTTTCTTCCGGCAGCTCCAGCAGCGTATGCGCCTCGAAGGCGACCGCGAGCTTGCGGGCCAGAGAGGTTTTGCCGACGCCGATGGGTCCTTCGACAACGATGTATTGGTATTGGTCGAAATTCATAGTCTTTTAAGGTGAGCACGCCGAAAAAAATTACCCGTCCTGCAGTTTTTCAATCATCTGTCCGGCTACCCCCGGCACGAATTCATGCGCAGCCCCGTGACCGGGAATCATCACGAACGGATCGAGCTGCAATAGCGGAATCAGCGCGAAGGCGCGCTGCGTCAGGCGCGGATGCGGCACCGTCAGCGTCGCCGTTGCGATCGCCCCGCTACCATACAACAGAATGTCCAAGTCCAGCGTGCGCGGCGCATTGACGTAAGGCCGTTCGCGTCCGCAGGCCAGTTCGATCGCTTGTAATTGTTCCAGCAATGCCTGCGCTGCCAAACCGGTTTGCAGGCACGCCACGGCGTTGATGTAGTCGTCGCCACCGGCATCGACCGGCGCAGTCCGAAACAGGCTCGAGCGCGCGTGCAGACGGCTGTCGGGCAAGTGCTCCAGCAACGTCAGCGTCCGCAATACCTGCGCGCGCGCGTCGCCCAGGTTGGCGCCGATGCCGATATAGGCTGCGACCCGTGCCGCCATTATTCGCCGCTCTCGCCCGATGAGGATGAGGAGGCGGGTGCACGTCCGCGACCGCCACGCCGGCGCGGACGTTTTTTCGCAGGCTCAGGCGCGAAGGTGTCGAGCAGACTGGCCGGACCGTCATTGTTCGGACGCGCACTGCCGGACTTCGATTTGCGCGCTAGCAGTGCTTCGCGTCCGCTACTGTCGGCTTCGATGAATTCGGTCCACCAGTCGCCCAGCTCGCTGTCGATTTCGCCCGAGGCGCAGCGCAGCAGCATGAAGTCGTAGCCGGCGCGCCAGCGCACATGTTCCAGCAGCTTGTAGGGCGTCTTGCCGATGCGGCGCTCGAAGCGCGGCTGCATGGCCCAGATGTCGCGCATGTCGGAGGCGATCTTGCGTTGCAACGCCAGCTTGTCGGTCTGCGTGTTGAGCACGTCGTCGGCGGCCAGATGCAGCGCGGGAATCGCATATTCGCCGGCGGCCTGGTACGCGGTCCATTTTTCCAGAACCTGATGCCACAGCAGGGAGGCGAACAGAAAGCCCGGCGACACCGGCTTGCCCTGCAACACCCGTTCGTCGGTGCTGGCCAGTGCCAGCCGCACGAATTTTTCGCCGAGCGGCTGCTCCATCACGACATCCAGCAGCGGCAGTAAACCGTGATGCAAGCCCTGCTTGCGCAGCTGCTGCAGACAGGCCAGCGCATGACCGCTCATCAGCAGCTTGAGCATTTCATCGAATACCCGCGCCGCCGGTACGTTATTGATCAAAGGTGCCATCACCGCAATCGGCGCGCTGGTGGCCGGATCGATCGAAAAATTCAGCTTGGCCGCAAACCGCACGACGCGCAGCAGCCGCACCGGGTCTTCGCGATAGCGCGCTTCCGGTACGCCGATGATACGCAGCGTTTTGTTGCGCATGTCCTTCATGCCGCCGTGGTAATCCAGCACCGTTTGCGTGGCCGGATCGTAATACATCGCATTGATGGTGAAGTCGCGACGGATCGCGTCTTCGTGCTGTTCGCCGAATACATTGTCACGCAATACGCGCCCGTGTTCGTCCTTGGGCGAGCCATCGGTCGACGGTCCGCGAAAGGTGGTGACCTCCAGCAAATCCTGGCCGAACATCACATGCACGATCTGGAACCGCCGCCCGATCAAAAAGGCCCGGCGGAACAGCCGCTTGACTTGTTCCGGCGTGGCGTTGGTGGCGATGTCGAAATCCTTGGGCTTGACAGCCAGCAGCAGGTCGCGCACCGCGCCACCGACGATGAAGGCCTTGAACCCGGCTTCCTGCAGCGTGTGCGTGACCCGTATCGCATTGGCCGACACCAGCGCCGGATCGATGCCATGGTCTTTCGGGCCGAGTACCTCGGGCTGGGTCGGATCGAGGTCTTTCTTGCCAAGCATACGGCGGATGAACTTTTTAATCATGGAACAGTTTCAGAATGGGCCAGCCATGCGTGGCCGCATGCGCAGCGAGTGTGGCGTTCGGGTTGGTAGCGACCGGATGGGTCACCACGGAAAGCAGCGGAATGTCGTTATGCGAGTCGCTGTAAAAGTAAGACTTGTCGTAATGCTGCAGGGTCCGGTCCATCGTCGCCAGCCACGCATCGGTGTGCGTGATCTTGCCGGCGCCGGCAGTCGGCACCCCGACCAGTTTGCCGGTGAACGTACCGTCCGCCGCCATTTCCGGCTCGGCGGCCAGCAAGTGCGTCACGCCCAGCGCGCGTGCGATCGGTGCCGTGACGAAGCGGTTGGTGGCGGTGACGATACAGACCAGGTCGCCGTCGTCGTGATGTCGCTTGAGCAGGTCGGTCGCAGTCGGCAGGATCGCCGGATGGATCACTTCGTCCATGAACTGCCCATGCAGCTGATCGAGTTTTTCACGCGAAAAACTCGCCAGCGTGCCGAGCGCGAACGCGAGATATTCGCGTTGGTCCAGCGTGCCGGCCTTGTACTGCTCAAAGAATTCGCCGTTGCGCCGCTGGAATGCCGCCGCATCGACGGCGCCGATGCGCGCCAGGAACTGGCCCCATTCATAATCGGAATCGATCGGCAACAGCGTATGGTCGAGGTCGAACAGGGCAAGATTCATAATGTCGTCGTCAAATAGTGAAGCGGGGCCGACGAACCGGCACGTACGCGATCGATCAAGCTTCGTCTCCTTCAAGGTTGAGCAGGCTGCGCAGCAAGGCCAGTGTAATCGGCCGTTGGGTTTCGAGGGAATACCGATCGAGCGCAGTGAGCATGGCCGACAGCGAGCGCATGTCGCGCTTGAAATGGGTGATCAGATAGGGTAACACGCCGGCCGATACCATCAATCCGCGCGCCTGGGCTGCATGCGCCAGTGCCGCGATCTTTTCATCGTCGGTGAGGTCGTGCACCTGATAGATCAGGCCCCAGCCGAATCGTGTGCGCAAATCCTCCCGCACTTCGAGCACCGCCGGCGCGGCCGCACCGGCGGCCACCAGCGACGCACCGTGTTCACGCACCTGGTTGAACAGATTGAAGGCATCGATCTGCGACGCCGGCGGCAAGCGCTCGCTATCGTCGATCAGGTACAACGTGATGTCCGCTGAAAACGTAAAAGCCGCCGAGCCGGCATCAGCGGCGATCAGGCGCGTTGCCGGGAACGCCGCCAGCGCTTGCAGCAAGTGCGACTTGCCCGCGCCGGGCGTACCCCACAAATACACGAAGCGCTCGTCGAGCGAGGTGGCCGTGCGTTGTGCCAGCCGCCGCAGTAACTGGGTCAGCTCGGCGTTGCGGCCGACTTCGAAGGTATCGAGGGTTTGCGGTTCTTCCGCAGCCAGGTCCAGCGGCAACTGCCTCATGCTTGGGTCTTCACGTCGGGTAGAAAGTCGAGTTGAACAAGGGCGTCGGTTGGGCGGCTGAAAAATTGACAGGAAAAATAAGCGCAAAAGTGGCAACCGACAACGATAAATGAAGCTGCTGCGTATCGATTTGCTAAAATACGCTTTTGCCGAATTATAGGGTCAGCCGATATCGATTTCGCAAAGTTTTGCCGAAAATCCGATCTTTGGCTCTCAATTTGGCCTCAACTTGCTATTTTAACGCCTCCGACGCCAATTACATCATGAGTTCCACTTCAAACGTTTCCCTTTCCTACCGTGACGCAGGTGTTGACATGGATGCCGGCGACGCGCTTGTCGAAGCCATCAAGCCGTTTGCCAAGCGCACTATGCGGGAAGGGGTCATGGGTGGCATCGGCGGCTTCGGTGCGTTGTTCGAAGTCAGCAAGAAGTTCAAGGAACCGGTGCTGGTATCCGGCACCGACGGCGTCGGCACCAAGCTGAAGCTTGCCTTCATGCTCGACCGCCACGACACCGTTGGCATCGACCTGGTCGCCATGAGCGTCAACGATATTCTGGTGCAGGGCGCCGAGCCGCTGTTCTTCCTGGATTATTTTGCCTGTGGCAAGCTCAATGTCGCCACCGCGACCGACGTCATCAAGGGCATTGCTCAGGGTTGCGAGCAGGCCGGTTGTGCCCTGATCGGCGGCGAAACTGCCGAAATGCCCGGCATGTACCCGGACGGCGAATACGATCTGGCCGGCTTTGCCGTCGGCGCGGTCGAAAAATCGAAGATCATCGACGGCACCCGCATCGCTGCCGGCGATATCGTGCTGGGCCTGGCGTCGTCGGGCGCGCATTCTAACGGCTATTCGCTGGTGCGCAAGATCCTGTCGGTTGCCAATCCCGATCTCGATGCCGACTTCCACGGACGCAAGCTGGGCGACGTGTTGATGGCGCCTACAC
>JACMQD010000059.1 GCA_014377155.1 Herminiimonas sp.
ATGCCTTGCGATCGATGAACGTGGCGCCCGACTCGAATGTCACCAGCATCATCATTCCGGCAAACGCATTGCAGGAGAGTATGTAATGCGGATCGCCGACGCGCAATTGACCACGCTTCTCGCCTGGCTGCGCGCTACCGCCGCCGGCGCGCAGTTGTCGTCGGATTCCCGCACCATCAAGCGCGGTGACGTGTTTTTTGCCTATCCGGGCGACACTGCCGACGGTCGTGATTATATTGCGCAAGCCATTGCCAACGGTGCAGCCGCCGTGGTGGTCGACGCCGGCGGTGCTGCCTGGGATGAACAATGGACGGTGCCCCACGTGGACGTCGTCGATCTGAAGGAAAATGCCGGTCCGATCGCCAGCGCTTATTACGGCCGGCCCGACGCCGGCATGTTCGCGGTGGCAGTTACCGGGACCAATGGCAAGACCTCCTGTACCCAATGGCTGGGCAGCGCAATTTCGCGCCAGGGCGAACCGACGGTAGTGGTTGGCACGCTCGGCGTGGGCACGTTCAAGTCAGGACAGCCGCAGCAGTTCAATTCGACCGGCTACACAACGCCGGATGCAGTGATGTTGCAGCGCACGCTGGCGGCGGCGCGTGACGCCGGTGCCACTGTGCTGGCAATCGAGGCGTCGTCGATCGGCCTTCACCAGCACCGACTAGCCGGCTTGCATGTGGACGTCGCGCTGTTTACCAATTTCACGCGGGATCATCTGGATTATCACGGCGACATGCAGGCTTACGAAGCGGCCAAGACCATGCTGTTCGACTGGCCTGGCCTGCGCCATGCGGTGGTCAATCTCGACGATGCGATGGGCGAGCGCCTGGTCCGGCGTTTGCAATCGAAGGTCGGCGCGGTGCCGGTGATCGGTTATACATTGGTCGGCAAGCAAGTCGATGGTATCGACATGGTCTGCGCTTCGGACATCTGCAGTACCGCTACGGGCACGTCATTCCGGATCGATTCGCCGTATGGCGCCGGGGCGGTCAAGACACGCCTGATCGGCGATTTCAATGTCAGTAACGTACTCGGGATCATTGGTGTGCTGGTGGCCAAGGGGATGCCGATGCGCGAGGCGATCGCCGCCGCTGAAACGCTGACTCCCGTGCCGGGCCGCATGCAGTTGCTGGGGCCGCAGGACGGGCCGATGATCGTGATCGATTATGCACACACGCCGGATGCACTTCAAAAGACGCTGACCTCATTGCGCCAGGTCGCGCGCGACCGCGGCGGCCAGTTATGGTGTCTGTTCGGCTGCGGCGGCGACCGTGATCCGGGCAAGCGACCGCAAATGGGCGTTATCGCCATGGCCGCCGACCATGTAGTCGTCACCAGTGACAATCCGCGTTTCGAAGAGCCTGCTGCCGTCATCGGACAGATCGTCGCCGGCATGGATTCGGCCGGACCGGCACCGCGGGTTATCGAGGACCGCGCAGCGGCCATCCTGTGGACACTGCGCCGGGCCGCCAAAGCCGACGTCGTACTGTTGGCCGGCAAAGGCCACGAAAACTATCAGGAAATCAAGGGCCGCAAGTTGCCCTTTCTCGACGCCGACCATGTCGCGCTCGGCCTGGCTGCGCGGGCGACCATGAAAGGTACCGGCTGATGCAGTCTTCGTTATCACAACTGCTTGCCGCACTGACCGGCGCACGCATGACCACCGACGTCGATTTCAAGGGTATCTCGACCGACAGCCGTCGCGCCGACGCCGGCAGCCTGTTCGTGGCACTGCGCGGCGAACGCTTCGATGCGCATGCATTCCTCGATGCGGTGGCAGCGCAGGGTGTGGCAGCTGTCGTCGTCGAGCAGCTTCCCGGAGGCATCGATATCCCGGCCCTCGTGGTGCCCGACACCCGCTTGGCGCTAGGCGAAATCGCGCGTGCCTGGCGCAGTGGTTTTGCGCTGCCGGTCATCGGCGTCACCGGCAGCAATGGCAAGACTACCGTCAAGGAAATGATCGCCGCGATACTGGCGGCTGCGTTCGGCGCCGAGCGCACGCTGGCTACGCGCGGCAACCTCAACAACGAAATCGGCGTGCCGCTGACCGTGTTCCGCCTGGATCGTCAATGTCAGGCCGCTGTCATCGAGCTCGGCATGAATCACCCTGGTGAAATCGCCGTGCTGGCGGGCATTGCCCAACCGACCGTGGGTCTGGTCAACAATGCCCAGCGCGAGCATCAGGAATTCATGGAAAGCGTGGCGGCGGTCGCCATCGAGAACGGCGCGGTCCTCCGCGCGTTGCCTGTCGATGGCACGGCCGTGTTTCCGGCTGATGATGAATTTACGGCGCTGTGGCGCGGCTATGCCGCAGAAACCGGCCAGCGCAAGGTCATGACCTTCGGGCTGAGCGCCGACGCCGACGTCGGCTGCACTTTTGCCGCCAATGATTTCGGCAGTGACCTTCAGGTCGACGCCGGCGGCGAACGCTTTGCCGTCTCGCTGGCTGCGGCCGGTGTCCACAACGTGCGTAATGCATTGGCGGCGATTGCCTGCGCGCTGGCCGCCGGCATCGCGACCGAGGCTATCGTGCGCGGGCTTGAAGCATTTTCGCCGGTGAGTGGCCGCCTGCAGCGCAAGACCAGCAAAAGTGGTGCGGCGCTCATCGACGACACGTACAATGCCAATCCCGATTCGGTCCGCGCCGCCATCGATGTGCTGGCCGGTGCCGCCGCGCCGCGCATCCTGGCATTGGGCGACATGGGCGAAGTCGGCAACGACGGCCCGCAGTTTCACCAGGAGATCGGTGCCTATGCGAAGGCAAAGGGCATCGATCATTTATTGACATTAGGCGATCTCGCGCAGCACAGCAGCAAGGCATTCGGCAACGGCGCCGTGCACTACCACGACATAGACATGATGAACAACGCAGCAGAAACAATGCTTACCCCGGCCACGACGCTATTGGTAAAAGGTTCGCGCTTCATGCAGATGGAACGCGTGGTACAGCATCTGGTTGGCCAGTCTGTAGTGGAAGGTCACTGACATGCTGCTTTGGCTCGCGCAATATTTTCAGCAAGAAGTCGGCCCTCTACGGGTCTTCAATTTCATCACTTTTCGCGCGGTCTTCGCGACCTTGACCGCACTGGCCATCGCCCTGATTGCCGGGCCAGCGGTGATTCGCAAGCTGGCGCGCATGTAAGTCTGCCAGGCAGTGCGCTCGGACGGACCGCAAACCCACTTGATTAAAAACGGCACCCCTACCATGGGCGGCGTGCTGATCCTGATCGCCATCGGGATTTCGACCTTGTTGTGGGCCGATCTCAGTAATCGCTTCATCTGGATCGTGCTGGTAGTGACGCTCGGCTTCGGCGCGATCGGCTGGGTCGACGACTATCGCAAGGTGGTCTACAAAGACCCGGAAGGCATGAAGTCGCGTGAAAAGTATTTCTGGCAGTCGTTGATCGGCATCGTCGCCGCACTGTATCTGGCTTTTTCGGTATCCGCGCCTACCAACACCAAGGTATGGGAATTGTTTACCGCTTGGGTGCAATCGGGACTGAGCATGGACCTGCCCCCGAAGGCCGATTTGATCGTGCCGTTCTTCAAGACCATCAGCTATCCGCTGGGCGTGTGGGGCTTTATTGCGCTGACCTATTTCGTCATCGTCGGCACCAGCAATGCGGTCAACCTGACCGATGGTCTGGACGGCCTGGCGATCATGCCGACAGTGATGGTCGGCACCGCGCTGGGCATCTTCGCATATGTGACCGGCAACGCGATTTATTCCAAATACCTGTTCATCCCGCATATTCCGGGCGCGGCCGAGTTGATCATTTTCTGCGGTGCCATGGCCGGTGCCGGACTGGCCTTCCTGTGGTTTAACGCGCATCCGGCGCAGGTGTTCATGGGTGACGTCGGCGCACTGGCGCTGGGCGGCGCGCTGGGTACCATCGCCATCATCGTGCGTCAGGAAATCGTGCTATTCATCATGGGCGGCATCTTTGTCGTCGAGACACTGTCGGTGATGATGCAGGTGGTGTATTTCAAATACACCAAAAAACGTTTCGGTGCGGGTCGTCGCATTCTGCTGATGGCGCCGCTGCATCATCATTTCGAGCAAAAAGGCTGGAAAGAAACGCAAGTCGTCGTGCGCTTCTGGATCATCACGATGATGCTGGTGCTGTTCGGCCTGTCCACGCTGAAGCTGCGCTGATGAACTACACCGGCAAACGCGTTCTGGTTCTCGGACTCGGCGAGTCGGGACTGGCAATGGCCCAATGGCTGCTGCGATGCGGCGCGACGCTGCGCGTGGCCGATACCCGCGCTGCGCCGGAGCGCCTGAACAATTTGCGCGACATGGTGCCGGATCTCGAGTTTGTCGGCGGCGTGCTAAACGATGCGCTGCTTGACGCGATCGACTTCGTCGCGGTCAGCCCCGGCTTGGCGCCTGGGCGCGAACTCGCGACGATCTTGCCGGCAGCGGCACTGCGCGACATTCCGGTGTGGGGTGAGATCGAGTTGTTCGCCCAGGCTTTGGCGACACTAAAAGCCGAACGCGACTATGTGCCCAAGATCATCGCCATTACCGGTACCAACGGCAAGACCACCGTGACCAGTCTGGCGGGATTGCTGTGCGAGCGCGCCGGCCTGACGGTGCAGGTTGCCGGCAACATCAGTCCGGCCGCGCTCGACTGCCTGCGCGCCGCGCTCGACAACGATGTGCTGCCACAGGTCTGGGTTCTGGAACTTTCCAGCTTCCAGCTCCACACATGCTCCAGCTTGCAAGCCGACGTCGCTACCGTGCTCAACATTACACAGGATCATCTTGACTGGCACGGCGACATCGACGCATACATGAACGATAAGGCAAGGATTTTCGGAACCGACACCATCCGTGTACTCAACCGCGACGATGCACGCACGATGCAGATGGCGTCGCCGCTCGCGCGTTCGGTGACCTTCGGCGTCGATGAGCCCCGGCAGGCCGACTGCTTCGGCCTGTCCAATGAAAACGGCATGCTCTGGCTGTCGGTGGCGCTTGTCACCGAAGAGGCGGACGGCAAGCGCCGCAAGAAGGATGCACCCGAGTTGCCGGTCACCATCAGTCGCCTGATGCCAGCCGACGCCCTGAAGATTCGCGGCCAGCACAATGCCGCCAATGCGCTGGCGGCGCTGGCGTTGTGCCGCGCCATCGGATTGTCGCTGGCACGTTTGCTGCACGGCTTGCGCGAATACGAAGGCGAGCCGCACCGGGTCGAACTGGTGACCACCATCGGCGGCGTCGAATATTACGATGACAGCAAGGGCACCAATGTCGGCGCGACAGTGGCTGCCATCAATGGTCTGGGTGCCGGCATGGCCGGCGGCAAGCGGCTGGTGCTGATTGCCGGCGGCGAGGGCAAGGGTCAGGATTTCACACCGCTGGCTGATCCACTGGCGCGCCACGCGCGCGCCGCGCTCCTGATCGGCAGGGATGCGACTGTAATGGGTGCTGCGATCGCGCCATCGGGCGTCGCCATCGAAGCGTGCGCGACGCTGGAAGAGGCCGTCTTGCGCGCAGCCGCACTGGCGCAATCCGGTGACGCGGTGCTGCTGTCGCCGGCCTGCGCCAGTTTCGACATGTTTCGCAACTACGAACACCGGGCCCAGGTATTCGTCGATGCGGTGCGCGACCTGGGCTTGTCACGCGGAGAGCTGGTCGCATGAAATTCGCGATTCCCTTTTTAAACGGATCCGCCGCGCCCAAGCCGATGGAAGCCCTGACGCAGCGCGTCAAGGCGCCTGAGTACGACCAGCCGCTGGTCTGGGTGGTGTTGTTGCTGATGTTGTTCGGCATGGTCATGGTGTATTCGGCATCGATTTCGCTGCCGGATTCGCCCAAGTACGCCAGTTACCGGAACGCCCATTTCCTCACGCGTCAGGGGATTTTCATCATGGCGTCGATTGTCGCTGCCTTTATCGCTTACAAGGTCAGGATCGAGCAATGGCAGCGCGCGGCGCCTTATCTGTTCGTCATTACCTTGGTGTTGCTGGTGCTGGTGCTGGTGCCAGGCGTCGGCAAGGGCGTCAATGGCGCCAAGCGCTGGCTGTCTTTCAAAGTATTCAATCTGCAACCGTCCGAACTGATGAAATTATTCGTCGTGCTGTATGCCGCCGACTACACGGTGCGCAAGCAGCAGTTCATGCACAAGCTGACCAAGGGATTTTTGCCGATGGCGGCGGCGGTCGGCTGCGTCGGCCTGTTGCTGCTGCTCGAACCTGACCTGGGTGCATTCGGCGTGATCGTGTGCATTGCGATGGGCATTCTTTTTCTGGGTGGTATCAACGGCATCTGGTTCGGTGGCATCTGCGCCACGCTGGTCGGTATCTTCACGATGGTGATCTTGCTGTCGCCATGGCGACGTGAGCGGATTTTCGCCTATCTGAATCCGTGGACCGAAGAAAACGCGCTCGGCAAGGCGTACCAGTTGTCGCATTCGCTGATCGCTTTCGGGCGCGGCGAAATTTTCGGCGTCGGACTCGGTGGCAGTGTCGAGAAGCTGCATTATCTGCCGGAAGCCCATACCGACTTTCTGCTGGCGGTGATCGGCGAAGAACTCGGTTTTGTCGGCGTGCTAGTGGTGGTCGCGCTGTTTTACTGGATCATCAAACGGTCATTCGAAATCGGCCGTCAGGCCATCGCGATGGATTTGACCTTTGCCGGATTGACGGCAAAAGGCATCGGTATCTGGATCGGCGTGCAGGCATTCGTCAACATGGGCGTCAACCTGGGTATTTTGCCGACCAAAGGCCTGACGCTGCCACTGATGAGTTATGGCGGATCGGGTGTGCTGATCAATTGTGTCGGCCTGGCGATCTTGCTGCGCATCGATCACGAAAACCGCATGCTGGCGCGCGGAGGTCGTGGATGAAACGGCTCGTGATCATGGCGGCCGGGACCGGCGGCCATATTTTCCCCGGTCTGGCCATTGCCGAGACCATGCAGTCGCGCGGCTGGCAGGTTTCGTGGCTGGGCACCACGCACGGCATGGAGGGCGGCATCGTGCCAGCCCACGGCATCGACATGGATACCATCGAATTCACCGGCGTGCGCGGCAAGGGGCTGTGGCACACCGTGCGCGGCATGGTGCGGCTGGTCGTCAGTTTCGCCACCTGTTTTCGCATTTTCGGCAAACGCCGGCCGGACGTGGTGCTCGGCATGGGCGGCTATGTCACGGTGCCGGGCGGGGCGATGGCCAAGCTGCGCGGCGTGCCGCTGGTGCTGGTCAATGCGGACGCAGCATTGCTACTATCGAACAAGACCTTGGCGCCACTGGCAAAACGCGTGCTATTCGGCTTTCCGGCAGACTTCGGCACCGCCAGCGCCAAGGCAGTCGTGACCGGCAATCCGGTACGCCGCGAGATCATCGCCTTGCCACCACCGGCACAACGCTACGCCGAGCGCAGCGGTCCGCTGCATCTGCTGGTAGTCGGTGGCAGCCTTGGTGCAAAAGTCCTGAATGAATGCGTGCCGGCTGCGGTCGGGTCCATGCCGGTCGACCAGCGGCCGATGGTGGTCCATCAATCCGGCAAGCAGCATATCGCCGCACTTCGCGCCGCCTACGCCGCCGCAGGGGTAGCAGCCGAGGTGGTGGATTTCATCGACGACATGCCGCGTCGCTACGCGCAGGCCGATCTGGTGATCTGCCGCGCCGGCGCCATCACGGTGTCGGAGCTGACCGCGGCCGGCGTTGCCAGCGTGCTGGTGCCGCTGGTGGCGTCGACCACTTCGCACCAGCGCAATAATGCGCAGTGGATGGCGCAGCAGCATGCCGCGATCCATTTGCCACAAGCCGAGATGACGGTCGACAGCCTGTCGAGCCTCTTGATGAACATGACGCGTGCCGCGTGCCAGAAGATTGCACAAGCCGCCTACGACAACGGACGCCGCGGTGCCAACGAGGCCATCGCGGACATTTTGGAAAAATTGGCTAGCCCAGCATGAAACATAAAGTAAAGAACATTCATTTTGTCGGCATCGGCGGCTCCGGCATGAGCGGCATTGCCGAAGTGCTGCTCAATCTGGGCTATGTCGTTTCGGGCTCCGATATCGGCAGCAACGCTGCCACCAAACGCCTGGCCGAACTCGGCGCGTGCGTCATGCTGGGCCATGAGGCCAGCAACATCACCGGCGCCGATGCGGTAGTGACCTCGACTGCGGTCAACGAAAGCAATCCGGAAGTCATCGCCGCCCGCGAAAAACATATTCCGATCGTGCCGCGCGCGATCATGCTGGGCGAACTGATGCGGCTAAAGAGCGGCATCGCCATTGCCGGCACCCACGGCAAGACCACCACCACCAGTCTGGTCGCCAGCATTTTGGCGCAGGGCGGCTTCGACCCGACCTACGTCATCGGCGGCCGCCTCAATAGCGCCGGCGCCAACGCCAAGCTGGGCTCGGGCGACTTCATCGTGGCCGAAGCCGATGAGTCGGATGCGTCATTCCTGAACCTGTCGCCGGTGATCGAAGTCATCACTAATATCGACGCCGACCACATGGAAACCTACGACCATGATTTCGGCAAGCTCAAGCAGGCCTTTGTCGATTTCACGCAGCGCCTGCCGTTCTATGGCGTCGCCGTGTTGTGCATGGACGACGCCAATGTGCGTGCCATCATGCCGCAGATTTCCAAGCCGATCACCACCTATGGCTTTCATGAACAAGCCGACGTACGTGCGGTCGACGCGGTCGCCGTCGGCGGCCTCATGCAGTTTCGCGTGATCCAGCACGACTATCCACCGATGAGCGTCAGCCTGAACCAGCCCGGCATGCACAATGTGCAAAACGCCTGTGCCGCCATCGCTATCGCACGCGAAATCGGCGTCGACGACGCCGCCACACAACAGGCGCTGCGCGAATTCAACGGCGTCGGCCGGCGCTTTACCCGCTACGGTGAAATTCCGTTGCCGGATGTCGCCGGCAAGGCTGGCGGCACGTTTGCGCTGGTCGACGACTACGGCCATCATCCGGTCGAGACCGCCGCCACGCTGGCTGCCGCGCGCGGCGCCTATCCTGGACGCCGCCTGGTGCTGGCATTTCAGCCGCATCGCTACACCCGCACGCGCGACCTGTTCGAGGATTTCGTCAAGGTCTTGTCGACCACCGATGCGCTGGTGCTGGCCGAAGTCTATGCCGCCGGCGAGCAGCCGATCGTGGCCGCCGACGGTCGGGCGCTGGCGCATGCGCTGCGCGTGGGCGGCAAGGTCGAGCCGGTGTTCGTCAAGGACATGACAGAGATGCCGGACATCATCATGAACCTGGTGCGCGACGGTGATGTCGTCATCACCATGGGTGCCGGTTCGATCAGCGGCGTGCCGGCACGGCTGACCCAGATTGCAGCGGAACAAGCATGAATGCGAGCGCCACCATGAATGAATTCGGAAAAGTGGGCGTACTGTTCGGCGGTCGTTCGGCTGAACGCGAAGTCTCGATCATGTCCGGCAGCGGCGTGCTGGCGGCATTGCGCGCCAAGGGCATCGACGCCCATGCGTTCGATCCCGCCGAACGCAGCCTGGCCGACCTGGCCGCAGAAAAATTCGACCGCGTCTTCATCGCCTTGCACGGCCGTTATGGCGAGGACGGCACCTTGCAGGGCGCGCTGGAGCAGCTCGGCATTCCTTACACCGGCCCCGGCGTGATGGCATCGGCGATCGCGATGGACAAGGTCATGACCAAACGTATCTGGCTGGGGCATGGGTTGCCGACGCCGCGCTTCGAGGTGCTCGATGCGCTTGCCGCAGATGCGACGCAAATCCGCGCACTGACCGATACGCTCGGCTTGCCGCTAATGCTCAAGGCGCCGCATGAAGGCTCGACCATCGGCATCAGTAAAGTGGTCGCGCAAGCGGACGTCGAAGCCGGCTTCGCGCTATGCGCCAAATACGACAACACGGTACTGGCAGAAGAATTCATCACGGGGCGCGAGTTGACCGTAGCCGTGCTCGGAAGCGGCGCCGCAGCGGTGGCCTTGCCGGTGATCGAGATCCGTGCGCCGCAGGGTGACTACGATTACGAACACAAATATTTTAGTAACGACACCGAGTACTTGTGTCCGGCGCCGCTGGATGCCGCACTGACGCAGCGCATTCAGGACATCGCGGTCCGCGCGTTCAACGCGCTCGGCTGCAAGGGTTGGTCACGAGTCGATTTCATGCTACGTGCCAGCGACGATGAACCGTTTTTGCTGGAAATTAACACCTCGCCCGGCATGACTGGCCACTCGCTGGTACCGATGTCGGCCAAGGCCAACGGCATGGGATACGAAGACCTGTGCGTGGCAATTTTGCGCATGGCCACGCTCGATCTCAAGCCGAGCGCCGAGTGGCTACCGAACCGGGAAAGCACCTAGCGATGTGGCATGACATCCGCCTTTTAAACGCCAGCTCCAACACTCTGCTGGGCGTGGTAGCGCTCGCGCTGCTGGCGGCAGGCGCGTGGTGGGTCGCGCAGCGGCCGGTATTCACGCTGCGTGAAATCCGGATCGAAGGCGCGCCGGTCGAGCTGCGGCACATCAACGTCTCGACCGTGCGCAGTACGGCGATACCGCGCATCAAGGGTAATTTTTTTACGGCCAATCTGGATGAGGCCCGTTCGGCTTTCGAGATGGTGCCATGGGTACACAAAGCCGCCGTGCGGCGCGAGTGGCCGAACAAGCTCATCGTTACGCTGGAAGAGCATGTGCCGCTGGGTACTTGGGGCGAAGACGGCCGATTGATTTCGGTCAAGGGCGACTTATTTACGGTGAATCTCGCGGAAGCGGACGAGGATGGCGACCTGCCGGCATTTCTCGGGCCAGCGGGCAGCGAAAAGGAAATCGTGGCGCGCTTCAAGGATTTGCAGCAGTGGTTCGCGCCCGTCAAGCTGGTGCCGGAATCGGTGAGCCTGTCGAGCCGCTACGCCTGGATGGTCAGAACCAGCAACGGCATCGCGCTCGAACTGGGCCGGGAGCAAAGCAAGACCACGCTCAAGGACCGGGTCGAGCGTTTCGTCAGAATCTATCCGCAACTGGCGGCGCGACTGCAGGACCGGATCGAAAGTGTGGATATGCGTTATCCGAATGGCCTGGCCTTGCGTGCAAGCGGCATGTCGTTCGGACCTGAAATCGGGCATAAAGCCCCGAAGAAAAAGTAAGCGGAACGACATGACAAAAGACGCAAAAAATTTAATCGTCGGCCTCGACATCGGCACCTCCAAAGTGGTCGCCGTGGTGGCCGAGGTCATGCCGAACGGGCGGCACGAAGTCATCGGCCTCGGGCAGGCCGAATCGAAGGGTTTGAAGAAAGGTGTGGTGGTCAACATCGAGGCCACCGTCGAATCGATTCAGCGCGCGCTCGAGGAAGCCGAGCTGATGGCCGACTGCAAGATCCGCAATGTCTACACCGGGATCGCCGGCAGCCATATTCGTAGCTTCAATTCGAGCGGCATGGTCGCCATCAAGGACAAGGAAGTCACTGCCGCCGACGTTGCGCGCGTGATCGAAACCGCGAAGGCGGTCAATATCCCGACCGACCAGCAATTGCTGCATACGGTGCCGCAGGAATTCATCGTCGACAATCAGGAAGATGTGCGGGAACCGATCGGCATGAGCGGCATCCGACTCGAAGTCAAGGTGCACATCGTCACAGGCGCTGTCTCTGCCGTACAGAACATCGTCAAATGCGTGCGTCGTTGCGGACTCGAAGTATCCGACCTGATCCTGCAGCCGATGGCCTCGGCCGATGCGGTGCTGACACCGGACGAAAAGGAACTGGGCGTGGTGCTGATCGATATCGGCGGCGGCACGACCGATATCGCGATCTTCACCGAAGGCGCGATTCGGCATACCGCCGTGATCCCGATCGCCGGCGATCAGATCACCAATGACATCGCGATGGCACTGCGTACGCCGACTTCCGAAGCCGAGGAAATCAAGCTACGCTACGGCGTCGCCAAGCAAGTGCTGGCCGATCCGGGCGAGACACTGGAAGTACCCGGTCTCGGCGATCGGGGGCCACGCACGCTGTCGCGCCAGGCGTTGTCGGCGGTAATCGAGCCGCGCATCGAGGAACTGTTTGCGCTGGTGCACCAAGTGGTGCGCGAGTCGGGTTACGAAGAAGTGCTGTCGTCGGGCATTGTGTTGACCGGTGGCTCGTCGATGATGCCGGGCATGGTCGAACTGGCCGAAGATATTTTCTTGAAACCGTCACGCCTCGGTATGCCGGAGTACAGCGGCCAGTTGGCCGACGTGGTGCGCAGTCCGCGCTACGCGACGGTACTGGGGCTCGTGCTGGAAGCGAAAAAACAGTATCTGCGCGGTCATGTGGTGACCCGGCAGGATGGCTCGGTCAAGGCGATCTGGCAGCGCATGAAGGAGTGGTTTCTAGGGAATTTTTGACAAGCACCAGGCATTGCAGGGCCGGATTCAACGGGTGCGGGACGCGCCGGTTGATACGAATCCGGAGAGTCGGTAACAGCTATTTTTTGAAATCGAACGCAGTTGGCAATTGCTAGTGGCCACACCGGGTGGGGATTAGCAACTGAGAACTGCACATTACTACACTAAAGGAATCGTCATGGAAATCGATATGCTCGACAATGCAACAATCGGTACGGTCATCAAGGTCGTCGGCGTCGGTGGTGCCGGTGGCAATGCAGTACAGCACATGATCAACAAGGGTGTCAGCGGCGTCGAATTCATCGCCGCCAACACCGATGCGCAAGCACTGAAAAATTCGAAAGCGCATAACGTCATCCAGATCGGGGAAACCGGTCTCGGTGCAGGGATGAAGCCGGCAGTCGGCCGCCAGCTCGCCGAAGAATCGCGTGGCCGCATCGAGGATGCACTGCGCGGTGCGCACATGGTCTTCATCGCCGCCGGCATGGGCGGCGGCACCGGCACGGGCGCCGCGCCGATCGTGGCGCAGATCGCCAAGGAGCAGGGCGCGCTGACGGTGGCCGTGGTTTCCAAGCCGTTCTCGT
This sequence comes from Herminiimonas sp., assembly GCA_014377155.1. The sequence goes on from JACMQD010000059.1 coordinate 12,944, forward strand.
ACGAAGGCCAGAAGTGCATGGACATCGCCGACGAAGGGCTGGAAGCGCTGTCGCAACACGTCGATTCGCTGATCATTATCCTGAATGAAAAACTGGAAGAGATCTACGAAGACGACAGCATGATGGAATGGCTGCAGCATGCCGACGACGTACTCAACAATGCCGTTGCCGGTATTGCCGAAATCATTAACGTGCCGGGTCACATCAACGTCGACTTCAACGACGTCAAAACTATCATGGGTGAACAGGGCAAAGCCATGATGGGTACCGCGACCGCGTCCGGCGTCGACCGTGCGCGCCTGGCAGCCGAGCAGGCCGTGGCCTCGCCGCTCCTGGACGGCATCGATCTGTCGGGTGCGCGTGGCGTGCTGGTCAACGTCACTGCCAGCCGCAACCTCAAAGGCAAGGAGATCAAGGAAGTCATGGCGACCGTGCGTGCCTTCGCTGCACCGGATGCGTCGATCGCACAAGGCATTGCCTACGATGACACGATGGGCGACGATATCCGTGTGACCGTGGTGGCGACCGGCCTCGGCCGCGCGCGCAAGAACGTGCAGCTGGTGCAGACGCCGATGCTGCGCACCGGCACGCATGGCGAGCCGGTCATGGCGCACTCGGGCATGGCCCAAGGCGTCGCACAGGGCGGCCGGGGCACGCCTTCGTTCGATGGCCTCAAAGCGCCGGCAGTATGGCGCCGCGAGTCGGCATCGGAAACGGTGCGGGCGCTGGAGAAAAATGGCATGGAAACCTATGATATTCCAGCCTTCCTGCGCAAGCAGGCGGACTGATCCGTCAGGTTGCGACGCGCCTGGCGCGTCGCCTATCGACAATCCCGGCCCGCGAGCCGGGATTGTCGTTTTGGTCGCCTGCAGAATAAAACGGAACAGGGCATACTGCGGTTTGTGCTTTTTTCTGCGACGCCGCCTGCCGCTCTGCTGGCCATCGTTCAACCTATCTGAGGAACCCTTACATGACTATCAAAATTGGCGACAAACTCCCTGAAGGCAAACTGGCTGAATTCGTCGAAGTCGAATCGGCCGGCTGTTCCCTCGGCCCGAATTCCTTCGATGTCGCTGAGCTGACAAAGGGCAAGACCATCGCCCTTTTCGGCCTGCCCGGTGCGTTTACGCCAACATGTTCGGCCAAACATGTGCCGGGTTATGTGACACACGCCGCCGACCTCAAGGCAAAAGGCGTCGACGAAATCTGGTGTATTTCGGTCAATGATGCGTTCGTCATGGGCGCATGGGGTCGCGAGCAAAACGTTGCTGGCGCGGTGCGCATGATGGCCGACGGCAGCGCAGTATTTACCAAGGCGCTGGGACTCGATGCCGACTTTAGCGCGCATGGCATGGGCACGCGCTCGAAGCGTTATTCGGCGTTGATCGAAGACGGCGTGGTCAAGCAATTGAATGTCGAAGAAGGTGGCAAATTCGAAGTCTCGAACGTCGAAACGCTGCTCAAGCAACTCGGCTGATTTCGAAGCGGGGTCGATCGAACGGCGCTTCATGCGCCGTTTTGTGTTTTCGGGAGTTCTTATATTACGCAGGCGCAAACCGGCTCAAAAGCCAGTTGTTATAATTCACGATGCTCAAACAACGCACTATCAAAAACGTGGTCAAGACCGTCGGTGTCGGCCTGCATTCCGGTACCAAGGTCGAACTGACCCTGCGTCCGGCAGCGCCCGATTGCGGTATCGTGTTCCGCCGGGTCGATCTCGATCCGGTAGTCGAACTGCCGGCGTCGGCCACGGGTGTCGGTGACACCCGCATGGCATCGACACTGGACAAGGACGGCGCCAAGGTATCGACCGTGGAACACTTGATGTCGGCCTGCGCCGGCATGGGCATCGATAATCTGTATGTCGATTTGACTGCCGAAGAAATTCCGATCATGGACGGATCGGCCTCGTCGTTCGTGTTCTTGTTGCAGGAAGCTGGCTTGCAGGAGCAGGGCGTTGCCAAAAAATTCATCCGTGTCAAGAAGATGGTCGAAGTGCGCGAAGGGTCCGGCGCTGCCGAAAAATGGGCGCGCCTGGAACCGTACGACGGCTTCAAGCTGAAGTTTTTCATCGAATTCAATCATCCTGCGGTGGACGCCACCGGACAGATCGCCGAAGTCGATTTCGATGCGGAATCTTACGTCAAGGAGATTTCCCGCGCGCGCACCTTCGGTTTCATGCATGATCTGGAAAGCCTGCGCGGCATGGGATTGATTCAGGGTGGCTCCCTTGAGAACGCGATCGTGATGGACGAGTACCGCATTCTCAATACCGACGGCCTGCGTTACGACAATGAATTCGTGCGCCACAAGATTCTGGACGCGATCGGCGACCTGTACCTGATCGGCCATCCGTTGCTGGCAAGTTATACGGCCCACAAATCTGGCCATACACTCAACAATCTGCTGCTGCGGGCGTTGCTGCTGCAACCTGATGCGTATGAAGTGGTGAGTTTCGACGAGATCGAAGTCGCGCCGCGCGGGTACGTACGCCAGGTGGGGCAGGAATGGGCGCTGTATTAATAAGCGCCGCTTTTATCGGTTACTACTGAGTTCGAAAACCTTGCGCGGCGCAGCATGGCAGGCCTGACTCCTCGAACTTCCTTGCAAATCCTGCGTTAGCGCAGTAGTCGTTCAGTTCGACTCTGCTACGCTGGGATCGTCAGTGACGGCAGTTTGCCGTGCATGGCGCGCCACCATCAGTTTGAGTGCAGCCTTCAACGCACCATTACGCGGCGAGTCTTCCAGCGATTCACCAAGATCGGCCAGCGACGTTACCGCCACTCGCGACAGGCTGATCTGCTTGGCGAGAATGACTTTTTCTGAAATCTTGCTTACTTGCACTTTGAGACGTATTGCGTTAACCTGCCAGCCCAGCTTCAACAGTTTTTCTTGAACATTCGGCAACTGTTGTTTGAGCTTGGTCGCGATGGCCGCATTCGGTGTCGACAATGTCAGCTGGCCATCGGTAAAATGCAGCACCGCGCAGCTATCGAACATAGCCGGCAAAATGGCCGTGCATTCCTTCTGGAGTGCCACCAGCCGGGTCACAGTGGGCAAGAGCATCCCCATCTTGTCATGCCCACGCAGGAAATCCGCGGCGCCTTTCGGCTCTCTTTTTAGCCGGGTGCCTTGCTGATAAGGGGTAAACGAACGTCGTTGCATCATCGTTCAACCTTATCACACCTCATCCACGCCAGACGGGCAAGAGGAAAGACCATGCAGATTATTCTATTGCACCCGCGTTTTACCAATGCAAAATCGGTCACGCTGGGCTCTCGTCACCTGCTTTTCTTTGCGTGCGCATTCATTGTTGCCGTGATTGCCTGCGCCAGTCTTTTATATTATTTCACCGTGCGTCACGCCACCGACCTTCGGCTGCCATTCCTCGACGAAGCGCAGGCGGCCGTCAGCCACGATGAAGCCGCCAAGAAAGACAAATACGTCAAGGAAAACCTGACCGCGATGGCCGTCAAGCTGGGCGAAATGCAGGCGCAGTTGATGCGCCTCGACGCATTGGGGGAACGTGTTCAGGGCTTGTCAGGCGTCAAACCGGAAGAATTCAATTTCAAGGAAAAACCAGGACGCGGCGGCGCGATGCCTTCCAGTCAAGCCGATGGCGGTCGCACGCTCAGTATGGACGAATTCCAGCGCACACTCGACGCCATGTCGCGTGACGTCGAGCACCGGGTCGATTACATGAACGTGGTCGAAACCGCATTGATGAGTGACAAGATCCGCTCCAAGCTGTTGCCCACGGTGCAGCCAGTCAATGTCAGTTATAACGCATCGGGCTTCGGCTGGCGTTTCGATCCGTTTTCAGGGCGCAGCACCTTCCATGACGGCATCGATTTTCCGGCACCCGTGGGCACCGCGATCGTGGCAGCGGCCGGTGGCGTGGTGATCGGCGCCGAATACCATCATCAGTATGGCAATCTGCTCGAAATCGATCATGGCAATGGCATCATTACCCGCTACGCCCATGCATCGCGGCTGTTGATGAAAGTGGGCGACATCGCCAGGCGCGGCCAGCACGTGGCCGACATCGGTTCGACCGGACGCTCGACCGGTGCCCATCTGCATTTCGAAGTACTGGTCAAAGGCGTGCCGCAAGATCCGAACAAGTTTTTAGCTGCGGGCGCCAGCCAGGCCAAGATGGCAGCGATGGCAGAACGATAATTCTTCACAGTATTTTTCTGGCTTTTCTCGCTGACCCTCGACCGTGTCGCTATTGTTTCCTGCCTGATAAGCCCAAACTGTCAGGAGCCGCGTGATAAAATCTTTTTTTATTTTCGCTCCGGCCCTGCGCGCTGTACCAGCGCATGGGAATTTTTCGGCGCACTTTTTAGAATTCAAGCATGTCATTACTGACCCAGATTTTCGGTAGCCGCAACCAGCGCCTGCTC
>JACMQD010000382.1 GCA_014377155.1 Herminiimonas sp.
GACGCGTGCCGGCAATCCCGCCAGCATGCGGATCGCTTCGCGGCGCGTCGCATCGCGGTAGGTCAGGTGCCGCGCAAGCGCGAACAGGTAAAGGGTATTGCCGGGGTTCTTGCGCGCCAAGTCTTCGATTGCCTGGCGGGTTTGCGCCCAGTCCTCATTGGTAGCTCGTGCGGTCTCGAATTCAGCCAGGGACGACGTGGGCTGGGGCGGGGTTTCTTCAACCTTGGGCGCAGGCTTTGCAGGCAGCTTCGCAGGCGGCTTCTCGATTTGCCGCTCCGGCGTTTTAGCGGCGACTACCTTTTCAATTGCCTTTTCAACTGGCTTTTCAACTGGCTTTTCAACCGCTTTTGCAACTGCCTTTGCAACGGGCTTTTCGGACGTTTTTTCGACTGATTTTTCGGTTGTTTTTTCGATTCTGCTGGTCACCGGTTTTTCCGGGACGGGTGCGCTAGCCACTACCGCCGTCGCAGGAGCAGGTGCCGGATCGAGCTTGGGTGTGGCAGGCTTGGCCGCATCCTTTGCCGCTTGCAGCGTGCTCGACAGGCGCGCCAGTCCTGCCGGCGGACGTGCCAGGCGCCGCGCACGCGCATGCAGCGCCTCGGCCTGACTGATATTGCCGGCGCGTAGTTCGATGCCGGCCAGGCTGATCAGCGCTTCCGGGTGCTTCGGATCGGCGCGCAGCACCTTGCGCCACAGTTCGGCTGCCAGATCATCCCGATCTTTCTGCTGCCAGGTCCGGGCCTGGTCCGATAGCTGGCTTGACAACAGGTCGTCGGCCGCCCACGTCGGCTGTGCCAACGACAACAGCAACGGCACCAGCCATGCCATTTTCTTGATGTTTTGCATATCAGGCCAAAGGAACTTTCCGGATTCGCCGGGATTGGATCCGACGCAGCGTGCGATACATGATAGCAGCCAGCAAGACGCAAATCAGCAGTGCGATAAAGCCGAACAAGAGCGGATGATCCGAAAAGAACCAGCGTGCCTTGGCCAGCGCCGGCAGCGAGCCCATGTGGTAGGTTTCGCCGACCATCGCGGTACTCACAGCCTTGTCGTCGACAATTGCAAAATCGCCCTGAAGCGCGCCCACCCGTTCCGGATCGATCAGTACGTCGGCGATCTTGCGCAGATCCGCCGCGCGGTCGGCATACAGGAACACCACGCTGCGGTCCGATTTCAAAGGCGACTCGAAACCCATCACGGTTGCCAGGTTGCCAGCGCCGGCCAGGCTCAGGCTGCCCTTGGCTGCGGGCGTCGGCTGGCCATCCTGCCGATCCCAGCGATAAGTCGGCATCCACGACGAATCCGGCGCCCGCACACGGCGCTCGCCATTGACTTGCACCATCGGCAGGCGATCGGCCCACTTGGTCATCAGGCTCTGGTTTTTCGCGGAGCCGATCACGATCAGGTCGCGTTCGGCCATCTTGTCGACTTCGGCCGGCGTCACCAGCGCATGCCGCAGCGCCGGATAACCTGTCGCCTCGCCCATGCGGCCCATCAACATCATGTACAGGCCAAGCTCGTCGGCGTTCGGGCGCTCCGGCAGGATCACCGCTGTTTCCGACAGATCGGCCATGCGGGTGAACGGAAAACCGATATTGGAAAAATACGCCAGGTTGGGCAGCACGGCATAGTGCGGAAAGCCGCTGAAGTCGAGCGTCGATTCGGCATCGATCGCGCCCTGCAGATTGTCCGGCGGCAGATTCCTGCACTCGCCTTCCTTGATGACATCGAACGCATACGCCAGCTGCAATTGATCGCGCCCACCGCCTGCATACGGCGGCAGATAGAGCGCTTCTTCGCGCATCGCATGGGTGATGGCAGGCGACACCAGGTTCAGCCCATCGACTCCGCCGGTCTTGCGGTACGGTTCGTTGAGTGCCAGCGTATGAATGAAGTTGTTGTTGAGGTTGACGCCGAGGCTGGAGTTCTTGTGCTGCGGCAGACGCGTGGCGCGGTATTTGAGCTTGAGCGGCGCGCCTGCCGTGCGCCAGGTAAACAGGTCGGGCGATACGCGGTAGTTCAAGCGCACGACATTCGGGAAGTAGCCTTGCACCTGCAAGTCGGTGGCCTTCGCCAGTTCGCCGAAGCGTACCGGGCGGTCGGTCGGAATCCATGCCGGCGCATCGTAGGGCTTGCGCGGCGCGGCGTCGGTTTCCTTGGTGACGCTCACCGACTGGCCGGCCAGGGTCGGACTGATCAAGGCAATGGCGCGTGCGGCGCGTGCCAGTTCTTCATCGTTGGCGCCGGTGACCACCAGCAGCTTGGCCAGCGCATTGGTTGGATGAGGCTGGATCGAAATGGTGGAGCCGGTGGTTGTCTTCAGACCAGCAATACTGTCGCTGCCTTGCATGAACACGACCGCATTACCGTCCGGCAGTGCATTGAGCGACACCGGAAATTGTGCGCCCCGAGCGCCGGCCTGCATGCCGAACCAGGACGCCACCACGCCGGCCGAGCGCATCGTGCCGAACGACGGCGCACTGGCGAACACGAACGGCAGTTTTAACGGCAGGTTATCGCGCTTGTCGAAGAACGGCGCCGGCAGATTGCGCAAATCGTTGGCAACCGAGACCGGTGCCAGCGTCAGTTCCAGCCGCCCCAGATCGCTCAGGGTCAGCCACAGCGACGAATGAAACGGGTCTTCGCATTGGCGGGTGTAATGTCCGATCAGGTTGAAACGCAATTCGTTGACTTCGCCAAAAAGGCGCGGGTCGAGATTGATTTCGCGTGCATTGCCGATGCTTTTGTTTTGCGGCAGTGCCTCGACCATCGACACCCGGTCGTTCAGCAATACCCGCAGGTGACTCAGGTCCGGCAGCAGGGCAGGGGAATAGTCATAGGCGATGCGCAGCTTTGCTGCGACCACCACCTCGTCGGCTCGAATCGAGAATCCAAGGGTCTGCGAACCGTCCACGCCGCGTAATTTGACGGCTGACCACGCGCCCATCTGCTTGAAGGTCAGTGACACCGTGCGCTGTTTCGGCGCGACCACCGCCGGCTCCGCCTCGACGACTTCTTCGCGCACAGTCTCGGCGGCTTCGGCCTTGGCCTTGCGCGATTTCGATTCGGCTGGCGCCGGCGCCAGTGCGCCCGTGGCAAACATAGTGAAAAGAACAGCCGCCAGCAAGGGCGCGCGGACTGGTTGACGCCAAAATCTATGTTGCCTAGTCATTGCTTCTTTTTCCATAATTGAATCCAGTGGTCGAGGCGCACCCAGCGCAGATATTGGCCGGAATGGGTCGCAAAATCGAGGATGGCGATCAGTGTCTTGATGACGCTCTTGCCGATCCAGGCCGGGATC
>JACMQD010000383.1 GCA_014377155.1 Herminiimonas sp.
CCCAATACCTGACCATGGGAGCCAAATAATGCGCGCGCCACGTACTGCCGCCGCCCGGGGTGTACCGTTTTCCGCCAGTCCTGTACTTGCCGTCAAACTGTCGGCCTGGCGCTCGCGGGTGGTGTTGTTCGGTTTGTTCGCCGCGTTTTTTGCGCTGGCCGGTCGGGCTTTGTGGTTACAGGGCATTTCGACGGAATTCCTGCAAAAGCAGGGTGCGTCGCGCTACGCCCGCACGCTTGAACTGCCAGCCACGCGCGGCAAGATTACCGACCGTAACGGCCAGGTCCTGGCCTCGTCGGTGCCGGTCAAGGCGATCTGGGCTGTTCCCGATGATGTACTGGAAGCGTCGAAGGAAAAATTGCGCGAGCTGGCAAGACTGCTCGGCATGAGCGAAGCCGAACTGCGCAAGAAACTCGATTCCGACCGCAACTTCGTCTATCTCAAACGCCAGGTCGAACAACCGACCGTCGACCAGATCATCAAGCTGGGCATCGGCGGCATCGAAACCCGCAAGGAGTACAAGCGCTTTTACCCCGAAGGGGATGTAATGGCGCATGTCGTCGGCTTTACCAATGTCGAGGACACCGGCCAGGATGGCATGGAGCTGTCGTTGCAGAAAAATCTTGCAGGCATGACCGGCAGCCGCCGGGTAATCAAGGACCGGCTGGGTCGCATCGTCGAGGATATCGAAGCAGTGCGCGAGCCGCATGACGGCAAGGATCTGGCATTGTCGATCGACAGCAAGATCCAGTACATCGCGTTCTCGCACCTCAAAGAAGCCGTCGAAAAGCACAAGGCCAAGGCCGGCGGTATTGTCGTTCTCGATGTCAAGACCGGCGAGGTGCTGGCGCTCGCTAACCTGCCGACCTACAACCCGAACAACCGCTCGATCCTGACCGGCGCGCAGCTGCGTAATCGTGTGCTGACCGACACCTTCGAGCCCGGTTCGACGTTGAAGCCGTTTACGGTGGCACTGTCGCTCGATACCAACCGCATCAATCCGAACACGGTGTTCCAGACTTCGCCCGGAAAAATGACGATCGGATCGGCCACCATCGGCGATGCGCATGCGCATGGCATCCTGACCGTGTCGCAGATCATCCAGAAATCGTCCAACATCGGCACTGCCAAGATCGCCTTGCAAATGCCGGCCGAGGAAATGTGGGAAATGTTTACCACAGTCGGCTTCGGCCAGCAGCCAAAGTTCGGTTTTCCCGGTGCGGTTGCCGGTCGCGTGCGGCCTTTCAAATCCTGGCGACCGATCGAACAAGCGACTATGAGTTACGGTCATGGCATCTCGGTTTCGCTGATCCAGCTGGCGCGTTCGTACATGATTTTTGCCCGTAATGGCGATACCATTCCGCTGTCGTTTCAGAAGGTCAGCAGCTTGCCGGTCGGACAGCATGTGATTTCCGAAAAGACTGCGCGTCAGATGCGCGTGATGCTGGAAGCGGCTGCCGGGCCGGAAGGTACCGCACCCAAGGCGCAGGTGCCCGGTTATCGCGTCGGCGGCAAGACCGGCACCGCGCACAAGCTGGCGGGTGGGCGCTATGTCAACAAATATGTCGGTTCCTTCGTCGGCTTCGCGCCGGCATCGAATCCGCGCATCATCATTGCGGTCATGATCGACGAGCCGTCAGGCGGCTCGCATTATGGTGGCGATGTTGCCGCACCGGTGTTTGCGTCGGTTGCCGCCAATGCCTTGCGATCGATGAACGTGGCGCCCGACTCGAATGTCACCAGCATCATCATTCCGGCAAACGCATTGCAGGAGAGTATGTAATGCGGATCGCCGACGCGCAATTGACCACGCTTCTCGCCTGGCTGCGCGCTACCGC
>JACMQD010000384.1 GCA_014377155.1 Herminiimonas sp.
GCGGACAAAACGGGTGGTGCGATTCAGCAGCTTGACCCCTAGTCGCTCTTCCAGCGTAGAGATAGCACGAGTGACCGCCGGCGGCGACATGCCGAGGCGACGCGCACCACCGGCAAAGCTCTCTTCCTCAGCGACTGCTACAAACACCGTCATCAGATGTAATTTATCCATCTTGAGTTTTGTAAATGGGAAAAATCAATTGTAGTTCAAGGCGTTCGCATTGGGTCGCTGGATTTCGCGCATAGCGGCCGACGTGCATCGAGCATTGCTGCCCCCAGCAGCACCGCGATTTCCATCGTTGTAATGAGAGTCGGCAAATCGAATTGGTGTCCGCCCATTTGTGTACCGTTCCAATACGAAAGTGGTAGCACGAACGTGGCGGTCCACGCGGTTCGCGATGGGCGCATTACGGCAAATGGCAACAACCAAAGCAGATACCAGGGATTGACGACGGGTGAGAGAACCAGCAAGACGCCGAGCGCATGATCGACTGCGGCGATACTGCGTCGCGGCACACGCAGATCGCGCCAGTAAACCCAGAGCAGAATAGTCACGATAAGAATCGCGGCGACCAGGCGCGCAAAATGCTCACCGACCAACTGCTCAATCCCCGCGAACAGCAAGGGATTGAAGCGCCAGTTCCGGGCGAACTGCAACAGCGCAGTCATGTCGCTGCCAGGCAGCAGAATGAACGGCAGATAGCAGGCTACCACGCTAGCGAGCGCCGCCAACACGGCGCGCCAACCGCCTCGCCGGAAGAGAAACGGTATCAGTATGGCTGCCGATATTTTGCTAGCCACCGCCAAGCCCAACAAGCTGCCAGCGACCCATGGACGGCGCGCCCAGACCAGCGCGGCCAGTGCCAGCAACCCCGTCAACCCGTCAGGGTGGGCGGTCATTACCGCTTCCTTCAGCACCAGCGGGCTGATAGCATAGAGCAGCAACCAGCGCGGTTTGGCGCCGGAACTTGCAAGCGTCCACAATACCAGCAGATCGATGACTGCATTCAAGCCTTGCAGTGCGCCCACATTGCCCGGAGCAAGCACATACGCTGCTACAAACAGCAGCTGCATTACCGGGCCATAGATGGTCGGGATGTCCGGATAGTTGATGAAGTTGAGGATAGACTGGAAAGTGCGCGGGACACTAGCGTCGGCAAAAAAAGCCGACGGTGCGGCGCCATACGGCGTGCCGCTGACGGCGAAGCGATACCCGTCCCACACATAGCGAAAATGGTCGTCTTCGAGTAACGGCAACGCCATCAGCGCCAGCACTCGCAACGCAATAGCCAGCGTCAGTATCGAACGCACCGATAGCGTGTCGAAGCGCGCCGATCGCATCACATAAAAAGCCACCAGAGCACCGAGCGCCGTTGCCGATGTCAGGCCCCACAATTGCGTCACCGCGTCGCAATGCGACGCATACACCAGCATGATGGTGGCAATGACAGAGACGGAAGCGACCAGACGCATGGTGGAAAATTCGTGATGAGCGTGGTGCGGTTTCAACCGGTGATCATCCGGCCGAATCCGCTTGCGGTTGACTAAGGACTTTTCCAGAATCCTAGAACGAACTATTCAACGCGACGCCAAAGACATTGGCTTTGGTCGTATTGCGACCGGCGACGACCATGCCATAGTTGAGGTCCAGGCTGGCACGCGGCGTGAGATTGAAGCCGAGCCCGACGCGCGCCAGATTACGGTCTTCACGCACTTCCGGGAATCGCGCCGGCGAAAAACCCGGACCGCCGATATCAAGATCACCGCGTGAACGTACCACCGAATAACCGATCGACGCGGACACGAACTTGTTGAAGCCGTAGTTCAATCCGATCGCGCCGAACACGTCGGCCGGCACGTTATGATTGCGATAGCGGTAGCCGATCTCGCCGGAAATCGCGAGCGCCGGCGTCAGGTATTTACCGACCAAGGCCGATACTTCGACACCGGATGCGCCATCACCGATCGCATCAATCTTCCCGACACCGTAATTACCTTTGATGATCGCGGCGGCGCGCAGGGACACTGTCGGGTGATTTCCCCCGTCGAATTCGTCAACGATGCGCCATTTGATGCCGAAGGTGGAATCGCCCAGACTCGACTCTTCCGCGTGCGGTATCGGAAAGCCGGCCGGTGCGGCGAATCGGCTGCGTGCGTAGTTGAGGCTTGCATCGAGCGCCACTTCATCGGTCAAGCCGTACTGGACGCCGATCGAGAACGTATCCTGTTTGATCTTCGAGGGCAATGTCATTTTCTGGTCGGCGACATAGAAATCATCACCGGCCTGATTCACCCATCCGAGCGTTACCTGGCCGGAACCGGGGACCGGCAGCCACGGAGAGCCATCGGCAAAAGCCGCGACGGGAAGCGCAATGAAAGCGGCAGCAACTACAAATTTGATCATGGTTATCTCTCGCGGGGTCAGAGTTTGAAACGAAGTTTTAAATACGTCGCGAGCGCAGCGCGATCGTCGTCGGACAATTTCGCGGTCGTGCCGGCCTCGCTCAAAATGCTTTGCGCCAGAGGCTTGTCCAGCGTCTTGCCGGCCATCGTGCAACCGGCACACGCGAGCTTTTGCGCATACACGGCCTTGCCGGCGTTATAAAGCTGCTGTTCGCCCGACAAGCCGCCGCCGAACGAATCGGAACCGGATGCGAAAGCGGCGCCGGACATCAGCGGTAAGGCCAGTGCCAGCGTTAATCGTTTCAGTGAAAAAACCTGCATTTCCATCTCCTTTTGCGTACATCATCAAGAGGCCAGCGGCCACCCACTCACAACAACTAATATTGGTCAAACTCGCGACAAGCGATGCCGCTCCCGCAGCCACAATTTGCCGATCATCGAAAAAATTCCAATCCCCGCACCCAGCACGCCCCGCACGGTGCCACTTACTTTTGACTGACCAAGCCGGCAACGCAGCGATACGGGAACTTCCAGGACGCGCAGACCCAGCTGAAATGCCTTCAGCTGCATTTCAATGGTCCAGCCATAGGTCATGTCTTCCATCCCGATTCGGACCAAAGCCTCACGACGGATAGCGCGAAATGGCCCCAGGTCCGACATCGGTACGCCCCAAATCAGATGCGACAAGCGGCAGGCGAGCGCATTGCCGAACCGCTGCGGTAAAGTCATCGCTCCGGGTTCGATCCGCACTCGCGCTCCGATCACAAGCTCTACGCCAGTGTGAAACGGGGCCAGCAGGGATGCCGTTTCATGCGCCAGGATCGAATGGTCGCCGTCGAC
>JACMQD010000385.1 GCA_014377155.1 Herminiimonas sp.
ATCCAGTCCACCATCGCGGTCGGCTCGGGCGGCATCAGTGGCAAGGGCTGGCTCAAGGGCACCCAGGCGCATCTGGAATTCATCCCCGAACGCACGACCGATTTTATCTTTGCCGTGTATTCGGAAGAATTCGGCCTGATCGGCAATATCGTATTGCTGTTGCTGTATCTGGCCCTGATCGGGCGCGGCCTGATTATCGCCGGCAATGCGCCGAGCTTTTTCACGCGCCTGCTGGCCGGTTCGATCACGCTGATCTTCTTCACCTACGCATTTGTCAACATGGGAATGGTTAGTGGTATCCTGCCGGTGGTCGGCGTGCCATTGCCTTTCTTCAGCTATGGTGGCACCGCACTGGTGACCCTGGGCCTGGGCGCCGGTATCTTGATGAGCATTCAGCGACACCGCAAACTCGTGCAAAGCTGACGCTCGTCATCCCTCATAAGGAGACCCGTTTGCGTCCATTTTTTCATCGTATTGACCGGTTACGCCATAGTGCACTGATTGCCATGGCGCTGGGATTAGCCGGTTGCGGTACTACCGTACCCTCAGTATCGCCAGCGCCGGATGTGCAGGCGCGAACCCCGCAAAAAACGCCGTCGCCGGTATCCAAGGAAGCACGCGTAGCGCAGAGTCTGCCTCCCGCCAATTCCGGGCGCGGCGGCTATTACCTCGACGACGGTCCGGGTGAGGAAACACCCGACAATCTGCAAGCAGTGCCGGACGCCGAACCCAGGGTCGAGCCGTATGCAGCAAAAGGCAACAAGCCCTATGTGGTGTTCGGCAAGACGTACACGCCGGTCGTCGACATCCAGCCGTTCCAGCAGCGCGGACGGGGCAGCTGGTACGGCAAGAAATTTCATGGACAAAAGACATCGTCGGGCGAACTCTACGACATGTACAAAATGACGGCCGCCCACCCGACGCTGCCGATTCCCTCTTATGCCCGCGTAACCAACGTCAGCAATGGTGCCCAGGTGATCGTGCGCGTCAATGACCGCGGCCCGTTTCATTCCAGCCGGGTGATCGACCTGTCGTACACGGCGGCGCTCAAGCTCGGTTACATCGGCAAGGGTAGTGCCGAACTGGACGTCGAACGCCTGTTGCCTGCGGAAATTGAACGCATGGCCAGTAATCGCGCGGTCTCTGCCGTGGCTTCGTCCGTGGCCATGCCGGCGTCACAGGCGATGACGATCGACAGTTTGCTAGCCGGGTCGACGATGCAGGTGGCGATGGTGTCGGAGACGTCATCGCCGGTTTCCGAGGCGGTGGCGCCGGTAAAGATTGTCGGCGCAGGGGGCGGCGACTTGTATTTGCAACTCGGCTCGTATTTGCGAGGTGACAATGCCGACAAAGCGCGCGCGCAATTGCAGAAAAACTGGGCCGCTACCCATCCGCCGATCGAGGTCGTGCAAAACGGTGAGCTGCATCGTTTGTACACCGGGCCGTTTCCCACCCGCACCGACGCCGCGGCGGCGGCTTTGCAAATCGAAGACGCCGGATTGGGCATTCCGCGGCCGTTTATCGTACGGCGCTGATGCCGGGACAGGGGCCGTACGCAAGCCGATGTTTGCGTTGCCCGGTGCGGTTCAGTCGTCCTTATTTTGCATTCGCAGCGCGCGGTCGTACAGCGCATTTTTCTTTTGCCCGGTAATCAGCGCCGCCAGCGTCGCCGCTTGCTTGACGGAGCATTCCGCTAGCAGGATCGTCAGTACCCGTTCGGCTTCGGCCTCATCGGCATCGGCCTGAACCGGCGCTCCTTCGACCAGGATCACGAATTCACCTTTTTGGCGGTTGCCGTCAGCTGCGAGCCAGATCGCCGCCTCCGACAGCGGGCAGCGATGAATTTCCTCGAACAGCTTGGTCAGTTCGCGCGCCAGCACGATTTGCCGTGCCGGTCCGAAAATAGTCGCCAGCGCATCGACGGTATCGATGATGCGATGCGGCGCTTCGTACAGCACCAGCGTGGCGGCGATTCCGGCCAGCGCAACGAGTGCCGTATCGCGTTGCCTGGCCTTGGCCGGCAAAAACCCGACGAAATGAAATTGTTCATGCAGCAGTCCGCTCGCCGATAGCGCCGTGATTGCCGCCGATGGTCCGGGCAGTGGCATCACGCGCAAACCTGCTGCACGCACGGCGTCGACGATGCGCGCGCCGGGGTCGGACACGGCCGGCGTACCGGCGTCGGACACCAGCGCGATGCGCTCGCCGGCCTGCAATCGGGCGATGATCTTGTCGGCCACTTCCCGTTCGTTGTGCTGGTGCGCGGTAATCAGCGTTTTGGACAGGCCGTAGCGATGCAACAAGTGCGCGGTATTGCGCGTATCTTCGCAGGCGACGGCATCGGCGCACTGCAGCAAGTGCAGCGCCCGCAGGCTGATGTCCCCGACATTTCCGATCGGGGTGGCCACCACATATAATGTGGACACCGGATAGGACTGCTGCGACACGTCGAGCAGGAAGGCAGGGCTAATGGCAAAAGCAGAGGAGTTGGCTTGGGGCATGGGAAATTAATGGTGGGTACATCGACAATGGCATTGTTGCGCGTGGCGATCCTGTGCGGATTGTGCGCGACTGCGCACGCAAATACAACCGCAGTGTTGGCGGCACAGCAGGCCACGTCCGCCGCAGGCACCCCTTCCACGACCGGTCGCATCTATGACATGACGCCGCCTCTACCTTTGCCGGACACCGTTTCCGCACCGAATCTGGCAAGGGTGCGCATTGCCGTATTGCTGCCACTGGGTTCGGCTACTTTGGCGCGGGCTGCCGGCGCAGTGCGCAGCGGTTTCGAGGCGGCTTACCGGCATGACCGGCAGGATCTGGTCATCGACGTCATCGCAACCGGCGAAACGCCGGCTGCCGTCCTCGGTGCCTATGCCGATGCCAGTGCGACGCACGATATCGTGGTGGGCCCGCTAACTCGCAGCGGCGTGACGGCGATTGCCCAGCGCGGCGCGATTTTGAAGCCGACCGTGGCGCTGAGTCAGCCGGACTCTACCAGCGACAGCGAGACACTGTTGCCACCGAATATGCTGTCCATCGGACTGTCGATCGAAGACGAAGCGCGCCAGAGCGCGAGTGCGCTGGCAGATGACGCCACGCTGCGCAATGCCTTCGTCGTCGCCGGCAGCGCGGCCTGGCAAAAGCGCGCCGCCCGCGCCTTCACGGCCGAATGGCAGCGTCAGGGCCGCAGCGCACAGTCGATGGAACTCAGTATCAGCGCCGGCAACGTCAGCGCCAGCGGTTTGCTGCAACTGCGCAAGCGCCTGCAAGCCGAAAGCCCGGCGTTCCTGTTCGTCGCCCTCGATGCCGAGCAAACACGGCAGGTGCGCAGCGCGATCGGCCACGACGCCGTTATCCATGGCACCTCGCAACTCAATCCGTACTGGCTCGATAACCGCGAGCCGAGCGAGACGGCAACCGAACTCAACGGCGTGCACCTGCTTGACATCCCATGGCAATTGCAGCCCGACCATCCAGCTGTCATGATTTATCCGCATCCGTTAGTGGCGGTCGACCAGAAGCGCAGCGCCGACCTCGAGCGGCTGTATGCACTCGGTATCGACGCCTATCGCGTGGTCCTGGAAATTGCCACCGGGCGCACCGATTTTGAAATCGACGGTGTTACCGGCCGGCTTTCGATCAGCGTCGGCAAGGGGCCGTCCCGCTTCGAGCGCGTGTCGCAGCCGGCCATGTACCAGAATGGCCTGGTCGTGCCGGTACTCGGTACCCGCTGAGTACGCCGCCGATGGTATTGCGCGAACTGTTCGGCAAAGCGCCGACTGCCAGACAGGTACTGGGACAGGACGGCGAAAACGCCGCGCTGGCGCATTTGACACGCAATGGATTGACGCTGGTGCAGCGCAACTTTCGTTGCAAGGGCGGCGAGATCGACCTCATCATGCAACACGGCGATGCGCTGGTCTTTGTCGAAGTGCGTAAGCGCGCCGACAAACGCCATGGCGGGGCCGCTGCCAGCGTCACGCGCGCCAAGCAAGGGCGATTGATCATCGCCGCCCAGGTCTACCTGCAACGCTACCGGATGCCGCCGCCCAGCCGCTTCGATGTCATCGCCATCGACGGTGCGGTTCTCGACTGGATTCAAAACGCGATCGAAGCCTGATCACCCGCCCGCAACATGTTTGGGGCACCGGACTACTTTATAATTCGACATCATGATAAATCAACGCATACTCGGGCATTTCCAGGAAAGCGCCGAGCTCAAGATGCAAGCCGCCTCCGTGCTTGCGCAACCGATCGAACAGGCCGTGGAGCTGATGTTTACTGCCTTATCGAATGGCAACAAAATTCTCGCGTGCGGCAATGGCGGCTCGGCGGCCGACTGCCAGCATTTTGCCGCGGAACTCGTGGGCCGTTTCGAGCGCGAGCGGCTGCCGCTGCCGGCGCTAGCGCTGACGACGGATACCTCCATTTTGACCGCCATCGGCAACGACTACAGTTACCAGGAAATCTTCAGCAAGCAGGTGCAGGCATTCGGCCAGTCCGGCGACGTGTTGCTGGCGCTGTCGACTTCAGGCAATTCCAGCAATGTCATTGCGGCCGTCGAAGTGGCACTCGAGCGCGACATGCGCATCGTCGCCCTGACCGGCAAGGGCGGCGGCAACATCGGCAAATTGCTGACCGACGCCGATGTCCATATCTGCGTCCCGCACGAGCGCACCGCGCGCATCCAGGAAGTCCATTTATTAACGATTCATTGCTTGTGCGACGGTATCGATGTCGCTTTATTCGGAGGAGATGCAAATGATTGAACTGCATGGTTTGGCAGCGTTGAAACGTCCGTTGATGCGCGTCGCCTTGTGCGGTGCCGTTCTGGTGAGCTTGCAGGGCTGTGTGGAAATGGTCGTCGGTGGTGCCGTCATGGGCACTCTCGCTGCGACCGATCGCCGCACCCTCGGTGCGCAAACCGACGACAAGACCATCACGGTCAAGGCCGAGACGCGCATCCCTGGCCTCGCAGGCGAATCGGGCCATGTCAACATCGCCAGTTTCAACCGCAAGATCCTGCTCACCGGCGAAGTGCGGGACGAGCAGACCAAGGCGCTGATCGAGCGTGAAGTGCGCACCATCGAAGGCGTGCAGTCGATCGTCAATGAACTCGAACTCACCAGCCCGTCGCGCTACACCGAGCGTTCCAACGATGGCCTCATCACCGGCAAGGTCAAGGCCTCGTTCGTCGATGAAAAACAGTTATCTGCCAATTCGATCAAGGTCGTGACCGAGCGCGGCAATGTCTACCTGATGGGCCGCGTGACGCAGCGCGAAGGCGAACTGGCAGGGCAGATCGCGCGTGGCGTCAACGGCGTGCGTAGCGTCGTCAAGGTATTCGAAT
The DNA here is from genome assembly GCA_014377155.1 of Herminiimonas sp. The sequence continues at coordinate 5,354 of JACMQD010000385.1, forward strand.
ATGTCACCGATGAAGAACTGCGGCAGTCGGCGCTGCTGCGGTAGCGTACTTCGGCCCCGGTTCGATTGCCGTCTGGCATATCCAAATAACTAATCAGTCTCAATGGCGTCTGCGAAACGACATAGAATCCACCATCGAACCGAGGAGTGTAAGAGATGAACCAACAACGTCGTGATGCATTGCGCATTTCCACCGTATTGGGACTGGCAGTCGCTGCCGGCCTTATTACGCCTTCGCAGGCATTCGCGCAGGACTGGAACAGTGCTGCATTCGATACCAAAAGTCTCAACGACACGGTCAAGGCATTCGGCGGTACCAGCGCCAGTTTGTCCAAGGACATCGTCATCACGGCCCCCGACATCGCCGAAAACGGCGCCGTCGTGCCGGTCAGTGTGTCGTCATCATTGTCGAACGTGCAGCAGATCGCGATTCTGGTCGAAAAGAATCCGAATGCGTTATCAGCCATTTTTACCATCCCGGCCGGCACCGAGGCATTCGTGTCGACCCGCGTCAAGATGGGCCAGACATCGAACGTGCATGCGCTGGCCAAGGTCGATGGCAAATGGCTGGTCGCCACGAAGGAAATCAAGGTCACGCTCGGCGGGTGCGGCGGCTGATTCCATTCGTCCAACAGGCATGAACTAATATACGAGGTAGAACCATGGCAGAACCGATGCGGGTACGGGCGCTGGAACAAGGCGGCGTGACAGAAGTAAAAGTGTTGATGCGACACGACATGGAAACCGGTTTGCGCAAAGACAGCAGCGGCAAGGTAGTGCCGGCCCATTTCATCCAGAACCTGAGCGTGCGCCACAAGGACCGAGAAGTCATCTCGGCCCAGCTCGGACCGTCGGTGGCTAAAGATCCGTTCGTGTCCTTCAAGTTCAAGGGCGGCGTTAAAGGCGACAAGGTCGTCGTGACGTGGACTGACAACAAAGGTGA
>JACMQD010000386.1 GCA_014377155.1 Herminiimonas sp.
CACGTGCAGCAGCTCGTAGGCGTTGAAGACGATGACATCGTCGGTTGCCAGGTAACCCATTTTTTGGGCTTCGATGGCGGACTTCGACACATTGGCTGTGGCCGCATTAGTGAAGTAGGTTTTCAGGAATTGCAGGATGTCGTTGCCCTTGGCTTCTTTGGCGGCGCGAACCGCCGCTTCTTTCTAGCCACCGCCGGCCGGGATCAGGCCAACGCCGACCTCGACCAGACCGATATATGATTCGATCGATGCCACGCGCTTGGCGGCATGCATCGCCAGCTCACAACCACCGCCGAGCGCCAGGCCCGCCACCGCGGCCACGACCGGGACGCTGGCGTATTTCAGTGCCTGGTGCGCCTGCTGCAGTTTTGCGACTTCGGGTTCGATCGCCTTGACGCCGCCGGACATGAACAGCGGCAGCATCGATTGCAGGTCGGCACCGGCCGAGAAGGCGCCGCCTTCGGCTGCATCGGCGCTCCAGATTACCAGACCCTTGAAATTCTTTTCGGCTTCGGCAATCGCCTTGCCCAGACCGGCGATGACGCCAGCACCGATCACGTGCATCTTGGTCTTGAGCGACAGGATCAGGACGTCGTCGTTCTGGTGCCAGATACGTACCGATTCGTCTTCGAAGAAAGTTTCGCCGGCAGTCTTGCCGTCGGCAGCGCCTTCGCCGAGTACCGAAGCGCGGAATGGCTGGCGCTGGTAGACCGCGAGGTCGGAGCGCGGATCGTTGGCCTTGCGGGCCGGCGCGAACGAGCCATCGGCAGCGTGGACGCCGGTGCGGCCGTCGAATACCCAGGCAGGCAACGGCGCGGACGACAAGGCTTTGCCGCCTTCGATGTCTTCCTTGACCCAGTTGGCAACTTGCTCCCAGCCGGCCGCCTGCCATGTTTCGAACGGGCCGAGCTTCCAGCCGAAGCCCCAGCGCAAGGCGAAATCTACATCGCGCGCATTGTCGGCGACCGATTCCAGATGTACGGCGATGTAATGGAACGCATCGCGAAAAATCGCCCACAAGAATTGCGCCTGCGGATTGGTCGAATCATGCAGCGCCTTCATGCGCTTGACCGGATCTTTTTCTTTAAGGATGCGCGCAACCAGGTCATCGGCTTTGCCACCGCCGGCGACATATTCGCCGGTGGCCGGATCGATGCGCTTGATGTCTTTGCCAACCTTCTTGTAAAAACCGGCGCCGGCCTTCTGGCCCAGCGCGCCCTGCCCGACCAGTGTCGCCAGCAGCGGCGGCGTCGCATAGACGCTGTAGAACGGATCATCTTTCAGGTTGTCCTGCATAGTCTTGATTACATGACCCATCGTGTCCAGACCGACCACGTCGGCAGTACGGAACGTGCCAGAGCTGGCGCGACCGAGCTTGGTGCCGGTGAGGTCATCGACGACATCGACCGACAGGCCGAATTTTTCCGCTTCATGAATGGTTGCCAGCATGCCGAAGATACCGACGCGGTTGGCGATGAAGTTCGGCGTGTCCTTGGCGCGGACCACACCCTTGCCGAGCGTGCTGGCCAGGAAGCCTTCGAGCTGGTCGAGGATTTCCGGCTTGGTCGATACGGTCGGGATCAGTTCGACCAGATGCATGTAGCGCGGCGGGTTAAAGAAATGCACGCCGCAAAAACGCGATTTGAGTTCGGCGTCGAAGCCGTCCGACAAGGCCGTGATCGACAGACCAGAGGTATTGGAGGCGAAAATCGCATTGGGCGCGATGTGCGGCGCGACTTTTTTATACAGGTCGTGTTTCCAGTCCATGCGCTCGGCGATGGCTTCGATGATCAAGTCGCAGCCTTGCAATACATCGAGGTTGTCTTCGTAATTGGCGACTTCGATCTGCGCCGCATCGTCCTTGTTGCCGAGCGGGGCCGGGCTGAGTTTCTTCAGATTCTCGATCGCGCGCAGGACGATGCCGTTCTTCGGACCTTCCTTGGCCGGGAGATCGAACAGCACGACCTGAACACGAGCGTTGACGCAGTGGGCGGCGATTTGCGCGCCCATGACACCGGCACCGAGCACGGCGACTTTCTTGACGATGAAATTGGACATGGTTGATTCCTTAGTATTCGTGACTGCTATTGGTTTTCTTGGGGACGGGACAGAGCTGCGCGTGTTCGGACAACCTCGACCGGCTCTTTCCGTCTGAAGGGAAAGAGGACCGGTCCGAGCGGGTTTGATGGTCCGCGCTGTACGCTTAAATCAGTTCCGCATCCAGCGCCATCAGGTTCGCCGAGCCCGAGCGCGCCTGGCGAATCAGCATCGCCGTTTCCGGCAGCAGACGCGCAAAATAGAACCGTGCCGTACCAAGCTTCGACTTGTAGAAGCTGTCGCCCGAATCTTCTTTTTCCAGCGCGATCTTAGCCATGCGCGCAAAGAAGTATGCATACACCATGTGACCAACAACGCGCAAATACGGCACCGCAGCGGCGCCGACTTCGTCCGGATTCTGAAACGCTTTCATGCCGATTTCCATCGTCAGCTTGGTGACCTTGTCGCCCAGGTCAGCCAGCGGCGTGATGAACTCCGACATCGCTTCGTCGGAACCATTTTCTTCGACGAAAGCCTGCACCTGAGCGCCGAACTTGCGTAACTTGGCACCGTTGTCCATCAATACTTTGCGGCCCAGCAGGTCGAGCGACTGGATCGTGTTGGTTCCTTCATAGATCATGTTGATGCGCGAATCGCGTACGTACTGCTCCATGCCCCATTCGGAAATGAAACCATGACCGCCGAATACCTGCATCGCTTCCGAGGTAGCGATCCAGCCATTGTCGGTGATAAAGGATTTGATGATCGGCGTCAGCAACGCGACTTGGTCGCCAGCGTCCTTGCGCACTTCTTCGTCAGGATGATTGAGCTCCTTGTCGATCTGCAGCGCGACGTAAGAGGTAAAGGCGCGACCGCCTTCGGCATAGGCCTTGGCCGTCAGCAGCATGCGCCGCACGTCGGGATGGACGATGATCGGATCGGCGGCTTTCTCCGGCGCTTTCACACCCGACAGGCTGCGCATCTGCAAGCGATCCTTGGCATACACCAGCGCGTTCTGGAATGCCACTTCGGTCAGGCCGAGCGACTGCATACCGACGCCGAGACGGGCGGCGTTCATCATCACGAACATGGCATTGAGGCCCTTGTTGGGCTCACCGATGATCCAGCCGGTGGCGCCGTCGAGGTTCATCTGGCAGGTCGAGTTGCCATGGATGCCCATCTTTTCTTCGATCGCGCCGCAGAAAATCGGATTGCGCGCGCCGACGCTGCCATCGGCATTGGGCAGGAATTTCGGTACCAGAAACAGCGAAATACCTTTGGTGCCGGCCGGTGCATCCGGCAAGCGTGCCAGTACCAGATGCAGGATGTTGGCGGACATGTTGTGTTCGCCGGCGGAGATGAAAATCTTGCTGCCGGTGATCTTGTATGAACCGTCGCCTTCCGGCACGGCTTTCGAGCGCAACATGCCGAGGTCAGTGCCGCAATGGGACTCGGTCAGGCACATGGTGCCGGTCCACTCACCGGAGGCCAGCTTGGTCAGGTACATCGCTTTCTGTTCCGGCGTGCCGTGCGCATGCAGGCATTCGTAGGCGCCGTGCGACAGGCCCGGATACATAGTCCACGCCTGATTTGCCGAATTCATCATCTCATAGAATGAATTGTTGACGACCAGTGGCAAGCCCTGGCCGCCGTATTCCGGGTCGCAGGCCAGCGAAGGCCAGCCGGCCTCGACGTACTGTTTGTACGCTTCCTTGAAGCCTTTCGGCGGCGTGACTTCGTGGGTTTCGGTATTGAGATGGCAGCCTTCGCGGTCACCCGAGTGATTCAACGGGAATAGTACGCCGGCGGTAAATTTGCCGCCTTCTTCCAGCACTTGATTGATGACATCCGTATCAACTTCGGCATGCACCGGCAATTGCTTCAATTCGCTTTCGACATTCAACAACTCATGCAGCACGAACTGCATGTCACGCAAGGGAGCGATATATTGACCCATGATTTTTCTCCAGACGAATAAATGATTTAAGCCAGCTTTTTGCCAGCGGATTTTGCATGCGGTTGCGCTGCTGATTGGTCCTGCACATCGGCCAGCGGGTTTTGGTAACTTGCAAGTAGCCGATCGAAACCGGCGTGCGCCCGGTCGACACTGCCGGGACGCTTGATAAATCGGGCATCGTGATGCAATGCCAATATAAGGCCATACATTTCATACACCATTTGCTGTGGGTCCGTATCGGCGCGCAGGTGACCGAGTTCGACCGCCTGCTTAATGCAGCGATACAGGGCGTCCTGCCAGGCGCGTACCATGCCGACCAGCTCTTCACGGATGGCGCCAGGACGGTCGTCGTATTCGACAGCGCCACTGATGTAGATGCAGCCCGACGCGATCTCGATCGTCACCCGCTTGACCCAGCGCAGGTACATGCCGTGCAGTCGCGGCAAACCGCGCGGCTCGCGCATGCTCGGATAAAAAACTTCCTGCTCGAAATGATGGTGGTACAACTTCAAGACTTCGATCTGCAAATCC
>JACMQD010000387.1 GCA_014377155.1 Herminiimonas sp.
GCGTGACGAAACCAGATGGCTGCTCGAAGACGTCTACGGTCCCGCCAACGAGCGCCCATCCGCCGCGATTGAGCAAGCTGTCGAGGCCTACCTTGAAAAGCACGGCGTTACGCGAGTCTCTCCCGTTTCGTATGATACCCCATACGCATCGCTCCGCAGGCTCACAGGGCGACTCGATTTTGAGTATTAACATCAAGCTAAAAATCTCAAAATAAGCTGCTAACGTAAGCTCCTAACGCGATCTACCTAAATAGATAACAAAAGGAGAGTGCTATGAGAGTTTTAGATGAAATATATCACCTACTGAAAGAATATAAATACTGTAAGGATCAGGGCGATTTCAGTCGAACCTTTTTGGGGCGCAGCGAAAGCTACTATGCTTATATAAAGTCGTCCAAAGCTCCGATTTGTCTCGTCTCGCTTTCGCTGCTCGCATCTGCGCTGCATTCAGTTGCAGCCGATGTCGACGAGTCTCGCGAGTTCGTGAAGCGTCAACGGCTGAGGGCAGCGTGGAGCGGGGCCATGGTGATGCTCGAAGGCGAAAGGGAGATCGCTTTTGTCGATCCGAAGCACTGGACCACGGCGCAGGGGCCGATACCTTCGCTAACTTGGCCTCCCAAGAATCAATGAGTGCGGTCAGCCTGAAGACTGGGTCAGTTGCAAAGATCGCTGAGCGCTTCAAAGGAAAGCGGCGCGGCACTTCCCGCGGCCACATAATCTTCGAACTTGTCGAACATACGGCGATAGCGCGGTAAAGATGCCTGCGAATGGCTATTGATGTTTGTGCCATTACGACTGTCGCTAAACTCGTTTAGCTCCTCAATCATGGTGCGGGCAACTCCGAAATGGGGATCATTGTTCCCATCGAAGCCGCCGAAGCTCTTCCAATGCCAGTCCTCCGCTTCAAGGGCTTCGGCTGCGCTAAGCCTCTCGATCGAACTTTCTATGATTCCCCACATCCACAGAATGTTAGTGGTTTCAGAAACCACCTCGTCAGATGGCGGCTGACTTTCGAAGATTCCGGAGTATTTTCTCCGCAATGCCCACCCATCATTGTTAATCACAAGCGACTTCAACAGCGACGGATTGACTTCTCGGTCAAGCTTGAGCGCTTCCATCACTTCTGCAAGCATGACTATAATCAGCCGTTCGCCATTCGAAAGTTCCATGAGATGCACCTGTCAATCGGTATGAGTTCGACTTGCGGATAGTGAGGGAAAATGGTGGTTAGTCCACTGATTTTGATCCCGTCTGGATTGCAGAGGCCATCGGCACATTCTGGTTAGAGTGGTCAGCCGCGCGCTCTGCCTTGTGGAAGGGCAAAGGGGTTTGTGAGGCCAGTTGGCTCACCACTTCATCCAGCAGTGTTGGACCACCACCGTAGTAATCTATTGTGCCCCAAAGGGAGTCGGACACAAGCGGATGAAGTGAAAAAAAATTGAAAAAAATTGATTGACCGCGGAAGATGGGGATTTTCCAAAAAATGGCGATATTGCGTGTCCATACAGATTGCGGCAAAACGATCGGGAGCGGTGAGCCGCGCGCTCTGCCTTCTGGAAGGGCAGAGGGTTTGTGAGGCCAGTTGGCTCACCGTTCCGCGACCTGTAAGTGGAAATACTCAGTCGTTGTCTCGACTTACGCCTGTGAAATCCCCCGGGCGAGATTAACTGCCCCCCTATAGCCTGCGGACGAGTCCAGCTATCCACAAAACACGAGTTTTCCCAACGTCGGCCACGGAGTCGTGTGCGGAAGGTTGGTTTTCGTTGCAGAACGGCGACAACCGGTCATTCGTTCAACGCATTTCAGAAGGGCGGGTTCAGGTTTGATCGGCAAGAGGCGCTACGGCCAGTTTTGAGCGAGGAAAGTTGTCGGTCAGAACAAGCGCAAGCTGTCTCTACGGCTTGACCAGCGTGCTGTATACTTCGCCACGATCGAGATCACGACGGTGATGGGAAGCGGCCACGGATCAAGCTTAAAGTTCCCGACTAGGCCAAGTGCATTGAGGAGCATCGCACCAACTATGGCGATCGTCATGATCAGTCCGATCACGCCGCTGATCACGTAAATGATGAAAAGCACCTTCGTCCGCCCTGAGTCGCTCACCATTTCCGAAGTCATAATGTTCAGCGTCTACACCCCCGCAGAGCGTCCGCAATGGCGTCGTATCCGGAATGGCAGCTTCGGTTGCGCAATGGCGGCCATTGGTCGGTTGTTCGGGGCCTTAACGAACGACAGCAATCGGAACGATGCGCTGCGGAACGCTACCGCAGGAATGTCGTGGTTATCGGTCGTTTCGAACTTGGCGAGCAAGCTTGAGAAAGCACAGCGTTGGACCGGTTCTCACCCAAATCCTCTCACCTCCATCGAGTGTTTGCCAATCCGTCCCAATTTTTGGTGCATTCGTTGCTCGGCAGATGAAGTCGCGATCATAGTCCGCCATTGGGCGGATTTGCGCGTGGTCGAACCCACAGGCGATTGCGATTGGCAGCAATGGTTCAAGTGCGGCGATCGAACCAAATGTAATGTCGTGTGTAGCGGGCAGCAGCTTAATTTCGTCAAATGGCGGTGCATCGTCAACGTAGGACGTTACTGGCTCAAGGTCGCAGTGCTTCGAACCAATTTCCCGCTTCGGAACTTCACTCATCCGGTTTGAAACCGAATAGAGCTTAGCCTCAAGTAAGGAGAGGTCGCTTGGCGTGATACCTTCCCTAAAACCAACCCTAATAACTCGCTCTTCTCCCATACGACCATTGCAGAGCACCTGCAAATCGTTCGCTTTCACCAGTTGGCGCAACTCGTCAATTTGGGGAGGCATTCCAGCAAAATCGATCGCCGACGAAGCCACAACGAGTGCGATGGTCAAAAACATGCTTCGATCATAACCGAAACTTGAATGTTAGCAAAGCTGCCGAGGGTCAGAGCGGCAAGCTATGGGACGGAGGCGTTCCAACCCGCTGGCAAGCGTTGTCGTCCAACGCCATCGATATGCCCTGAACCGTTGCGCGCACGGTATCACCGACACGGCAACTCAGGCCAGCCCGCAGAACTGACTTCATAGCTACGATGCCATCGGGAGTTCGCGCTTCCACCACCCATTCGCCAGTATTCATCTTGGGCGAAACATGTGGCCTTATATCGACTATAACTGCCCAGACATCGCGCTTCGGCTGTGCAGAGCAAGCCGACATCGCGATTGCGGCCAACATCACACCTCCAGACTTCTTATTCATGCCCCCGGTTTGATCGCTTCTGAGCACGACCGCAATCGGGTAAGTTTGAACGCCAACGGAATGTCCGCAAAGGCGTTGTGTCCGGTCAGGCAGCTTCCGACGCAGATGGTCGGCAAGCTGCGTTGGTCCATGCCGACAACGAACGGTGGCTATCGGGCGCGGGCGGCTCGGGGGTGCTACGGCAGGAATGTCGTGGGGAGCGGTTATTTGGCTAGCGTAATTGCGACCCAAACCGAGCCGCAGGCGAACAAGCACCATGACCCTGCCGACAGCCAATAGAGATAGGGCTGTTCGCCCCTCTCATAAGCGCGGTATTGCCCCCATATCCTCCCGGTTTTTATTCCACCGACAAGGATTGAAGCTGCGAACGCAGCAAAAAACCCAAAGAACCAACGTTCACCCATGGCGCTGTCTAACGTATGGTACGGATGGTCGGCAATGTGGCCGTGTCCGGAAAGTCCGCTCGTGTTGCAGAATGGCGGCAAGCGGTCGCTCGTTCAAAACCTTGCCGAAGGGCGGGTTTCGGCTTCGATCGGAAAAGGGGGCGCTACGGCAGGAATGTCGTGGATTGCGGACATTGCAAATGGGGCGCTTTCATCGCATTCCAGTCGCATGGGAACATGCAAAACGCTCTTCATCTTAGCTGGCTCATTGCTTACAATGCCCGCGTCCGGGAAAGACAGACCAAATATCCCCACCCGTGCCAGCGTTGTCGCCGCCCTCAACAAACAGGCTGAAGACGATTTCGTCGCCTATCTCAATTCGCAGCCTTCATCTTTAATCGTCGTTGGGCATGTCATTCCAACCGTGCGTGTAAGTAAGCTTATGTGTGATGCTCGTAGTTCTGGCAGCCCTCAGATGAGGGCCGAATGTCGTTACGTTGCTCACTCAGCATCTAGGCGGGTCCGCCATATCTCCACCTTTGAGTTAACCGGAAAGGCATGGCGGTTGGTCGGGGACAAGACGACAGATTGATGGGAAAGGCCGCGAGGTCAGCAATGTGGTCGTTTTCAGTTATGCTGCTTCGGTTGCAGACAAGCGACAAGCGTTCCTTCGTTCAACACCTTGCCGAATGACCGGTTTCAGGATCGATCGGCAGGGGGCGCTACGGCGGGAATGTCGTGGGAATGCGTCAGGGTGACGAGGGTTTAGCCAAGCTCGGCCCAGCAACACGCGAGAAATCGTATTGTTTGTTTCCAGCCCCAGAAAACGTTAATCGATCTGGTGGCTGATGGCGCGCATCATACTGATTTATATCATTGAAGCGGTATGGCGCGTGCCAAAACCAAATGCTTGAGTAGGCTTTTCCTGCCAGCACTATAATCTTGTGGTCATTCGTTACAGCTAGATCGCTCTTCGTAAATCCTTGAAGATCGGTTTTTTCGACAACAAGTCGATATCTTATCTTACCACCTTCAAATGACATTAATCCATTTTTCAATGTGACATGGCCGCATTGAGGATTATAATAAACTCCGTCGGCCAAAGACTGCGAAACTGGCTCTGGCTCGTAACTGAAGCTCCGCAAGATCAACACCAAGATTAACGGCGCGACCGCCAGAAAACTGGCAAAACGTAACCGCCGTAGAAAATCCATCCCGTCCACCGCGCGCTTCTCGCACTTCGAACCAATGTCCGCAATGTGGTCGTGTCCGGAAAGTCCGCTTCGCGCTTGGAAATGCCTGAAGCCGCCGTTCGTTGCCAGCATGAACGCAGGGCGGCTTTCAGGTCCGCGTGGCGATCGGCGCTAGGGCAGGAATGGCATGGAAAGCGATCAATCCCGATGGCGAGCGAATAGCTCCCGCTGAGCCCGACTAATCGAGGAAGCGTACCAATCGATCTCGCGCTTTGATGGTGGGATTTGACGATGCTCGTTGTCATAGAACAGCGTCCCGTGAACGCCGTTCGCCTCCCGCTTCAGGATTGGACGCTCCCATAATGGCGTGAGAACCCGAGATGCCTCTTCGTCGCCAAGGCGCTTCCACAGGTCTTCCGCCAGTTCCATGTCGCGTCCGTCAGGGAAAATAGCCGCGAACTCTTCGTCGGTTGCTTGGAAGATGCTGAAGGTGGCATTGTTAGCGCGATCGATAGTCTGGACATTCTTCATGCAGTCATCTTGGCAGGGCGCGAAGCGTCCGCAAAGTGGTCGTGTCCGGAAAGCCCGCTTTCTCCTGTAAAATGGCGACAGGCGGTCCTTCGTTCATCCCACCACGAACGGCGGGTTTCAGGATCGATCAACGGCAATTAGCGACCACCATGCCGCAGCTTCTGCCCTTCCACCGTGCATCCACAGCATTATCCCCAGCCCGTGCGCCAAACCCACGATGCTTCACCCCCGCCGCACCCGCCATGAAACGCGCTACATTGCCCGCTAACCCCTGCTTCCTCATCCTCCCCACCCACCATTACCATCTAGCCTGCCCCGTCAATGCCTCACTCAGCTAACGGTGCGGCTTTCAACGGTGAGCGGGTGAAAGTACTTTTCGCAGCATGGTGGTCGACCGCGGCGTGACAGCATTGGCGGCCGTTCGGTTTGGGACCATCGCGGCGTTCTGATCGTGGCGGTCTGATCGTGGCCTTCGATCGTGGCGGGCGGATCGTTCCATTACATCATGGCAGTACCATCGTGCGGTTTTCATCGTGGTGGCGAGCGTTCCGAAACCGTCGTGGAATTGGTCGATCGTGAAGTGGCGGAAAACCATGTTCCAAAAATGGTGGGCACAGAGATTGCTGAAGGGGATCGCAAACCAGTTGATTGCGGTGCGGAATGAGGGGATCGGTGATCTTCGCGGTTCGCTGGCAAACCGTCTCAGGATGCGGCTTGCGTCGACTGCTAACCAAGGGCCAGCCATCGATCTTTAGCGGCGAACCACCTTGCGTCGGCCTCCGCCCTCGCTTCATCGGATAGCGATCGCGTGATGCCCGTGCGCAGCGCCTTTTCGGCTAATATTATGCGGTCGTTCTCTGGCATTTTCGGGTCGAGGCTAAACACCTTGCCGCCGACTTCCTTTGTAACAAGCACGACCATACCCGTCTCGTAGAACTCAAACCGATCCATTAAAGATGTAAATCCAGCGTGTGCCAAAGACCGAGCTTTCAATCGCTCGCCATGATCCTCACAAGTGAGCTTGCCGCGGATGCCTTGAATCTTGGCGATAATGTCCATAGGCTGCGTATGCGCCGCGTGTGATAGGTCTTGCTCCATAACCTGCAAGTCGGCTTCCATGGCCTCTATCTGGATTTCCAGCGCCGCGATGGATTGCGCCAGCGTCTTGCTAAACACTTCCATAAGGTTGGCGGTGCCTGTGGCGAGATTGGACTTAGCAACGTCGATTTGTCGCGCTTGCTCTGCCACGTTTTCCGCCAATTTTTGGTTCGGCCCTTGACCGTCAAAGACGCGATCCTGCAGAGCCGTTTCCAGATAATATTTTAAGACAAGCCTTTCCACCTTCGGATAATTGAAACCGCGCTTATTGGTGCACTCATGGCCCCGCCTTGCATTGTTGCACTTAAGGGCTGCGTTGGTGGAACGCACTGTATAAGTGCTAACCGATCCATCTGGTCTTTTGTGCCTTACCAAATTGCCAGCTTTGTTTGACGACTGGTAATACATTGCTGCACCGCATTCGCCGCAAGTGGCTATGGCCGCAAAAAGATTATTCCGTTCGCTGGCTCCATTGGTTGTAAGTTTCTTGCGGGTTTTGCGGAGCGCTTGAACCCGATTAAATGTGTCAGCATCGATTGCCTGCGGATAATAATCCGCGATCACGATGCCTTTAGAAGTTTCTGCGTGCGAGCTAGCGCCATGTGCACGAGACATAGCTTCAAACTCGCCAAGAACCGCCCGATTGGTCAGCAGCTTATGCAAGTACGCCGTGCTCCAACCTTGTGCACTCGCCTTTTTTCCATATCCCCAACTTGGCTCTTTGCGAGAGTTAAGCCTATGCACAATGGCAGGCAATCCGTTGCCGCCTAGATAGCTCGCATAAATCTCACCAAGCACGTTAACCCGATGCGGGATAATGAGGATTTTCTTGGTCTTGGCATCGGCCTCTAACCAAGCTGGTAGAATCTTCGTCATGGCCAAACGGCTTCCGTTAACCGCCGCTTGAATCTTGGCTTCCCATGCCTTGCGAACCCGCTCCGACTTCTTGGCAGACTCCTTGTGTGCCAAGTCCGCCGCAAGCATGATTTTAATCATTTCGATTAATTCAGGCTTCTGCGAAGCATCTAGGAATTGATCGCCGCTTACGATGGCGACGGAAACGCCGCATTTAAGCAACTCGCGAACAATGTCCGTGGCTGGCTCGAAACCTTCGCGGCTAAGTCTGTCAACATTTTCTACGACAAAAATCTGCCCTCTGCGTTTGCCAGCTTGTGCCATCGCTTCAAACGATCCAAGGGCCGAACCAACAGCGCGGTTGGTCGCGTCGAATGCAGACTTACCAAGATCGGTAATCACGCGATCGGTGGAATGCTGCCATCCACGCCGCTCGCAATGGGCGCGGCAATCGGCTAATTGGCGTTCCAGAGAGTGCCCGCCGCCTTGTTCGGCAGTCGAGAACCGCGCATAAATCCAAGCTGTTTCAGTCATTTAGGGCACTTCATGCCGCAACCTTAGCGCGGTGTGCTCTTGTTTACAATGGTATCCGCGATGGCGCCACGCTGATCCAGTCGGCCGACGACGTGATCGAAGTGCTGAGCGACTTCCACGGCGCGCCGCACCTGCGCTTGCGCGAGATTTTTGCCGCTGCGCCTGACTTGGATGACGCCGTCGAGGATGGTCTGGTGGAGATCGGTCAGCTCGATATCGCCGCGCTGCTGACCACCGCCCCCGTTGCGGTCGACGACCTGATCCGGCTATCGAGCGGGTCGCCCGGCGCGGTGCAGATGGCGTTGCTCGAACTCGAACTGGCCGGGCGGCTGACGCGCCATGCCGGGGGCCGGGTGTCGCTCGACACGGGCGGATAAGGCTTACAATCAGCCGGTTGACCGTGATTATTTTGCGTGGAACAGTGCAGCAATTGCGTGGCGGGGGCTGCGCGGGGCAGGGGACACGTTCGACATGACCAATTACAAGACATCCGCTCTCGTGCGGGCGCTGCTCGGCACGGCATTGCTGGCGGCACCGGTCGCGATCCGCGCCGAAACACTGCCACTCAAGGTTTCGGGTCAGGATGCCGCGCGCGGGGTCACGCAATTGTCGATCGGCGCGTTCAACGTAGGGTTTATATTCAAATCAGTCGATTCCACCAAGGCGATGGACGGCATTGTCGGCCTGACACAAGGCACGACCCGGGCTGAATCGACGCTGGTCGGGATCACGCCCGAGATCATGCAGACGATCACCGACGCCGCTTATGCCGACTTTGTCGCCAAGCTGGGCGCCGCGGGTTACACGCTCCAGCCCACAGCGGCGCTGTTTGCAACGCCGCTGCCGCATGCGCACGCCGAAGTTTCGCCGCTCAACATCAACATTGCGCTGGAAAAGAAGGCCACCGGCAAAGTTACGTTCGTCAAGCCGAGCGCCATCCCGGTGCTGTACCTGATTCCAGGCGATTTCACCGCCAGCGGCATGAGCAGCATGGGCCTGAACATGAACTCCGGCCAGACCGCTTACGCGCTAAGCCAGTACGCCAAGACGGCGGGCGTCGGGGTGATCGACGTTGTCTATCTTATCGATTTCTCCGATGCCAAGCAGAACGGCGGCTTCTCGGTCAAGGTCAATTCGGGCGTTTCGATCGCGAGCAACTATTCGCGCGCCACGCTGATCGCGCCGACCGGCAAGCAGGCGGTGATCAAGATCACCGACAGCATCGCGGTGGCAGGGGATTTCGCGACGATGCGCGATACCACCAGCGGCTTTACGAAAACGACGCAGACCGCAACCAAGGTGCTGGGCGGTCTCAGCAAGCTGGGCGCACTGGGCGGATTTGGCGGGATGGGCGGCATGTTCAAGACCGGCGGCGCCACCAAGCAGATCGAATTCGACGCCAAGCCCGAGAATTATCGCGCCGGCGCCACCGAAGCCGCCACGCTCGCCAATGCGCGCATCGTTGCGCAACTGGCCGCGCTGCGGTGATCAAACCCGCGCGCAGCAGTGTTCAGAGCGCGGTCGGTGCCGCGAGCTTGCGTTGCGGAGCCGGCTCTCGCGTGCAGGCGCCAAGCGTGGTGCCGCCGGCGCAATAGGTCAACGCGTCGAGGAACCGGCTCGCCCAGGCCATGTCAGCTGGGGTGTGGGGCCCGCGGAAGGCGACTTGCTTGACCAGCATGTCGAAAGTGCCCGCGGTTGCTTCGAGCACGAACGTCTCGCGCTTGCCGGTTTCGGCGAGCACCGGGCAATCGATCGTCACGCGCACGGGTGGCCTTCCGGCCAGGGCGAGCGAACGGACCGGGCCGACTTGCGCGCCGGGGCACTTGCGCTCGACGCTGCGCGCGATGTTGCCCACGTAGTTTTCGGCCGTCGTCAGCGCAGCCA
>JACMQD010000388.1 GCA_014377155.1 Herminiimonas sp.
GCAATACGGGCGGGAGTCGAGAAGAGTTGCCTTACCCGGCGCAGGTCGATGGGCGCGCTGGATCGGGCGTCGGCAGGTGGAGTCGGTGCATGCACGGGAAATAACCGGGTTGTAGTGTGATGCGGGAATGCGATAATTACCGCAGTTTACACGTTAGAAGGTTTTGCTGCTTCATGCTCCCCCGCCTGCGTCAATTAACACAGCATGTTCTTGGCCGCTTGCCATCGCTGATACCGTCGTCCTGCGCCTTGTGCGGCATCACTGCGTCCTCGGCGCTGTGTAGCGGCTGCGCGGACCAGTTCCTGCATCATGACGCGCGGCGATGCAGCCGCTGTGCAGCGCGCCTTGCGGCACTTGACAGCGAGCCGGGTCCGGATTCGACGACATACTGTGGCGACTGCCTGAAGGAGGCGCCGGCATTCGACGCCACTATAGTCGCCGCCGATTACGCCGCGCCGATCGACCAGATGGTGCTAGGACTTAAGTTCGGTGGCCGCCTTGCGCTTGCACCGCTGTTTGCGCGCGTGTTGCGAGACGCCTTGCTTAAAGAGCATACCGCCCGGCCTGCACTGCCGACGGTCCTGACTGCCGTGCCGCTTAGCGCCGAGCGGCTGGCCGAACGCGGCTTCAACCAAGCCTTGGAAATCGCCAAGCCTTTGTCACGCTCACTGGGTATCCGCCTCGATGCTCACCTATCGGCCCGCGCGCGCAATACCCAGGCGCAAGCCTTGCTGCATCCGCAGGATCGCCGTACCAACATGCGCAATGCGTTCGTCGTCTTGCCGGCAGCCGCCGAGCGCCTGCGTGGCCAGCACGTCGGCGGGGTCGAAGGCGTCATGACCACGGGCGAAACGCTCAATGAACTGGCGTCGACGCTCAAGCGATTCGGCGCCGCGCGCGTGACCAATCTGGTCTTCGCCCGCACCACCCAGAAATGAATCAGGAGAAGCATTTGTTCCATGTCGTGCTGGTTGCACCCGAAATCCCGCCCAACACCGGCAACGTGATCCGGCTATGTGCCAATACGGGCACGCAGTTGCATCTGATCGAACCGCTTGGTTTTGCGCTAGACGATGCGAAAATGCGTCGCGCCGGCCTCGATTACCATGACTATGCCAGCATGAAAGTGCATCGTGACTGGGATGCGTATCTCGCTACCGAAGCACCTGATCCTTTGCGCATGTTTGCGATGACGACCCATGGCTCCACGCCGTTTGCGCAGATTGATTTTGCGCCCGGCGACATCTTCGTATTCGGCTCGGAAACCAAGGGCCTGCCGCTGGCGTTACGCGAATCGTTCGCCGCCGCGCAGCGGATCCGGTTGCCAATGCGACCCGACAATCGCAGCCTGAATTTATCCAACGCGGTAGCGGTCGTGGTGTACGAAGCCTGGCGGCAAAACGGGTTTTCGGGCGGCGCCTAAGCACTTCACACATCTTTTATTGGAATTAAATGAAACTTCGCTTACTTTTTCTTGCACTTGCCTTGCCGGTCAGCATGTTGGCAGCGGGTGCCAATATCGGTGCCAGCCCAATGCAGATTCGACACGCTCATGCACGCGCCACAGTGCCGAACCAGCCAGCCGGTGCGGCATATGTCACCCTTGAAAATACCGGCAAGTCCGCCGACAGGCTGGTAAGTTTGTCGTCACCGGTTGCGAATCGAGTCGAGATGCACACGATGACGATGGACGGCAACTTGATGAAAATGCGCCAGGTCGAAGCGATCGAACTCAAGCCCGCCGGACTCGTGACGATGAAGCCGGGCGACGGCTATCATCTGATGTTGACGGGGCTAAAAAAACCATTGAAGACCGGCGAGTCGTTTCCGATGACGTTGCGGTTCGAGAAAGCGGGACGAGTGCGGATTATGGTTACGGTGGAAGCCATTGCACCGGCTGCCGCTGATCACTAACCGGCTGTCGTTGAGCAAGGACGTACTTAGGTCACCGAGCGTTCGATACAAGGATTTCTCTCGATACCGCTGACCTGATGCGCCTATACTACCCGGCTTTGGTCAGCGTCAACACCGACCGCACCTCGCCGGTATGCAGCCCCATGAAATTCGTCAACTGCGGCCGCACCCACGGCGCCAGCGGCGACGCCTCGGGCCTCTCCACCAATCCCAGCTGTTGCAACGCCGATACCGCAGCCGTGTAAAGTGCGCGCATGTTGCCATCGACTACCTTGATGGCGATACCCAAACCTGCCGAACGCACGCCGATGACTTGCACGCCGTCGGCACCGATCTTGGCGACCCAGTCGCGCGGCGCGGTTTGCATGAATGCCAGATCGTTGCGGCCGGTGCCCGACACCAGCTCCGGGTGCGCGGTCATCGCCTGAAACAAGGTCCCCAGCGCATCGCCGTACACGGCGTCTTGGTCGCCCTGCGCCAGGCGTGCATACGAGAGCGCCAGTCGCGACAGCGGCATCGCATAGTTGGGCGCTGAACAGCCGTCGATCCCCATTTTCATGTCACCCTCCTCAATGCCGGCAAAATGGGCGACGCTGGCGCGCACGGATTGCTGCAGCGGATGGGCAGGCTCAAGATAATTTTCCAGCGCATGGGAATGCTGCCGGCAGGACGCCAGAAAACCGGCATGCTTACCGCTGCAGTTGTTGTGTAATTGGTTGTAGCTTTCGCCGGCCGGCGGCGTCTTGTCGAGCGCGGTGTACCGCATCGGCACGTGGCAGCCGCAACGCAGATGATGCTCGTCGCAGCCGGCCTTGATTAACATCGACTGCACCGCTTCGGTGTGCATCGGTTCGCCGGAATGACTGGCACACAGCATCGCCACTTCGCGGCTGTCAAAACCGAACCGTGCCACGCCGCCATCGCGCAGGAAAGGCGCAGCCTGGAACGGCTTGATGGTGGAGCGGGTGAAGGTCATGAAATGCGGGTCGCCGGCCTGATACAACAGGTCGCCGCGGGCGTTGACCACGGCGACCGAGCCGGCGTGAATGCATTCGACATCGCTGCCGCGGGTGACTTCGACTAACGGGACATGCTGCATGCTGCTCTCCTGATTCAATTGTTGGTGCGCACTTTCGACAACAACTTGGTGGTCGAGCGGTCGTGTTCGAATTCGATGGCAACTGCACGACCGCCATACTGGGCGACGGCGCGGCCTTCGGGAATCGCCCCCATGTCGTAGTCGCCGCCCTTGACGTAGATTTCCGGGCGCGCTTCGAGCACGACCTGTAGCGCGGTATCTTCATCGAACGGCACTACCAGACTCACCGCCTCCAGCGCGGCAAGCACGGCCATGCGGTCGTCACAGCCGTTAAGCGGACGATCATCGCCCTTGCCGAGTCGCTTGACGGAGACATCGGTATTGACCGCGACCACCAGGGACGCGCCCAGCGCACGTGCCTGTGCCAGATACGTCACATGGCCGCGATGGAGCAGGTCGAACACGCCATTTGTCAGCACCACCGGCTTGGGCAACGAGGCCACGCGCGCTGCCAGGTCACTGCGAGCCGCAATTTTGTCTTCGAACTGGGACATGGATTTCAGATGAAAAAGGCCGCAAGCACCCTTGCGGCCCGATTGAGACCAACGCCGGTCAGGCGGCCTTGGGCGGCGCCATGCGGTTGACGATTTCCTTGCGATAGCGGTTCAGTTCCTGCACGGAACTGAAGCTGCGGTCGAACAGCAGCGACATGTTGTGCAGGATGCGGTCAACCACCTTCTTTTCCCATTCGCCGTCGAACTTGATCTGTTCATCGAGCCAGCGCTCCAGCCATTCCGGGTCGGGCAGGCGTGACTGCACGGTATCGTTCGGGAACAGCGATTCGTTCACATGCAGATTGGTCGGGTGCAGCGGCTTTTCGGTACGCCGCGCCGATGCCATCAGGACGCCGATCTTGGCGAAGGCGGCGCGCGCCGTGTCACCGGCTTCGACCAGCGCTTTCTTCATGTAGCGCAGATAAGCGCCGCCGTGGCGGGCTTCGTCCTGGCTGATAATCTTGTAGATGTGCTTAATGACCGGTTCGGTATGCCATTCGGAAGCACAGCGGTACCAGTGATTAAGACGGATTTCACCACAAAAATGCATCATCAACGTCTCCAGCGGCGGCGCTGGATCGAATTCGAAGCGGACATTGTCCAGCTCTTTTTCAGTCGGCACGAATTCCGGATGAAAGCGGCGCAGATATTCCATCAGTACCAGCGAATGCTTCTGCTCTTCAAAGAACCAGATCGACATGAAGGCCGAGAAGTCGCTGTCGCCGCGATTGTCGCGCAGGAACATTTCGGTCGCAGGCAGTGCGGACCATTCCGTAATGGCATTCATGCGAATGGTCTGGGCCTGCTCGTCGGTCAGTTTGGATTTGTCGAACTGGTCCCATGGAATATCCGTATCCATGTTCCATCGCACCTGTTCGAGTGATTTAAACAATTCTGGATACAGCATGCGTGCCTTAGAAATTAAGATAAGTGCTTGATTCTACCAAGAAATAAGGCCTGAATATAACTGCCTCGCTGTATGACGTGAGGTCAACATGTCCGGACTTCAAGTGCGTTGACGCATTTTACGAGACTTTTCGCCAACTTCAGGCTACGGCGATCGCCATTTTCTCACGATTGTGCTTTTTAGACCGTCCATCCAGCCGTCTTACGTTACAGATGATCGAGACTATCGAGCATTTCAGCCGCGCGCAACCTGATTGCCGCCCGCTCCACTTCTGACAAGCGAGTAATATTTTTCGCCATTAACGCGGTGCGCGGATTGTTTGTCAGCACCTTCTCATGCTTGTCGATGAAATTCCAGTACAGCGTCGTAAAAGGACAAGCGCTGGGGCCGATGCGTGTGGCCGGGTCGTAACGGCAGCCCTCACAATAATTGCTTTGTCGCTTGATGTACGCGCCGCTTGAAATGTACGGCTTGCTAGTGAAGCGGTTACCCATCGCATGAAGCGCCATGCCAGCGGTATTGGGCAACTCTACCCATTCCACCGCATCGACGTAGATGGCCAGATACCAGTCGCAGACTTCCTGCGGCGCCAGTTCTGCGAGCAGGGCAAAATTACCGGTGACCATGAGGCGCTGGATGTGGTGCGCATAACCGAACTGGAGCGTCTGGCCGATACTATCCTTCATGCAGTTCATGCCGCAGCTGCCGGTCCAGTACCAGCGCGGCAGAGGGCGACGGTGACCGTAATGATTGGCATCGCGCATGCGCGGCATGTCTAGCCAGTACATGCCGCGCACGAATTCGCGCCAGCCGAGGATCTGGCGAATGAATCCTTCGGCGCTGGCCAGCGGCACCCGTTCGGTTCGGTAGGCTTGTTCAGCCGCGGCAATGACTTCGCGCGGGTCGAGCAGATGCAGGTTCATGCTGGTCGACAGCAACGCATGCCAGCCGAACGGCGCGTCCGTCCACATTGCATCCTGATAGGTACCGAAATGTACCAGGCGCGTATCGATGAACTGTGCCAGCGCATGCAGCGCCTCGGCGCGCGTGACCGGCCAGATGAAATTGTCGAGGCTGCCTGGATGGTCGGCGAACTCGATCTCGACTTGCGCCAGCACTTCTTCGGTAATCGCATCGGGCGTGAATGTCGCGGGCGGCGGTATCGGACCTGGCCCCGCCGGTCGTCCGGCCTTCGCGGATTTAGGATAGGCACTGCGATTGTCGCTATCGTAATTCCATGCACCGCCGACCGGTTCGGCGCCGTCCATCAGCACGCTGAATTTTTTGCGCATGATGCGGTAGAAAAATTCCATCCGCAACTCTTTTTTCGCTTTTGCCCATGTCAGGAAATCGGCACGGCTACACATGAAATGGGTATCGTCGATGACATTGAGCGCTACCCCGCGCCCGGCGCAGGCCATTTGCAGCAATTCCAGCATGCGCCATTCGCCGGGCTCAGCCACACGCACCGATTGCGGCGCATGTTCGTCGATGACCGCCGC
>JACMQD010000389.1 GCA_014377155.1 Herminiimonas sp.
CCGAGCCGCCCGACTGAAGGACGTTCAGCGAGCGTCACGACGGGTAGTCCCATCCAGAGTGCCTCGTAGGTCGTGGTTCCAGAATTGTGCGGAAAACAATCGAGCACGATATCAGCGTCTTGATATACCGACCAGACTGGCGACGTGAAACCGATTTCAAGGCGCGACGCCGGGATGCCATGTACGGCAAAACGGTCCTGCATTTCGCTGCGCATATCGCTGTCGCCGAACACATTGCAGTCAAGCCGCAAGCGTGCCGTTGGCAGCCGGTGGAGGATGGTCGCCCAAGCGTCAATCACGCGGTCATTGATCCGTTCACGCCGACTCAGGCAGGCAAAGGTCACATAGCCATTTTTTATCGCAGGAGAAGGGTTTGGTTCTGGCGCCGCGTCGGGTGGGGTGTAGACCGCCATGCAGTCCGGGAGATCGAAGATGGATTCACTGAACAGCGAATCGCAACCTGCTGGCGTAAATATTGGGTCGCCAATAAAAAAGTCCATTTCGGTCATGCCGGTCGTATAGCCGAAGCCTAACCAGGAGACTTGAACCGGTGCCGCACGGCGCGCGAAAGCCAGTAGACGATGTCCGAGCGTATGGCCAGACAAGTCAACCAGAATATCGATGCCATCGTCGCGTACGCGGTGCACTAGCTGCTCATCGGACATCTGATGGCAGGGCACCCAATGATCGGCCGATGCCATGATTCGTTCAGTAAATTCATCCCGAGTGCCGCGATTGGCATAGCAAAAGACTTCGAAACGCGATTTGTCATGATGCTGGATAACAGGGCCAGCAAAGTGAATAACAGAATGATTGTGGAAGTCGGCTGACACGTATCCCACCTTCAATCGTCGATCTGGATTTTTTTCATTGTGAAAAGGAGCTGCGTTCAGCGCAAGCGGCGCGGCCTGCGACGAATTCCACTTCCGGTAGACATCGAAAATTTGCTCTGCCGATAGAGTTGGATGGTAGTTGTGGCAAAAAAGTAAATTGCTGTGTGCTTCAACATAGTTCGGTTCGATGAGCAACGCACTGTGAAGAACGTGAATTGCGTCGTCCAGCCTGCCCTGATCCTTGAGCGCGATGCCAAGATTATTCAATGCCTGATAGAAGTCAGGCTTGTAAGCGAACGCGGATTGAAAGCTTTCCGTTGCGGCCAGCAACCGGCCTTGCTCGCGGTAGGTATTGCCGAGATTGAAATGGGCTTCTGCAAATTGCGGTCTTAACGCAATTGCTTGTTGCAGGCATTCCACTGCCTCGTCCGTTTTACCAAGATCGCGTAGTGTACTTCCTAGGTTGCTGTAGGCCTCGGCATAGTCGGGTTTCAGGGTCAACGCTTTGCGAAAACTGTCGACTGCTTCTTCCTTGCGTCCCAGATCCTTGAGCGCATTGCCAAGGTTATTACACGCCAAAGCGTAGCCGGGTTCCAGCGCCAATGCCGTTCGAAAATTTACCGCCGCTTCGTCGAAACGTTTCAGTGATTGATACGCAGAGCCCAGATTGCAGTAGTAAGCCGCATTCGTTGGGTTGTCGCGAATCGCGCCCAGAATATGTTCGATTGCCAATTCATAATGGCTAAGCTGAGAGGCGACCACACCCAGCAAGTGCTGCGCGTCCGGATTGTCCAGCATCGTTTGGTAGATCGACGCAGCTTGCTCCAGGCGTCCGGCTTGATGGTGTACCAGCGCCGCATCGAAAGTCAACGTACTCTGGTCGGATTCGCCGTCGACCTGATTACCGCCTGTCGGATTTTGGGGCGCGCTATCGCACCATGTTTGCCACATGGCGCGATAGGCGTTTTCCATGTCTCGCACGAATCCCGGCCGATCCAGCAAAGGTGACGCTTGCATTTCCGCCCTCAGCGAAGCGCGGATTTTTTCCAGAGCCGGAATGTCTTCTGCCAGCGCCACTGCGCGTTCGATGTATTCATCGCAGTCGCGGGCAATCCATTCCGGTCGACCAATACAGGAAAGAATACTGGCACCGAGTCGGCCGACCGACGGGCGGCTAGCAAGCGTGATGACCGGAAGACCCATCCAAAGCGCCTCATAAGTGGTCGTCCCGGAATTGTGCGGAAAGCAATCGAGCACGATGTCCGCTTCGCCATAGACATTCCAGACAGGCGAAGTAAAGCCGATGATTAACTGGTCCGGCATAATCCCAAATGCAGCGAACTTGGCATGTATGTCATCACACAGAGTTGCATCGCTAAAATTTCTATTGTCTAGCCGAAGTCGCGCTCTGGGTAGTTTCACAAGAATCGCGGCCCATGCCTCGACCATGAGCAAGTTGATCCGTTCA
>JACMQD010000390.1 GCA_014377155.1 Herminiimonas sp.
CAGCACCGTTTCGGTTAACTCCAATTCAAGATATTCCGGCGCCAACCCCGTATCGTGCAGGACTGCTTTTACGTTCCCAAGAAAATCCGCGCTCCCGAATTCAGTTGCTGAAATATTTACCGATACGATGTGCCGGGGCAGCCCCGTCGCGAGCCACGCCTGGGTCTGCCGGCAGGCTTCGCGCAATACCCAACGTCCCATCGGGATGATCGCGCCGCATGCTTCCGCAATCGGCACGAAGGCACCGGCAACAAGGAGACCACGCGCAGGATGGCGCCAGCGAATGAGTGCTTCGGAGCCGATGATTTTCCCTGTTTCAAGAGCGACTTGCGCCTGGTAATACAGTTCGAACTCCCGCTTATCAAGCGCAACGTACAGGCTGGCTTCAGTTTGCAGCCGTTCGATGGCACGCGCTGTCATTTCCGATTTAAAGAACTCAAACCGACCACGTCCACCGTGCTTGGCATGGTACATCGCTGCATCCGCATTATGAATCAGCGCTTCAGGCCCTTCGCCGTCCTCGGGATACATGCTGATGCCGACGGATGCGCCAATATGCAGGACTTGATCCCCCAGCGTAAATGGCGCGCCGATCGATTTGCATAATTTATCGACAAAACTTCCAACAGCTTGCTCGTCATTCACCTCAGACAGCAAAATGATGAATTCATCGCCGCCTTGCCGGCTTACGGTATCGGTACCGCGCACAGATGCCTGCAGACGTTGCGCGACGGTTTTTAACAAGCTGTCGCCGACGGTGTGTCCGAGCGAATCGTTAATTGTTTTAAATCGGTCCAGATCCACGAACAACACGGCAAGTCGTTTATCGTGTCGTTTGGCGAGCGCTATCGACTGAATGATCCGCTCTGCCAGCAAAAGGCGGTTGGGTAGGCCGGTCAAAAAATCGTGGTGGGCTATGTCAGCCATTTCAACCGTCGCCTTTTCGGCAGCCTCGGTCATCGTCAGGGCTTGGACAGACGAAATAACGAGATGTTCGTTGGCTTGCCGCAGTCCCTCAAGATGATTTTTATGGACGGCCGTCATCGATTCCGCTTCGTCAATGCGTTTTTCACGCGACGCGGCGTCCACCTCGAGCTGGTCGACGGTGATTTCTCTGGCTAGCACCGCATCGTCGCGCAGGTCGCCGGTCTTTTCCCGCGACTGCGCAACATCGTCGCGCAGGTTCGCCGTCTCCTCACGTGAACGTATGACCATTTCCTTTGCCGCGACCGCCCGCTCACGAGCGGAAAGTACTGCCGCGTCGGTATCGGTATCGGTACCAGTGACGACAGTCTCGCTGGTGTCAGCGTCGCGTTCCACTTCCTGATCGGGTGAAGGCTGATTCTGTTGACTCGAGGAAGCTTGGTCGGTTGCGATGCTTGAGTCACTGCCAGGCTGGGCATTTTTCATAAGATTTTTTCTGCGGAAAATGAACCATTTCCGGTCGTATCCTGGGGGCGACCGGTGAGAATTGCCCGATACGTCGACAGCGGCTCACCGATCTGGATGCCATCGTCGGTAATATCGAATAGGTGCATCGACTTGCTGTGCGCGCTGGCGCGTACCTTTACTACCGAAATAACGCGTTTCAGGTCACCCTCGATTTCGATATAACGCAGCATCAAGATGGCATCGGCGAGGAAGGCATTTCCATACGGACTAAAACGCAAGTCCAGGTACCAGTCCTCCAGTTCGGAGGTCAAGAATATCGCTACGCCCATAGAGGTGAGCACTGCCATCATGCGATACAGTACGCCCCTGAAATCCTCACTGAACTCGGGCGCCAGCGCCAGCTCGAATCCTGAAAGTGAATCAATGACGAGTCGTTTCGCCTCTTTTTTTTCAATCATTTCGATCAAATTGTGCAGCGTTTCGTCCATCGACAAATCCAGCGAACGCGTATTGATGACGCCGACTTTTCCGGCTTTGATCAGTCCATCGAGTTTGCCGCTCAGTAGCTGGCTGGGGCGTTTTTCAAACGCGGCGACAACACCGAATTCGCCGTTGCGTGCACCTTCCGTAAGAAACTCGGTGGCTAAGATGGTTTTACCCGATCCGGAAGGCCCGACCACCAGTAGCGAATAGCCTATGGGAAGACCACCGCCCATCAAGCGGTCCATGCTAGGTGTACCTATTGAAATCCGCCCTTCCTCCTTGGAAGAATCGTCGGCTTCGCCACCGGCAGAGACCGGCCCGACGATTGCGCGAGGAAAAACGTGAACACCCTCCTTGCTGATGTGAAACGTGTGCCAACCAGGCACCTGCTCCTGACCACGAACTTTGAAGATTTGTATTCGGCGCACCATGGCATTGCGATGCAGATTTTGTGATAACCACAGGATGCCGTCGGCGACCGTGAACACCGGGCTGGATTCTGCTTCCGGCAGGAGGTATTCGCCAACCAAAAACGCGGTCGCCCGCCATCCTGTCATTTGCATTGCCAGTTGGTGAACGAACTGCTGCAGCTTTTGCGTTCCGCCTCGCACAGACTGAACAACTGAGCGGAACGAATCGACAAAGACAAAGCTGGGCGCAAACGCGGTGACTTCGTCGACGATGCGTTTCAGTACCCGATCAAAATCCCCTTTGGCAATATCTTCGGTCAGATTGACGAACTTGATCGTATCGCCAATTTGACCGACATCAAAAAATGGAAATTGCTGCTGATAACGAAGCATCTTCAGTGCAGGCTCGCCGAGCACCGTGAAATATAACGAGCGCCTCTGCTGGGCTGCTTGCGCAAACATTATTTGATGGGCCAGCGTGTTTTTGCGGCTACCGGTCGCACCCGCAATGATGTTAAAGGAGAACTCGGGAAGTCCTCCGCCCAACAATCGGTCCAGTCCGGGGACGCCACTTGGCATCTGATTGATGATGACACAGTCGTTCATGATCGAACGTCCTTAATGATTTTATCCGAGCAATCGCCGCCGCATGCGACTAGTAAAAAACGGCTTGTCAATGGCTCGCCGATCAATAGACTGAGAAGGTCTGAGAAAGCGACCAGCAGCGCGGTGCTGGCGTCGTGGGCCTCGGTGAGAGAGCGTGCCTCAAGACTTGCTTTCAACGCAGCGTGGGGCAGATCGTTCCGCGACAAAGCTTGATCCATGGCAAGCCAAGGATAGGTTGCTTGCACCCGATGCGCGCTGCGCGCATACACAACAGCAAAGCCTTGCTGGCCAATAATCGGTATCAATACCGTCGCGATCGAATCCCACAGTTGCATTGTTATGCGCACGACGTCGTCTGGATGCCGCAACAGAAGGTTAGAGAAGAGTTGATGAGGAAGGGTGGGTTGACTTGCCATCGGATTTTTCCACAATGTAAGCTGGGTCGGAGCATCAGCGACCACGCCACTAACTGTCCCCGCTGTTAAAAGAGTAGCGAATTAGTCGACTTTGAGAGCATCGATTAGGAACTGCATCAGGTAGCTGAGGCTGGACAAGCCCGAGCCAACATCATTGGGAGTCGGTCCAATGCCTACAGCGGAATTCCGGTAAAACC
>JACMQD010000391.1 GCA_014377155.1 Herminiimonas sp.
CCGGTTTAAATCTCGACTTGCGTGCCGAGTTCGATGACACGGTTACTTGGAATGCGGAAGTAACCGGCCGCGTCGCGCGCGTTGCGCGCCATCGTGGCGTACAGCGCTTCGCGCCATTGGACCATGCCGTCACCGGCGGACGGAATAACCGTCTGACGCGAGACAAAAAACGAGGTTTCCATCATGTCGAACGACAACCCGTGTTTTTCGCATTGTTCCAACACCACCGGAATATCGCGCTGTTCCTGAAAGCCGAACCGGACGTTGATTTGGAAGCACTGATGACCGAGATCCTCGACATGCAATCGTTCTTCATTGGCCACCGTCGGCACGTCGGCATTGAAGACCGTGATGAACACCACGCGCTCGTGCAATATCTTGTTATGCGACAGGTTATGCAACAGCGCATGGGGCACGCCATCACCTTCACCCCGAAAGAAAATGGCAGTGCCGGCTACCCGTTTCAACGGGTGAGCCAGTAGCGAATTCAGGAACGCGTCAAGAGGCAGCCTGTGCTTGTGCTTGCTCTCCGATACCAGCCGGCGTCCGGTACGCCACGTCAGCATGATGAACATCATGATCACACCCAACAGAATCGGAAACCAGCCGCCGCTGACGATCTTGAGCAGGTTCGCCGACAGGAGCGCCGCATCGATCACGAAAAAGGATCCGGTGGCGGCAATGCACAAGATGAGGGGTAATTTCCACTTGTACCGGATTACGAAAAACGTCATGAATGTCGTGGTGAGCATGGTGGCCGTGACGGCAATGCCGTAGGCGGAGGCCAGGCCAGTCGACGAGCCGAAGCCGATGACCGCCAGTACCACGGCGGCCAGTTGAATCCAGTTGACCAGCGGGATATAAATCTGGCCGATTTCTTTCGAGGACGTGTACAGCACGCGCATGCGCGGCAAAAATCCGAGGGAAATCGCCTGATGCACGATGGAAAATGTGCCAGAGATAGTGGCCTGTGAAGCGATCACGGTCGCTATTGTCGACAGCGCCACCAGCGGGTAGATACTCCACGCTCCGAGTTGCTGATAGAACGGATTCGATACCGCATCCGGGTGCGACATCAGCAGCGCGCCCTGGCCGAGATAATTGAGCGCAAGCGCCGGAAACACGATGAACGTCCAGGCCAGGCGAATCGGCTTGGCACCGAAGTGGCCCATGTCCGCATAGAGCGCTTCGGCGCCGGTGAACGCCAGTACGATCGAGCCGAGCGCGACGAACGCAATCCAGCCATTGCGCAACATGAACGAGATGGCATGCACCGGATTGAGTGCCGCGACAATACCGGGATTGTCGATGATATTGACTACCCCCATCGCCGCCAGCACCGCAAACCACACGATGACGATCGGTCCGAACCAGCGGCCGATGCCGGCGGTACCTTTAAACTGCACCGAGTACAGCGCGATGAGCACACAGATCGTCAGAGGCACCACATAGGGCTTCAACGCCGGGGTGGCGACCTCCAGCCCCTCGATGGCAGAGAGGACCGAAATCGCCGGGGTGATGACACCGTCGCCGAAGAACAGCGCAGCGCCGGTCAGACCCACGAACGTCAGCGGATAGAACCAGGCGGAACTGGTCTTGATCGACGACAGCGCGAGTGCCAGCAACGCCATGACCCCGCCTTCGCCATGATTGTCGGCCCGCATGATGAGCGTGACGTACTTGAGCGAGACGATGATCGTCAGGCCCCACAGGATGAGCGAGACAATGCCCAGCAGGTTGGGGTTATCCAACACGACGCCATGGTCGGGCGAAAAAATCTCTTTCATCGTGTAAAGCGGACTGGTGCCGATGTCGCCATAGACGATGCCGATGGCACCGATTGTCAAGGCACGCAAGCCAGTGCTGCGATGCAATTCATTGGTCGGTAATGCGGCTGCTGGAGACATGGTCATGAAGGTCTTTATGAAGTGCGATGCACGAGGCAGGCGAACCGTTTGCAAGAACGCGCTAGCGCCCGGTGCAGGTTGCGGATTGTACCGCAAATGCTACGCTGTTTTTTTGGCCAGACCCAGATAGGTGTCGATCACCTTCGGATCTTTGGCCAGATCGGCCGCCCGACCCTGCAAGACCACATCGCCGGTTTCCAGTACATAGGCATGGTCGGCCACCTGTAGCGCGGCGCGCGCATTTTGCTCTACCAGCAGGATCGCGACGCCGGTTTCCCGGAGCCGCACGATGATGTGAAAGATCTCCTTGACGATCAGCGGCGCCAGGCCAAGGCTCGGCTCATCGAGCATCAGCAATTGCGGCTTGGCCATGAGTGCCCGCCCGACCGCCAGCATTTGCCGCTCGCCGCCAGAGAGCGTGCCGGCTTCCTGCTTGCGCCGTTCGCGCAGGCGCGGGAACAGGTCGAACACGACATCCATCTGGTCCGCATAGTTTTTCTCGCGCGCCTTGTAACGCCGGTAGCTGCCCAGCAGCAGGTTGTCTTCCACGCTCATGGTGGCGAACAGTTCGCGTTTTTCCGGCACCAGGCACATGCCGCGCGCCACCCGCGATTCGATCGGCACGCCGGCCATGTCATGGTCCATGAACGACACCTTGCCGCGCATGGCGCCATTGTTGGGCATGGCGCCGGCCAGCGCATTGAGCATGGTCGATTTGCCGGCGCCGTTGGGGCCGATCACGGTCACGATCTGGCCGGCGCCGACCGTCAGGCTGGCGCCGTGCAGCGCTTCGACCTTGCCGTAGGCGACATGCAGGTCGGTGACTTCGAGGAGGGGTTTGCTCATGATGGGTTCACTTTATTGTCGACACGCGGTCAGTCGATTCCGCCGAGATACGCTTCGAGCACTGCCGGATTCTGCTGGACATCGACCGGCAAGCCTTCGGCGATCTTGGTGCCGAACTCCATCACCACCAGGCGATCGGTCAGGTTCATCACGAAATCCATGTCATGCTCGACCAGCAGGATGCTCATGCCTTCGGACTTCAGCTTGCGCAGGAGGTCGGCCAAGGCCTGTTTTTCCAGGAAGCGCAAGCCGGCCGCCGGTTCGTCGAGCAGCAGCAGAGTCGGATCGCAGCACAGTGCGCGGGCGATTTCGAGGATGCGCTGCTGGCCCAGCGCCAAGCTGCCGGCTTCCTCGTACAGCAGATGGCCGAGCCCAACCCGTTCGAGCTGCTGACGGGCCTCGAACAGCAGGGCCTGTTCTTCCGGTTGGTTGAGCCGGACGATACTGGCGGCGACACCGACCACGTCGCCATGAGTGCCGCGCAAGTGCGCGCCGATAGCGACGTTTTCGAGCACGCTCATGGTCGGCAGCAACCTCACATGCTGGAAGGTGCGGCCGATACCGCGCCGCACGATGTCGCGCGAGGCCAGCGTATCGATGCGTTGCAGGATGCCGCCAACACGAAACCGGATGTCGCCTTTGGTCACCGGCAGCACGCCCGTGACCAGGTTGAACATGGTCGACTTGCCGGCGCCATTGGGGCCGATCAGGCCGACGATTTCGCCGGCGTTGACGACGAATTCCATGTCGTTGACCGCGACCAGGCCGCCGAACTCCTTGCGCGCGCGGTTGACCTGCAACACCACCTCACCGGTTGCATGGCGCGCGCGTTTCGGCAGCGCCGCAGCCGAGGCTGGCGCCACCGCGATCGGTTTTTGCGGGAACAGCTTGCGGATGAACGGCCACAAGCCATCGCGTGCGCGTTGCAACAGCAAGACCATCAGTACGCCGAAGACGATGACTTCGAAATTGCCATTGCTGCCCAATAGCTTCGGCAACCACGACTGCAACTGGTCTTTCATGACCGTCAGCAGCGCCGAACCCAACAGCGCGCCCCACACGTAGCCGGCGCCGCCGACCACCGCCATGAACAGGTATTCGATGCCGGCGTTCAGTCCGAACGGGGTCGGGTTGACCGCCCGCTGCATGTGCGCATACAGCCACCCTGACACGCACGCCAGCAGCGCAGCGATGACGAAGATCACCACCTTCATCCAGGCCGTATTGACGCCCATCGCCTCGGCCATCACGCCGCCGCCTTTCAAGGCGCGAATCGCCCGTCCGGGACGCGAATTCAACAAGTTCTGCAAAGCGATGACGGCGATGATGACCACCAGCCAGATCAGGAAATACATGCTGCGTCCGCTGTCGAGCACGATGCCGAACAGGTTGATCGACGGGATGCCGTTCAAGCCATCGTACTTGCCGAGAAATTCCAGGTTGCCGAACAGGTAGAACAGCGACAAACCCCAGGCGATCGTCCCGAGCGGCAGGTAATGACCGGACAGGCGCATGGTGATGATGCCGATCAAAAATGCGGTGGCGCCGGTAATGAACATGCCGACCAGCAGGCCGAGCCACGGCGACAAGCCGAACTGGGTGCTCAGGTAGGCGGTCGAATAGGCGCCCAGGCCGACAAAGGCCGCTTGCCCGAACGACGTCAGGCCACCGACGCCGGTCAGCAGTACCAGACCGAGTGCGACGATCGCATACAGGCCGATGTAGTTGGCCAGCGTGATCCAGAACTCCGGCGTGGGCAGGACCGGCAGCGCACATACCAGGGCGACGAACAACAGGAAGCTGCGCGACATCATTCTTCCCCTTCGTCGACATGCTTGCTGGTGAGCGAGCGCCACAGCAGCACCGGGATGATCATCGTGAAGACGATCACTTCCTTGAATGCGCTGGCCCAGAACGACGAATACGATTCGAGCAAGCCGACCAGCAGCGCGCCGGCCGCCGCGATCGGATAGCTACCGAGACCACCGATGATGGCACCGACGAAGCCCTTCAGACCGATCAGGAATCCGCTGTCGTAGTAGACGGTCGTCAGCGGCGCGATCAGCACGCCGCACAACGCTCCCAGCAACGCCGCCAGTGTGAACGCCAGCCGTCCGGCCTGGGTCGTGCCGATGCCGACCAGCCGCGCACCGAGGCGATTAACCGCCGTCGCGCGCAATGCCTTGCCCGACAGGCTCCGTTCGAAATACAGGTAGAGCGCCACGATCAGCGCCGCCGACGTGCCGATGATGACCAGGCTCTGACCGGAAATGGTCATCGCGCCCAGTTCGAAGCGCGCCTCCGAGAACGGCGTCGTCCGCGACCCTTCGGCGCCGAACATCACCAGCCCCAGGCCCAGCAGCGCGAAATGCACGCCGACCGAGACGATCAGCAATACCAGCGTGCTGGCTTCGGCCAATGGCTGGAATGCCAGCCGATACAGCATCGGCCCCATCGGCACCACGATCGCCAGCGTCAGCAGCACTTGCAGCAGCACCGGCAGCGACGGGCCGGCGATGGCCTTGCTGAGAACATAGACGGCCACCGGAAACAGGATGAACTTGGCCAGCGCCAGCGGCACGCTGCGGCTGGCAGACCGCCTTTGTTCGGCACTGCGCAGGATGGTGGTGGCTTCCTGCAGGAACGCCAGCACGCCCAGCGCCACCAGCAGCGTTGCCGAATGCGGAAATTTGCCCGATTGCATGGCTGCCAGCGTCAGGGCACCGAATGCCACGAACTCGCCCTGTGGAATGAAGATCACCCGCGTGACCGAAAATACCAGCACCAGCGCCAGTGCCAGCAGCGCGTAGATCGCGCCACTGGAAATGCCATCCTGGGCCAGGATGGCTGCGATTGAAAAATCCATTCAGGTTCCTGATGTCTGTACTGCGATTGTCAAGCAATGCATGATACGTGGCGATGATGAATTTGCCAGAGAAAGACGGCAGGTATCGGCGCAGGCGTCAGTAAAAAGGCGCGATCTGCATCGCGCCTTTTCGACAGCATGGTTAAGCGGTGACGCGCAGCTTACTTCGCATCTCCGGCCAGTTTCCATTTTCCATCGACCACCTTGACCATCACGCGCGCGCGCTGGTCAAGCCCGAGATGGTCGGTCGGTCCCATGTTGACGACGCCATGTGCCGTCGCCAGATTACGCGTGGCTTCCAGTGCATCGCGCAAGGCGGCCTTGAATTCCTTGGTACCAGGCTGGCCCTTCTTCAAGGCCTGCGGTACGGCTGCCGCCAGCAACAGGCCGGCATCCCACGCATGGCCGCCGAATGTCGAGACGCTGCCCGCCCCGTAAGCTTTTTCATACACCGCTTTGTAGGTCAATGCCGATTTTTTGACCGGATTGGAGTCCGGCAGCTGATCGGCTACCAGCAACGGTCCGGCCGGCAGCCAAGTGCCTTCGCAATCCTTGCCGCACACGCGCAAAAAGTCGTTATTGGCCACGCCGTGCGTCTGGTAGATGACGCCCTTGTAGCCCCGCTCTTTCAAGGTCTTCTGTGGCAGCGCGGCAGGCGTGCCGGAGCCGGCAATCAGGACCGCATCGGGGTTGGCACCCATGATCTTGAGGATCTGACCGGTCACCGAGGTGTCGTTGCGGGCAAAGCGTTCGTTGGCTACGACTTTCAGCTGACGCACATCGGCCAGCTTCGAAAATTCGCGATACCAGCCTTCGCCGTAGGCATCGGCGAAACCGATAAAGGCGACCGTCTTGATCTTGGCGTCGGCCATGTGGCCGGTAATCGCGGTCGACATGTGCGAGTCGTTTTGCGGCGTCTTAAAGACCCAGCGGCGTTTGGCGTCCACCGGTTCGACAATCGCAGCCGATGCCGCCATCGAAATCATCGGCGTCTCGGATTCGGCAGCGACATCGATCATCGCCAGCGAATTCGGCGTCACCGTCGAGCCGATGATCAGGTCGACCTTGTCTTCGGAAATGAGCTTGCGCGCATTCTTGACAGCGGTCGTGGTGTCGGAGGCGTCGTCGAGAATGATGTACTCGACGGTCTTGCCGCCGATTTCGCGCGGCATCAGGGCAAAGGTATTTTTCTCGGGAATGCCGAGCGACGCCGCCGGGCCGGTCGCTGAGACCGTCACGCCGATCTTGATTTGGGCAGACGCATTCGCCGCGAATGTCAACGCAATCAAGGAAGGTAACAGCGCGCCGGCTAATTTTTTGTTCATGAAGTGTCTCCGTTATCGTGTCCAGGCATTCGCCGACCGAGCGGTCGGTTATTGCCAGCCAGTGTAGCGGTTCGGCGCGCGGCACACAAGCGGGCGGCGCACCGGTCGCAGCAAGTTGTCCCGCCACCATTACGGTGCAATCTGGCGTCGCACCCGTCATCAGCCGATGATGGCGATCCGGTTGCGCGGTGGATTGCCTACCGGCGTGCCGGCCGATGCCTTTTTCTTCAGATAATCGGCCAGCGCATCGACGTCGAGGTCGCCGCCTTTCTGGTTCTTGCCTTCCTTGAGCACGACGAAGTTGTCGCCGCCGGCAGCGAGGAAATTATTGACCGTGACGCGATAGATTCTGGCCGGATCGACCACCACGCCGTTGATCTTGATGCTGGCGGCGATGATTTTGCTGCCGGCGACTTGCCGGTTGTCGATGGTGTAGCTGAACCCTGCGGAGACTTGCAGGATGCGCGGCGTTGCCTGGCCGAGCCATTGCTGTTCCAGCAAGGTCCTGATCTGCGCGCCGGTCAGGTCGAGCGTCACTAGCGTATTGCCGAAGGGCTGGACCGTGAACACATCGCCGAAGCTGACCTCGTTGGTAGTGCTCGGCAGCGGCGGCAGACTAGCGCGGATGCCGCCCGAATTCATGAAGGCGACCACCGCGCCGCCTTTGTCGGCCGCCGAGGTGGCGTCAAGCTGGGCGTCGGCAATGACATCACCGAGATAGGTTTCGCCAGCCGCTGAAAAATCACGCGAGATCTGCGCCACTGCCAGCCTAGCGACTGGCTGATTGGCAATTGCATCGGTAATCTTGCGGGCGCTGTCGATAATAGCCGTCATGGCAGGGTCTTTTGGATATTTCGCAGTATCGACGACGATCATATCGGCGTTAGACGACGACACGGCGCCGGTCCGGCGATCGATCGCCAGTTCCACCTTCGACAGCAGATGGCCGTAGAAATCCCCCTGCACCACCAGGCGACCGTCGACCCGGCACTGGTAACCTTGATGGGTATGGCCGGACATGACGACGTCGATCGCCTTGTCAAGCCGCCTGGCGATATCCACGATCGGGCCGGCCAGTGTCGCGCAATTGCGCGCGCTGTACGGTTCGGTCGCCGTGCCGCCTTCGTGGATCAGGACGATCATGGTGCGTACACCTTGTGCGCGCAATTCCGGCACGAGCGCGTTGATGGTATCGGCCTCATCGTTGAAATCGAGGCCGGCCACGCCCGTGGGCGTCACGATGGTCGGCGTTAATTTGACAACGGCGCCGATGAACGCAATCTTGACGCCTTCAATTTCCTTGATCGCATAAGCATCGAACAACGACTTGCCGGATGCGCGCTCGATCACGTTGGCGGCCAGATACTTGAACCTGGCGCCGGTGTAGGTCGCCATGAACTTGCAGGCCTTGTCGGCTGCGTTCGAATTGCAACCGCCGTTTTGCATCCGCTGCAATTCCTGTTTGCCCTGATCGAATTCATGATTGCCGACCGACGAATATTCGAGGCCGAGGGCCGACAGCGCCGCAATGCTGGGCTCGTCACGCAACAGCGACGAAATCAGCGGCGTCGCGCCGATCAGGTCGCCGCTGCCGACGACGACCGTGTTGACGTTGGCGGCACGTTCCTGTTTGACGGCGCTGGCCAGGGCCTCGATGCCGCCGGCCTGGATGGCCACGGTTTTGGTGTCATCGTTCGGAAAGGCCGGGTCCTGAATCCGCATGCCATTAAATGTGGAGGGCATGAGGTTGCCGTGGAAGTCATTCAGGCCAAGCAAGGTGACGTTGAGCGGTGTGTCGTCTTCGCCACCGCAGGATGACAGCATGGCGCATGCCAACAACAATAAGGAAACAGAAACAAATCGACGCATCATGACCCCGTGAGATTACCTGTTGAAAATCCAACAAGTTAGCAACCGTGCATGACATGACGATGACCGGCCTGTGCGAATCGGGATTTTGTGCGCATGCGGACCCAAATGAACGTGGTGGCGCGGCATCGGATTGTTCACCGATGTTACAATCGACTGCCTTCTTTCCCCTTAGCATTTGTCTTCATGTCCCCGATCGATCTTGCCAAACTCGTATTCCTTGCTGCCATCTGGGGCGGGTCGTTCATCTTTCTGCGCGTGGCAGTCCCCGAGGTCGGGCCTATCCTGACGGCGATGCTGCGCATCGTGCTGGCCGCCGTTGCGCTGATGGGATTTGCGATGCTGACCGGCGTAAACATGCACTGGAAGCGCAATCTAAAACCGTTCGCGCTGGTCGGCCTGTTTGCGGGCGTGTTGCCATTTACATTTTTTTCCTTTGCGTCGCTGCATTTGCCAGCGGCGTATTCTGCCGTGCTCAATTCGACTGCGCCACTGTTCGGCGCGCTGATGTCGGTATTGTGGCTGGCCGAACGATTGACGCTGCGCAAACTGGTCGGTCTGATGATGGGCATTAGCGGCGTCGCGGTACTGGTCGGCGCCGGCAGCCTGGTGCTTAACAAGCCGGTGCTGATTGCCACCAGCCTGTGCCTGATGGCGGCGGCATCATATGCAGTGTCGAGCATCATCGTCAAGAAAACCGGACATTCGCCGGACAGCCCGGAAGGCACGATTCATCCCATCGCAATGGCGACCGGTTCGCTGGTTCTAGGCGGGATCATGATGCTGCCACTGCTGCCTTTCGCCATTCCAGAGGTGATGCCGTCGGCGCGTGCGCTGTGGTGCGTGGTGGGTCTGTCACTGCTGTCGTCGGCGCTGGCGCAGGCCATCTTCATTCCGC
Source organism: Herminiimonas sp. (assembly GCA_014377155.1). Next base: position 9,712 of record JACMQD010000391.1, read on the forward strand.
TGATCGTCAAGATCGGTCCGACCCGGGCGATGTCGGTCTCGTTCCTGATCCCGCTCTTCAGCATGTTATGGGCATTTTTATTCTTGCATGAATCGGTCCGCATGGCGACCCTGTTCGGCGCGTCCATCGTGCTGGCGGCGATGTGGCTGGTGCTGTCGGCCTCGCAGCCGAAGCTGGCCGATGCCCTGACGGCCGAAGCATGACCGATGCGCGCTGATCTGGCGCGGCGCCAGCCTTTCCTGACGGCGCTGGCGCTGTCGCTGGGCGCCGCCATCTCGCTCGGCATGTCGCGCTTTTCGTATGCGTTGCTGTTGCCGCCGATGCGTGCCGACCTGGACTGGAGCTACCTGCTGGCCGGCTCGATGAATACCTGCAACGCGCTGGGCTATTTGCTGGGCGCGCTGGCGACACCGGCCCTGATGCGGCGTTGCGGCGCGCAAAAAATCCTGATTGGCGGCTCGCTCCTGACGGCCCTGTTCATGCTGATGTCGGGCTTCGTGATCGACGCCAACATGCTGTTGCTGCAGCGCCTGCTGGCCGGTGTCGCCAGTGCGCTGGTCTTCGTCGCTGGCGGCTTGCTGGCAGCGCGCCTGGGCTCGCTCCATCCTCAACGCGCCGGCTTTTTGATCGGCATGTATTACGGCGGTACCGGCTTCGGTATCGTCGCGGCGTCCTTGCTGGTGCCGGTCACCCAGGCCGCGGCGCTGGCGCACGGTGCGCCACACGCCTGGCAATGGGCCTGGCTGGCGCTGGGCGGCATGTGCCTGCTGGCGACGGCACTGATGGCACTGCCGGCCTGCAGTATCGATGGCACCGCAGCGACCGCGGCCGAGCGCCGGACATTCCCGATCCGCCCGTTCGCGTTCGGCCTGGCCGGCTATTTCATGTTCGGCGTCGGCTACATCGGCTACATGACATTCGTGGTGGCGCTGGTCAAGCAACAAGGCATGGCGCCGTCGATGGTCACCTGGTTCTACGCCGCGCTGGGTTGCGCGGTGGTCGCTTCGTCGCGGATCTGGGCGGGCATGCTGGATCGCTTCAGGGGTGGGCAGTCGATCGCCATCCTCAACACGCTGCTGGGCAGTGCGATCCTGTTGCCCGCTGTGACGGCGCAGCCACTCATCGTATTCGCTTCGGGCATCCTGTTCGGCGGCGTTTTTCTGTCGGTAGTAGCGTCCACGACTGCACTGGTGCGGCACAATTCGCCGCCCGCCGCATGGTCTTCCGGCATCGCCATTTTCACCACCGTGTTCGCATTCGGCCAGATCGTCGGCCCGACCATGGTCGGATGGATTGCCGATGGCCCGGGCGGCTTGCAGCGCGGCCTGTTGTTTTCGGCAATGGCGCTGTTCGTCGGCGCAGCGCTGGGCTGGCGTCAGCGTGCGCTGGCCGACCCAACTTGATCCGGTTCAGTGTCCGAATCCAGCTAACCCGGCGAGCGGATTTGCCTTATTCTGTCGGTCCTCAACCAGTCCGGATTTTTCATGCGTAGCGCCGACCTTGTTCGACTTGTGATTCTCGCCGCCATCTGGGGCGCGTCATTCCTGTTCATGCGCATCCTGGCGCCGGTTCTGGGCGCGGTATGGACTGCCGAATTGCGGGTGGCGATCGCCGCCGCCGCGATGTTGCTGTTCATGGCGGCGACCCGGCGACCGATGCAGTTCGGCCGGCACTGGCGCGCATACCTGATCCTGGGCATTCTCAATTCAGCATTGCCGTTCGTGCTGTTTGCGTACGCGGCGCTGACGCTGCCGGCGGGCTATTCGGCGATCGTCAATGCGACCAGTCCGTTGTGGGGCGCCTTGGTTGGCGCCGCCGTGCTGGGCGAAACGCTGACCGCCCGCAAGATTGCCGGCCTGGTCACCGGCGTCGCCGGCGTGGTCCTTCTGGTGCGTCTGGGGCCGGCGCAATTCACGCCGCAGGTGATGACGGCGGCACTGGCGTGTCTGGGCGCGTCTTTTTGTTATGGTGTCGCCGGCGCCTATTCCAAGAAAACCTCGTCCGCCATTCCGCCCCCGCAAATGGCAACCGGTTCGCAGTTCGGCGCGGCACTGTTACTGATGCCCTTTGCTGCCGTAGCAGGAGCGCCAACGCCCGAATCGCTCACGCCGTTCATCGTGCTGATCGCCTGCGCGCTGGCGCTGCTTTGCAGCGCGGTGGCCTACTTTCTTTTCTTTCGCCTGATTGCGGACGTCGGGCCGACCAAGGCCTTGACCGTCACTTTTCTGGTGCCGCTGTTTGCGTTGCTGTGGGGCGCGTTATTCCTGCACGAAACGATCAGCATTAACACTTTGATCGGCTGTGCGCTGGTCGTGCTGGCGACCTGGCTGGTGACGTTCGGTGGCAAGCCTCAGATTGCTAAGGCATAGCCTCCCACACAACCTGCGCCGGCATGACGCCGCGCAGCGCATTGCACACCATGACGTCGTCGGCACGGCGCAAGTCGTCGAGCGACAGACGCCGCTCGGCCGCGTTCCACTCCGGGTCGGTCAGCAGCACGCCACGCATCACGCCAGGCAACACGCCGGCGGCGAGCGGCGGCGTATACCAGCGACCATCGAGCTTGATGAACACATTGCTGCGTCCGCCTTCGGTCAATTCGGCATCGCGATTCAGGAACAGCATGTCGAATGCGCCTTGCGATTCGGCGGCGCGCCAGCCGGCATCGTAGTGTTCGCGAAAGGTCGTCTTGTGCCGCAGGAAAATATCATGTCGATCGGTCGGTGCGGTCGCCAGCAGCAAACGCACCGGCAGCACCGGCAGCGCCAGTGGTTGCAGCGGCGCGCTGGTGATGTCGACTGTGCCGTCTTGCGCCAGCGCCAGGCGCACGCGGTAATCGACGCCGGGCGGTAGCGTCGTGCAGGCGTCGTCCAGCGCCTCGCGTAGCGCACTTTCGTTCCAAGAAAAATTGAACCAGACTGCCGACGCTTGCAGGCGCCGCAAGTGCAGATCGATATATCGGCAACCGCCGCGCGTGGCCAGCATGGTCTCGAACAACGCGAAGCCGGCCGCCAGACCGGTCAGGAACCGCGCTTTCAGCAGGCACTCGGCATATTCTTCGCGCGCATCGCTGTCGTGCACGATGCCGGCGCCAACGCCCATCCGACCGGCCCGCATGCCATCCCGGTCGGGCGCATCCAGTAGCAGCGTGCGAATCGGCACCGACAGGCAGAAGTCGCCCAGACTGGCGCCCGCTGCCGGCGCATCGAACCAGCCGATCGCCCCGGTGTACAAGCCACGGGTATCCGGCTCCAGCTCACGGATGATCTGCATGGTCCGGCGCTTTGGCGCGCCGGTGATCGAGCCGCACGGATACAGTGCGCCGAACAGTTCCGGCAGGGCGACATCATCACGCAAACGCGCCTGCACGGTTGAGGTCATTTGCAGCACAGCGGCAAAACGACTGACATCGAACAGACTCGGTACCCGCACCGAGCCGATGTCGGCCACGCGCCCGAGATCGTTGCGCAGCAGATCGACGATCATCAGGTTTTCGGCGCGGTTTTTCGGGTCTGCGGCGAGCGCTGCCGCGCGCAGCGCATCCTGTTGCGGATCGCCTGTCGAGGCGGCGGTACCTTTCATCGGTCGCGCCGTCAAGGTGTCGCCGTCCAGTCTGACGAACAGTTCCGGCGACAGCGAGAGTACGGCGCGGCCATCCGGCAGCGCCATCAGCGCACCGTACGGCACCGGCTGCCGCAGGCGCAATTTTCGATACAGCGCCAGTGCCGGCCCGTACGTTTCGAAATGCAGCCGATAGGTATAGTTGACCTGGTAGGTATCACCGGCATCGACGTAATCATGGATGCGCGCCAGCGCAGCGGCGAACTGCGCTTCGCTCACGCTGGCCCGCAGGTCGGCGATACCGGCGCGGTCGTCGGTATGCGAGTGCCGTTGCAGCCACGCGTCGACTGCCGCAGCCGACAATTTTTCGCAGTGCGCGAACAGCAGTATTTCGACCAACGGCGCGCCGTCATCGCGTGCGCTGATTCCGTGCACTTCGCCGCCCAGTTCATAGGCAAATATGCCGACGGCGAACTGTCCCTGGCGCAGCGCCTGTTGCATTTGCGCCAGGACCTGCGGCAAGTCATGCGCATGGTCACCGGTCAGCGAACCGAGATAGCCGGTGTACAGCCGTGAACCCGGATCATCCGCGGTAGCGTCGCAATCGTCGAGCAGCACGAAACATGCATCGGAGACCGCTTGGTCCACTTGCGGCAACGTCATGACGCGACCGCCTGCGGACTGCCGCGCTTGGACAGATAGATTCCCCACAAGATCAGCGCACCACCCAGCATCTGCAACGGCCCGATCGCTTCATTGAAAAGAAGCCAGGCGGCGAGCGCTGCCGTGAAAGGCTGGATCAACAGGCTGATCGACGACAGCGATGCCGGCAAGTGGGCCGAGGCGTAAGCGATCACAGTCTGGCCACCGATCTGTGCAATGCTCGCCAGCGCCAGCAACGGCCACCACGCCGCCAGCGTAGCGGGCAAGAACGACCCCGGTGACAGCAACGCGAATGGCAGCAGCGCTAGCGCCGTAATGCTGGTGCTCCATGCCATCAGGCGCGCAGTCGAATATTGGCTGCGCGCATCCTTGATCATCAGCTGGTAGGCGGCGTAGAACACCGCGCTGGCGACGCCGAGGCCATCACCCAGCAACTTGCTGGAACCGGCGTTGCCAGCGCCGGTCGCGCTCGGCCCGATCAGCAGCGCCGCGCCCGCCAGCGCAATCACCATGCCGACAATGAACAGACGCGCAAACCGCACCCGATGCGCCCACCACAGCCACAAGGCAATGAAGAGTGGCGCAAAATTCGATAGCAAGGTCGCATTGGCGACGGTGGTGTAATGCAGCGACAAATGCCAGAAGCCCATGTCGCCGGCAAAATACACGCCGGCCAGCGCCAGCGCGCGCGTGAAGTCGGTGCGCTTGCCGTTTTTTTTATCTTCGGCACGCACCGCGAAGGCCCAAGCCCACAACACCGGCGCGGCGAGCGCCATGCGCCAGAATGCCGACGCAAGCGGATTGACATCCGACAGCCGCATGAAAATGCCGGCAAATGCAATCGCGGTGCCACCGGTCAGTAAAGCCAGGAAAGCGAAGGTCGGAAAAGGCTTGGCAGAATTCATGAGGCGGGCGCAGCAAAGGTGAGATCGGCAAAGAAGAGAGTGTACTGATGTTTGACGGGTACTTAGCGCAAGCGATGCAATCGGCTGGCGAGCTGGTGCACCGATTTGACTTTGACGTCGACATACCCGGGGCGTTTTACCACCGTCGCCCGCATCAGGTGCGACGGTGGGTGCGACGGCGGGTGCGTCCCGGTCAGGTAGCCGGTAACCCATGCAGTACGGATGCCGACCTGTCTGGCACCCTTCAAATTGGCTAGCGTGTCTTCGACCAATATGCAACGGCGCGCCGCCACCCCTTCCCTGGCCAGCAACTTGCGTAACAGCGGCCTTGAGGGCTTGGGCCGCAGCTTGCCATGCACCCGCATCGATTCGATTGGAATATGTTGCGCAAAATGCTTGTGCAAGCCGAGGTGACGCAGCACCTCGCGCGAGTAACGGCGCGGCGCATTGGTGAGCAGGATCTTGCGGCCGGGCAGGCGTCGCAGCAGCTTGCCGAGGCCACGTTCGGCCCGGATCATCGACGGCAAATTGTCGAAACGGTGCGCCTCGCGCAGGAAATCCTCCTGCCGTACCGCATGATGGGTCACCATCCCCAGCAGCGTCGCACCATAGCGCTTCCAGTAAGCGATGCGGGCGGCGTCGACGGTCCGGGCGTCGGCAGGCGTGTCGCCGTCGCCCAGCACGCGTGCCATGAAGGCATTCATGTTGACATTGATGGCCGGGAAAATCGCATGCGACGCATCGTGCAGCGTATTGTCGAGGTCGAACAACCACAGCGGTGTAGTATTGGGCAAAATCATCCATCCATGGAGAACGTGTGCTGCGCAAGATTATAGTGATATTCAGTAGCGTGCTTTGCCTATACCTGCCATCGGCGCACGCCGAGGCGCCCGCCGTATCCTTGAACCAGCCCCGCCAGCAGATCGACGCTGCACCCAAACGCGGCGTGTTGTTCAAGGTCTCGGCAGCGGATCACACGCTGTTCCTGTTCGGGACCATTCATGTCGGCACGGCCGATTTTTACCCGCTGGAATCGACGGTCATGAATGCGCTCGCGCGCGCGTCCCGCATCGCGCTTGAAATCGATCCGCTCAATGCCAGCCAGGCGCAAATTTCGGTCATGCGATACGGCATCTATCCATCCGCCAAGACCTTGCCGTTGAAGCTGCCGCAAAAGACACGTCTGACAGCCCTGCTGAAAGCACGCGGATTGACCTACGCCACCGTGGCCACGATGAAACCGTGGCTGGCCGCCACCGTCATGACGCTCAATGAATTTTCGCGACAGGGCTTTCGTTCCGAGTTCGGTGTGGACAATTTTATCGCCGGTTATGCCAGGGCCAACAACAAACCACTGGTCGAGCTGGAAACGATCGATGCCCAGCTTGCAACATTCGGCACACTGACCGAACGCGATCAGTTGCGCTACCTGGACGACACCATGGCCGAAATCGAAGACCGTTCGGGCATTGAAAAAGTCACGCAGCTGACACGGCTGTGGCGCGACGCCGACCGCGCCGGGATCGACGCGATGGCAGTGGAACTGGCGGCGGACCCGACGTTTTCAGGGGGGTTCTTCCAGAAAGTGCTGCTCGACGACCGCAATCCCGGACTGGCCAGCGGCATCGAAAAATTACTGAAGGCCGAAGTCGATTCATTTGCCGGGATCGGCATGTTCCACCTGGTGGGCAAGCAGAGCGTACCGGATATCCTGCAACAGCGCGGCTATCGGGTCGAGCGGGTGTATTGATTCGGAAGGCCTGACACGATGTCCAGTGTCAGGCGCTTTCGATCAGTGCGAACGGATCATGGTGCCGAATGCCTGCTCGGTCAGTACTTCCAGCAGCAGCGAATGCTCGATCCGGCCATCGATGATGTGGACCGTATTGACGCCCGACTTGGCAGCATCCAGCGCCGAAGAAATCTTGGGCAACATGCCGCCGGAAATCGTGCCATCGGCGAACATCTCGTCGATCTCGCGCGCCGACAGATCGGTCACCAGGACGCCGTTCTTGTCCATCACACCGGGGATGTTGGTCATCATGATCAACTTTTCGGCTTTCAGGATTTCGGCGATCTTGCCCGCTACCAGATCGGCGTTGATGTTATAGGCCTGACCATCTTCGCCAAAGCCGATCGGCGAAATGATCGGAATGAAGGCGTCGTCCTGCAGCGCTTTGACTACTGCCGGATTGATGGCGTCGATTTCGCCGACAAAACCGATGTCGAGCACTTGGCCCGGATTGAGCTTGTCGGGCATCTGCATCTTGCGCGCACGGATCAGGCCGCCGTCCTTGCCGGTCAGGCCGACCGCCTGGCCGCCGTAGTGATTGATCAGCATCACGATATCTTGCTGCACTTCGCCGCCCAGCACCCATTCGACCACTTCCATGGTTTCTTCGTC
>JACMQD010000392.1 GCA_014377155.1 Herminiimonas sp.
ATGAGGTCGAGCGGCTGTTTCGCCGGCTCAAGGCTTGGCGCCGGGTATTCACCCGCTATGACAAGACTGATGTCATGTTCGCCGCCTTCATCACATTAGCTTTTATCGCCGAGGCTCTTCAATAGCGTGAACACGCCCTAGACCAGCTCTATCGCAAGTTCATCTTCCACATTCGCAGCGCGGGCCAGGCCTCGCTGATGGCTAGCCTCGCAGAACAGATCGAGAACCTGTACACCAACAGCTATCTGTTGAAGTTGAACAACCGTTGGCAGGCATTTGTGGATGACGCGCGGCACTGGGATGCACCGCCTGTGCCCTTGCAGCGCAATTTTTTTCGCGCTACGTTCAGCCATTTCTGGAAAAAGACAATAAGGTCTATGTCATCATTTCGGACGCGTTCCGTTACGAGGTTGGCGAAGAGCTTCTGACCTTGATACGTCAAGAGGATCGTTTTAATGCCGACATTGAGCCAGCATTGTCCATTCTGCCTAGCTACACTCAATTGGGTATGGCAGCACTGTTGCCTAACAAGGAGCTGACGCTGACCGCAGACGAGTCTGGCGGCGTACAAATAGATCGCCAAAGCTCCCGTGGAACGGACAATCGGAACAAAATTCTAAATAGGATTGATGGAAAAATTGGAAAGGCAATTCAGGCCAAAGACTTACTTGAGATGGGTAAGGAAGACACGCGCACGCTGTTGCGTGATACCGATGTGGTCTACATTTATCACAATCTGATCGACAAGACCGGCGATACGCGAGACACCGAAGAGCGCGTGTTCAATGCCGCAGAAGAGACATTGCAAGAGCTCCTGCGGGTGATCAAAAAGCTGACCAGTGCCAACGCCAGCAACCTGCTGGTGACGGCAGACCACGGTTTCATTTACCAGAACCGAACGTTAGCAGAAAGTGATTTCCTGGCAGGCGATGTAGAGGGTGATTCGATTCTTTACCGTGATCGACGCTTTGTGCTGGGCCGTGGCCTGAAAGAAAATACCAGTCTGAAGTCGTTCACGTCGGTTCAATTGGGTTTGACCGGCGACATCGAAGTGCAAATTCCGAAATCCATCCACCGCTTGCGTTTGCAAGGTTCTGGTAGCCGCTTTGTGCATGGCGGTGCCACCTTGCAGGAGTTGGTGATTCCGGTCGTCAAGATTAACAAGAAGCGGCAGAGCGATTTGTCTGTAGTTGACGTGGACATATTGCGCGGAACGACATCGACGATCACATCCGGTCAGCTCGCTGTGGTGATGTATCAGTCGCAGGCCGTGACAGACAGGATACAAGCACGCACATTGCGAGCCGGCATCTACACCCATTCTGGTGACTTGATCTCCGATAGCCACGAACTGACGTTTGATCTGGCGTCAGAGAACCCGCGCGACCGTGAGTCGCATGTTCGCTTGGTTGTGGGTCTGTGGCACCTTCTTGTCGAAGCTGCACAAGATGGTCAGCGCTGCGGTAGAGACCTTCACGCGCGATACCCGCGATGTTGCGGTCTACCGCTCGTTCCCGTTCGGCAGGCTTCATTTCCACGATGCCACCCACCGGCAGCGCGGCCAGGTCCGCGCCAACCGGCAAGCGGACATAGTGCGCGCGGCCGTCGATGCCATCGACCACCAGATAGCCCCGGTCATTAAGTTCGTCGGCCAGACCCTTGGCGGCGATGCGGCCCAATACTGGCGTTGCCGACGCAGTTTCCAGTACCAACTCCCGCTGCTCGCCCCGCAAGGCTTTGTGCATCGTGCGCAGGATGTCGCAGCGCTCGCCCATCGTGGTCAATGTCTGTTGCATGTTCGGGGATAGCCGCCAGTGGTTTGCGTCGATTCGCTCGGCCAGCTCCATCGCCTCCAACCGCTGCAACCGGGCACGCAAAACGGTTTGGTACTGTCGGTCGTTGGGCTGCTGGGTCAGGTCCACGATATCCGCGCTGGCCTGCCGCAACAGCGTCCCGTCCAGGCTCGTCAGCCGCTCCTGCTCGACCTCCCGTAGCTGCCCCTGCCGAATATCCAGTTCGGTGCGCGGCCCCAGCCATTCGGTCGCCAGTTCGCTGGCGCGCATGCGCATACCGTGCGCCATATAGTCCGGCGCAATCACCAGGTCTTGCCCCTTTCCCCGACCAATCCCGGCGTGCCCGCGCAGCACGATGTGCGTGTGTGAGTTGTCCGTATCCCAGTGATCGACAGCCACCCAGTCCAGCCGGGTTTCCAGGTCGGTAGTCATGCGCTGCATGAACTCGCGTGTGTAACCGCGCAGGTCTTCCAACTCCCCGGCATCTTTCACCGAGACGATGAAACGGAACTGGTGGCGGTCGCCCTTGCCGCGTTCCTCGAAGGCCTTGAGGTCAGCCGTGTCGGTCTCGGCGCCGTAGGCCTGACCTCGCTCTCCATCGCGCGTCACGCCGTCGCGCTCAATGTAGCGCAGGTGTGTCGATACGGAATTGGCGCCAACCTTCTTCAGCACCACAAAACGAGACTTGATGATCACCCGCCGCGCGTTGGCTCCCAGCGTGCGGCCGGCCATGCCCGACGCCACGCGGCCCCGTCCGAAGGTCGATGCGGGACGCGCTCCGCGCCCGCCCGAGGTCTTCGCTCCGGCCTTCGAGACCTGCTTCAGGACTTTCGATACAAAGCGCTGTGCGCGCTGGCCACTTTGCGATCCATCCGGGCGCTTAGGTGCCCCCGGTTTGATGCGTAGACGGTCGTCGTCACGCGAGGCCATGACACCAGCTCCATCGTAGGGTGGCGTACCGCATCGAAGACGGCACACGAGAAACCTTGAGCCCGTCCGGTTTTGCGCGCCACGACGGCACGGCGGCATGCAGTCGGCGTGCCGTGCCAAACCCACGTGCAGACTGACATTGCGGCACGGTACGTGCCGCCCCTTTTATCTTGCCCTCCGCCTTACCCGATCGCTGACGCGACCGGCCCCGACGGTCAGGCTGCGATTGTCTGCACAGGTGAAGCACCCCAGCCGCAGGCCGCGGTGCAAACGATGTGCAGCGAGACTGCACGAAGAACGCTATGCAGCGCTGCACGTTCGTCGTCTGTTCCACGTTCACCACGTCCATAAAGGCTGCGCGCTGCCGATCACGGCGGAGACAGCAACGGGACCGAAGTACCGGCTGTCAAACGATGCCGGATTGGTTGCACTGAGCAGGAACAACTCACCGTCGTGAAGCCCCCGATATTGCTGCCATGCCGATAGTAGACGGCCACGGCCATCTTTTGCATGGACGCCAGCCACGGGTATGTCGTCGATGCGAACGATGCGCTTCTCGATGCACACCTGCTGCGGTGACATCGCGCCGATGCGTTTGAGCAGCGGAACGTGCTCAGGCAGGTAGCCACGCTGCGCAGCCAGCGTGGCGGTGTCTGCCGAAAGCCGGACAAGCACGATGCTGCCGACGTGCAGCGATTCAGGCGGGCCGATGCGATACCAGCCAGGTGGCACGCTGTCGCTGGGGTTGTAGACGATGCGCGCCAGTGATGTATGCAGCGACGGCCAGGCAAGCGCAGCGATGCCAAAGCCGGTGAATAGCGCGACTACAACGCGACGGACGTTCATCGCAGCACCTCGCCCGCGAGGTAAGCAGCATGCCGTTCGATCGTGTAAGCCGATAGTGGTAGCCGCGCAGACAGCCGGTTTCCCAACGTGCGCCAGTACGCGGGCGACACGGTCACCGGATCGATGCCGAGCGTTTCGATGGCGTCGATCTGCGGCAGAACTGACTGCACTTGCTGTTCGCCTTCGGCGTGCAGCAACAGGCGCGCACCAGGTTGGATGCCAGCGATGCGCTGCACCGCATCGAGTGGCGTGCAGGTTTGCAGCACCAGGAGCTGCCAGCGCGTCGTGCCGTAGTCGTTGGACTCCCAGCGCACGCGGCAGAACAATGCGGCAGGCAGGAACAGCGCGCAGCGCCGCCAGCGGTCTAGGCGCAGCTCACGAACTGGATGGCCGGAGCGCAGGTAGAGGTTGATCCGACGTTCGACGAACGCCAGTGACACGCGCGTCAGCGGCGTGTTGTTCGTGGCGTTTGATAGCACGGGACGTGATATCGGTGGCGCGTTGCTCGTCGCCTGCGGCAGTGCATTCATGGCTGCTTCTCCGGGAATTCATGTTCCAACAGTTCTCGCAGCATCTCTGCCACCGTGATACCGCGTGTGAAGGCGTCAACCTTGATGCGGGCGCGTAGCGCCGGCGTCACGTCGATGGTCAGCCGGGCGGTATAGAGGTCGGTTTTGCCGATGTCCGCACCGTCCCCCTGGCGCACCCATGCGTCGGTATGCGGGTCGGAAGGCGGACGCGCACCGATAGCAACCCGTTTGCTGTTTTTCATCGCGCCATCCTCAACACTTCATCGGCGAGCGCCGCGATCTCGCGTGCGGCGATGCTGTCTGCGTCGAGTTCGCGGGCAAGTCGGCCAGCGGCCACGCTGTCGGCGAACACGATGCGCTGCCGAACCTCCGACAACAGCGAGGGCAGCGGTTGATCGGCGAGTGCACCGCGTGCCTCGCGTCCGATCACCGTGGTGCTGACACGCCGGTTGATGACGAAGGCCACGCGCAGCGCTGGCCGGAAAACCTGCGCCTCGCGGATCAGCGACACCATCTCGGCGCTGGCCCATACGTCGTAGGGACTGGGTTGCACAGGGATCAGTACCAGGTCCGCCGCGAGCAGCGCGGAGCGCGCGAGGGCGGCGATCCGGGGCGGGCCATCGATCACGATGTGATCGCAGCGCTTGGCAAGTTCTGACGCTTCCTGATGCAGTGTTTCCCTGGCCAGACCGACTGCACCGAACAACCTGGGCAAACTGTTCTGGCTACGGCGCTGTGTCCAATCGAGTGCCGAACCTTGGGGATCGGCATCGATCAGGATTACTGAGCTGCCTTGCGTTGCCAGCTCACCGGCGATGTGCGTGGCGAGGGTTGTCTTGCCGACCCCGCCTTTCTGGTTCAACAGTGCGATGATCATGATGTCCTCCTTCCTGCCCGCCGACTTGTCCACAGCGCGCGGGGGCTTCTTATCGTTAGTTTTATAGATTCAAAGTTAGAACCTAAGTTAGGAAACGCGCAAACCATTGCTGCGAAAGGCTTTGCGACGCGTTCGCACTCCTGATAGCACGAGAGCGCTGCGCCTGATAGCACGAGGATTCCCACTCCCGATAGCACGAGCGTATTCACCGGTTGTCCACAGGCTTTGCACCGGCATTGAAGCTGCCACCGGGGCGCAGCGGTGCCGTGGACGGCACGGCGCGGAAGGTCAGCACCTCCGGCCCGTGCCTGGGACGCAGGACGGCGAGCGTGTAACCCGGCAACGGTTGCCGCGCCACGATGCAACGCAGGTCGTAGGCGAAGTCGGTAAAGCGCACCATGCTCCCGGACTTGCGGTGCAGGTGCGGGAAGTCGAAGCGCCAGCCTTCGCGCTGCCAGCCACCGTGCTTGCGCACCAGTCGATACAGCCAGCGCTCGATACCGCCGGTCAGGCGGAAGTAGTTGGCGTCGATCGTCAGCACCAGGCTTTCCTCGAACACCCCAGCATAGAACCAATCCGGCAGGATCAGCTCGATGCCCAGCGGCCGACCCTGGCCGTCCGCTCGTTCCTTCCATTCGTTGATCCACGAGAAGCGATGCAGGCGCCGCGCATTGGCTTGGCGAATCGATGTGGCTACGCTGGTGGACTGCAAGCGGTCCAGTGCAGCCTTGAGGCGCTGGTAGTCGCGCAGCGACGTGCCGCGACCGATAAAGCGCAGAATCTCGTAGGGTGTAGCAGCCATGAGCCGCGACGAACGCAACCCCGCATCGCGCGCCTCGACGATCTGGCTGGCGGCCCAGATCAGGATGTCGGCATCCCATATCGTCGCCAGGCCATGCTTGGCCGTGCCTTCGACCCGCACGGTCACGCTGTTGGTGCGGAAGTCGATCGGCACCGTGCGCTTGGTCTTGGCCAGCGAAAAGAACGGGTAAGCCATCAGGTCTTGCGCGTCGCGTGCCGGTAGCTCGCCGGAAAACGCATGGAACAGTTCGAGTTGCTCGCGCTGCGGGTCTTGCCCGATGGCCATTGGTAACGGTGTCCATCGCCGGTCACCGCGCGCCGGGACGGCGCGCGGTGTGTTGTTCGGCATATTCGGGGTCGGATGTCATCTCAAAGCTGCGTGTATCGGCCCAGGTTTCAAGGTCGATGACGGCGTACATCACGCGCCGGCCAAACTTGCGAAAACGCGGTCCACCGCCGACGACGCGCTGTTTTTCCAGCGTGCGCGGCGACAGCCGCAGGAATTCGGCGGCTTCGTTGTTGGTCAGGTAACGCGCCGTCTGCTGGGCGGCGGTGGGTGTGGCTGCGGGTACGTGGTGCGGCGGTAGCGGTTCGGGTCTCATGGCATGTGCCTCCATCGGTCAAGATCGCCGACGAAGCAATCGCCGCCGGATGGAAGCAGTCTCGGGAAAGTCAGGCGTGTTGTGCAGGGACGTTTTGCACTGCTGCGCGAACGTCCCTGTGCGGCCTTGCCGAATTAGAGTAGGCGGTGGTATCCACCATCCATGAGCGTTTGCCCGCGCCGGATCATGCGGCGGACCTGGGCGCGCAGATCACCGTCGTCGTACCAGCGTTCCGTAACGACGGCGATGCCGAACAACACTTCGGCCACGCCGCGCTGCGAAGCGCCGGCTAGCGTGCCGTCGAGCGCTTGCAGGGTGCGCTTGTGGAGCATTGACGCGCGACCTGGTCGGTCGGTGGCGATTGCAGTAAGGTGCACCTTTGTGGTGTCAAGCAATGCCAGCTCGGCTTCGATTGCGCGCCAGCGCTCGGAGAGCTTGCAACCGGCGCGGACGGCATAGGCGTAAGCCATGCCGTCTTCGAGTGCGGGAGATATCGCCATGCGCAGCATGCGATTGACGATCTGAGTGGTCAGCACCAGGCGTTTGCCGTCGTGCATCAGATGCTTGCGGCCGGGGATGCGCCAGAGCTGGAACAGCAGTGCATCGGCCGTGGGATCGGCATCGGGATAGACTTGGACTACTGAGGATGGATCAGGGAACCAATCGGGGTACGCGTCGCGTGCATCGCGCCCGGGATCTTCCAGCAGGCGCAAGCCCCAGTGAAGCGCATCGTGCTGCGGTCGGCGTCGGTGGCGTTGCCAGGCGCGCCGGTATTCCGGGTTGCGCCGCAAGTATTCCCAAGCCAGCGCGGGGCCGTCCAGGTGCAGGACATACAGGTATGCTGCATTGGGATGCCACTGAATCGTGCTCAAATCTGCCATGGCGCAAACTCCTCTCGGGTAGAAGGAACTTAATCGCCATGGGGATACGGCGGGCAAGACCACGTCGGTCTTCGACCGCTACGAGTCAACAAGGTTGTCAATTGATGAGAACAAGGTGCCGTCCCATCGTCAGCCTGCGTCAGCAAACGTGCCCCGTCCGCAGATCAGCGTGCCGCCCCGCATCAGCTGGTGCGATGGCCGACAACAGGCCGGGCATTCGCAAGGCACCGAGCGCGAACAGCACGCCTGTGGAGTCTCCGCAAAATAGCCCGTCCGGGCGATTCAATCTGTGCGGTGCCGCACTCAGCAGTGCCAGTCTGTCTGGCAGAGCGATGCCGTATCGCGCTGGGAGCGCAAGGGCGATCAATCGTTGATTGATCCGTCAGCCTGAGCCAGCCGGGCGTATTCGGAGAGCCGCCGCTTTGGCATGAAATGCAAATCGCGGACAACGGCAAGGTTCTGTGGCCCGCGAATGCCTTCCAGTACGGATAACCGCACATGGCCGATTTCCGGCGCACCGATACCGAGGTCGATCAGACCGAAAGCGGTGTCGCCGTCGGCGGGATTGAGTTCGGTCAAGAGCCAAGTCGCATGCGCGTCCAGGGTGAGCAGCTTGACAACCGGCAGCGGGTCGCGCTTCTCGCCGCGCGCGGCGGCAGCGCCGTTGTCCAGCAACTGGACGCGATGATCGTCGGTGATGAGTGGTTCCATGGTCGCTGGGCGCAGGTGGTTACGGTCAACGGAACATTAGTTTTGCGCAAACGCGCCGATGCGTCAAAGTCTGAATGGTCAAGTGTGCTTCTGCGTCACATTGCCATAGCGGATGCCACCGAATCCGTGGGCACACGTATTGGCAATTACGTAACTGATGTTACGCAGCCGCCACCTGATAAGCTCACCGGATGAAAAAAGCTGACCTTGACTTGTACGCGGACTATTTGTTGAGCACATTTGGTGCTGCGACGGCGACGGGTTTGTCGGCGATGCTCGAAGGTGAGGTCAG